>NZ_JANJES010000024.1:0-909 GCF_044878465.1 Rothia sp. BD8 | reverse complement strand
GGCTCTTCGTAATCGAGGAGGTAGGTGCGGCCGGCGCGTCGCTGCCTGGGTGAGGGTCGAGGCCTCCCGATGATGGAAGTTCCTACACTGCCCATCCGGAAGACCCCGACATGCCCCACGATACCTTCGCCACCCCTGACCTGACCGTGTTCTGCCGACTTGATGAGCTCGGCCTCATAGCCGTGGGCCAGCACATCGAACCGGACCGTGCGGTCCTGGAGTGCCGCGTTGCCGAGCCGGATCCGTGGTGCCGCGGCTGCGGCAGCCAGGCACTGTCCCGAGGCACGGATGCCCGATACCTGGCGCACGAGCCGTTCGGACACCGACCCACCACGCTGCTGGTCCGCGTCCGCCGATACGCGTGCCCCGGGTGCGGGCGGTCCTGGCGTGAAGACCTCACCCAGGCCGCGCCCGCACGAGCGAGGCTGTCTCGCGGCGGGATGCGGTGGGCACTGGAGGCCATCGTGATCGAGCACCTCACCGTCTCGCGCGCCGCTGCCGGCCTGGGCGTGTCCTGGCACACCGCGAACACCGCGATCCTCACCGCGGGCAAACGCCGCCTGATCGACGCACCAGGCCGGTTCGACGGTGTCCGAGTGCTCGGCGTCGACGAGCATGTCTGGCGGCATACCCGCCGCGGCGACAAGTACGTGACCGTCATCATCGACCTGACACCGGTCCGTGAGAGAACGGGACCTGCCAGGCTGCTGGACATGGTCGAGGGACGCTCGAAGGCGGTGTTCAAGACCTGGCTCGCGGATCGGCCGCGGGCCTGGCGAGACGGTGTCGAAATCGTCGCGATGGACGGGTTCACCGGGTTCAAAACCGCCTCCGTCGAAGAGCTGCCTGCGGCGGTGACGGTGATGGATCCCTTCCACGTCGTGAGGCTGGCCGGTGACGCGCTCGATG
>NZ_JANJES010000023.1:0-934 GCF_044878465.1 Rothia sp. BD8 | reverse complement strand
CTAGGCCGTGTTGCTAAAGGGTGCTCGTGGGCACGTGGGTGATCCTTGTGTTCGTGGCGCGTGTGGAGATCTCTGATGATGATTGGGCTGTGATCGGCCCATTGTTTCCGGCCGTGGGCACGACTGGCCGTCCGCCGGTCGACCGTCGCGCGGTGGCCGAGGCGACGGCGTGGCGGTTCCGGACGGGATCGCTGTGGCGGGAGGTGCCCGAGCGGTTCGGGAACTGGAACACGATCTACAAGAACTTCAACCGGTGGGCCGAGCAGGGCGTCTGGACTCGGGTGCTGGAGGCGGTGCAGTCCCTCACGCATCAGCGTGGAGAGTTGGACTGGGTGACTTCGATCGACTCCACGATCGTGCGCGTGCATCAGCACGGCGCGACCCTTCCCCGAACCACAGGGAGATCCGCCGAACTACAAGAAGTACGGCGAGGAACCGCCTGATCACTCGATCGGTCGCTCTCGAGGCGGGTTGACGACCAAGATCCACCTCGTCTGCGACGGAAAGGGGAGAACCCTGGCGTTCGTCCTCACGGGAGGACAGGTCGCCGACACGAGCATGCTCCCCGACACGATCGACGAGATCCGTGTCGTCGGCGCGAAAGGACGCCCCAGGACCCGTCCGGAACGGGTTATCGCCGACAAGGGCTACCCGTCGAAGAAGAACCGAGCCTGGCTACGCCAGCGAGGAATCGCTACGACCATTCCTGAACGCGACGACCAGATCGCGCACCGTCGCAAGAAGCCCGGCCGGCCGATCGACTTCGGGCGCGATCAGAAACGACGCTACAAAGGCCGTAACGCCGTCGAGCGCTGCTTCAACAAGCTCAAGCAGTGGCGCGGAATCGCGGCCCGATCAGACAAGACTGCCCGGAACTTCCACGCCGGGCTCAGCCTCGCAGCCACCCTCCAATGGGTTTAGCAACACGGCCTAG
>NZ_JANJES010000022.1:0-1078 GCF_044878465.1 Rothia sp. BD8 | reverse complement strand
GGTATAAGTTCGCAATCGGGCTCTGGGTATTCTGCTCCCACGCATGGCCGATGCCCCCCGTCTCGCCCGGCGATAGGAGAGCCTTTCCTTCATGGACAGCCGCCGGCCGGCGTGTCATCATCGAGCGATGTCGCAGAATCTTCCCAACACCACCGAGCCAGTCGGTCAGCATGCCGCCGAACCACACCGCGGCGGAATCGCTCAGAAGATGAACTGGCTGCGTGCTGGCGTCCTGGGCGCGAACGACGGCATCGTCTCGGTCGCAGCCATCGTGGTCGGCGTTGCGGGCGTCACGACCGCAACGGCGCCGATCCTGACGGCCGGCGTGGCGGGCCTAGTCGGTGGCGCCATCTCGATGGCGCTCGGTGAGTACGTGTCCGTGAGCAGTCAACGTGACAGTGAACACGCGATGATTCAGAAGGAGAAACGCGAGCTGGCCGAGATACCCGAGGAGGAGTTGATCGAACTCGCCGGGTTGTATGAGCAGAAGGGGCTCCGGCCCGAAACGGCCCTCCAGGTCGCGACCGAGCTCACGGAACGGGATGCACTTCGCGCGCACCTTTCCACCGAACTCAACATCGACCCGGATGATGTTCCGAGTCCTTGGCATGCCGCCTTCTCCTCCGCCATGGCGTTCCTGATCGGGGGGATCCTGCCTCTTGTCGTGATCCTCTTGCCGCCCGAGCAGTGGCGGGTGCCCGCGACGTTTGTTGCCGTCATTCTCGCGCTCGGGATCACGGGGGCGATCGGTGCACGGGTCGGGGAAAGCTCCGTGCCGCGGGCCGTGACCCGCGTGATCGTCGGCGGCGCCGCGGCTCTCGCCGTGACCTTCGGCATCGGCAGTCTTCTCGGAACATCCGGACTCGTATGAGCCCGATGCGACATCGAGGACAAACGCGCCCGTGACCGGGCGCGGGAACGCGGCCGCCCATCCACCGAGCGCAAGGCCTCCGGCCGGCTCATCGAGGGTCAGGTCGTGACGAACTGGATGAAGGCCCTCGAACAAATCGCGATCGCGTTCCCCGAGCGCATCGAGCACTACCTCTAACCCCGAAACACCGCCCGCTTACACACACAA
>NZ_JANJES010000021.1:0-2127 GCF_044878465.1 Rothia sp. BD8 | reverse complement strand
TCGTTGTTTGAGAACTCAATAGTGTGCTTTGTTCACTCTGATGGTGCATACCAAGTATTTTTTGTGAATGACTGTGGTCATCATGCAGAGTGTTGGTGCAGCGTGGAGGCCACCCCGTGGCTGGTGATGCGCTGCGCTGTTCATTTATTTTGATGAGTCCAGTGTTCATGCTTTTTGTTTTTCAACGGAGAGTTTGATCCTGGCTCAGGACGAACGCTGGCGGCGTGCTTAACACATGCAAGTCGAACGCTGAAGCCTGGTGCTTGCACCGGGTGGATGAGTGGCGAACGGGTGAGTAATACGTGAGTGACCTGCCTTTGACTCTGGGATAAGCCTGGGAAACTGGGTCTAATACCGGATGCGACTACTGCCCGCATGGGCTGGTGGTGGAAAGGGTTATGTACTGGTCTTAGATGGGCTCACGGCCTATCAGCTGGTTGGTGGGGTAATGGCCTACCAAGGCGACGACGGGTAGCCGGCCTGAGAGGGTGACCGGCCACACTGGGACTGAGACACGGCCCAGACTCCTACGGGAGGCAGCAGTGGGGAATATTGCACAATGGGCGCAAGCCTGATGCAGCGACGCCGCGTGAGGGATGACGGCCTTCGGGTTGTAAACCTCTTTCAGCAGGGAAGAAGCGGAAGTGACGGTACCTGCAGAAGAAGCGCCGGCTAACTACGTGCCAGCAGCCGCGGTAATACGTAGGGCGCAAGCGTTGTCCGGAATTATTGGGCGTAAAGAGCTCGTAGGCGGCTTGTCGCGTCTGCTGTGAAAGCCCGGGGCTTAACTCCGGGTGTGCAGTGGGTACGGGCAGGCTAGAGTGCAGTAGGGGTAACTGGAATTCCTGGTGTAGCGGTGAAATGCGCAGATATCAGGAGGAACACCGATGGCGAAGGCAGGTTACTGGGCTGTTACTGACGCTGAGGAGCGAAAGCATGGGGAGCGAACAGGATTAGATACCCTGGTAGTCCATGCCGTAAACGTTGGGCACTAGGTGTGGGGGACATTCCACGTTTTCCGCGCCGTAGCTAACGCATTAAGTGCCCCGCCTGGGGAGTACGGCCGCAAGGCTAAAACTCAAAGGAATTGACGGGGGCCCGCACAAGCGGCGGAGCATGCGGATTAATTCGATGCAACGCGAAGAACCTTACCAAGGCTTGACATACACCGGATCGTTCCAGAGATGGTTCTTCCCTTTTGGGCTGGTGTACAGGTGGTGCATGGTTGTCGTCAGCTCGTGTCGTGAGATGTTGGGTTAAGTCCCGCAACGAGCGCAACCCTCGTTCTATGTTGCCAGCACGTGATGGTGGGGACTCATAGGAGACTGCCGGGGTCAACTCGGAGGAAGGTGGGGATGACGTCAAATCATCATGCCCCTTATGTCTTGGGCTTCACGCATGCTACAATGGCCGGTACAATGGGTTGCGATACTGTGAGGTGGAGCTAATCCCAAAAAGCCGGTCTCAGTTCGGATTGGGGTCTGCAACTCGACCCCATGAAGTCGGAGTCGCTAGTAATCGCAGATCAGCAACGCTGCGGTGAATACGTTCCCGGGCCTTGTACACACCGCCCGTCAAGTCACGAAAGTTGGTAACACCCGAAGCCGATGGCCTAACCCTTGTGGAGGGAGTCGTCGAAGGTGGGACTGGCGATTGGGACTAAGTCGTAACAAGGTAGCCGTACCGGAAGGTGCGGCTGGATCACCTCCTTTCTAAGGAGCTCAACTTTGGTTGGCCCTGTTCGTGCCCGAGTGTGGTGCGTGGGGTTTGCTCATGGGTGGAATGTGCGCCTGTTCTTGTCATGCTGCCGGCTTGTGTGGCTGGTGGTGTGGTGAGTGGAGTGGATGGAGCATGCTGTTGGGTTTTGAGGCAATGAGCTTCTGACCCGTGCTGGTGATGGGTTTCCTGTTGCTGGTGTGGGTTGGGGTGGTTGTCTTGGGTTTGCCTGGCTGTTGCTGGTGCTATGCGTTGTGTGTGGTGTTGGTGGTGGTGTGGGTTGTTGTTTGAGAACTATATAGTGGACGCGAGCATCAATTTTATTCTGGTATGCCGTGTCTGGTGACTGCTGGGTTTCTGGTGGTTGCTGGGTGTGGTGTATCTGCGATTGTTGAGTGTATCTGTGATTAT
>NZ_JANJES010000020.1:0-3408 GCF_044878465.1 Rothia sp. BD8 | reverse complement strand
TGTGTGTGGCTAAGTTGTTTAGGGCGCACGGTGGATGCCTTGGCACAAGAAGCCGATGAAGGACGTGTGAATCTGCGATAAGCCTCGGGGAGTCGATAACAGGACGTTGATTCGAGGATTTCCGAATGGGGGAACCCCGCCACTTGTCAAGGGTGGTGACCTGCACCTGAATGTATAGGGTGTGTGGAGGGAACGAGGGGAAGTGAAACATCTCAGTACCCTCAGGAAGAGAAAATAACTAATGATTCTGTGAGTAGTGGCGAGCGAAAGCGGATGAGACTAAACCTGTGGTGTGTGATACCGGTGAGGGGTTGCATCATGGGGGTTGTGGGAGTGATGCGTGCCAGTTCTTACCGGCTGGTGGTGTGGTGTGTTGCGGTAGGCGAAGCGCCTGGGATGGCGTGCCGTAGAGGGTGAGAGTCCTGTAGCTGAAACCGTGGTTGCTGCATGGTGTTGTTTCCCGAGTAGCACGGGGCCCGTGAAATCTCGTGTGAATCTGCCAGGACCACCTGGTAAGTCTAAATACTTTCTTGTGACCGATAGTGGATCAGTACCGTGAGGGAATGGTGAAAAGTACCCCGGGAGGGGAGTGAAATAGTACCTGAAACCGTGTGCCTACAAGCCGTCAGAGCCTTTTGGGGTGATGGCGTGCCTTTTGAAGAATGAGCCTGCGAGTTAGTGTTCTGTCGCGAGGTTAACCCGTGTGGGGTAGTCGTAGCGAAAGCGAGTCTGAAGAGGGCGTGTGAGTGGCAGGATCTAGACCCGAAGCGGAGTGATCTACCCATGGCCAGGTTGAAGCGCGTGTAAGAGCGCGTGGAGGACCGAACCCACTTCAGTTGAAAATGGAGGGGATGAGCTGTGGGTAGGGGTGAAAGGCCAATCAAACTCTGTGATAGCTGGTTCTCCCCGAAATGCATTTAGGTGCAGCGTTGCGTGTTGCTTGCTGGAGGTAGAGCTACTGGTTGGCTGATGGGCCTTATCGGGTTACTGACGTCTGCCAAACTCCGAATGCCGGTAAGTTTTAGCGTGGCAGTGAGACAGTGGGGGATAAGCTTCATTGTCGAGAGGGAAACAGCCCAGACCATCAACTAAGGCCCCTAAGCGTGTGCTAAGTGGGAAAGGATGTGGAGTTGCTGAGACAACCAGGAGGTTGGCTTAGAAGCAGCCATCCTTGAAAGAGTGCGTAATAGCTCACTGGTCAAGTGATTCTGCGCCGACAATGTAGCGGGGCTCAAGTACACCGCCGAAGTTGTGGCAACAGCGTTTTGTTGTTGGGTAGGGGAGCGTCGTGTGGCCGGTGAAGCTGCCGTGTGAACGAGTGGTGGAGGCTATGCGAGTGAGAATGCAGGCATGAGTAGCGAATGATGCGTGAGAAACGTATCCGCCGGATGATCAAGGGTTCCAGGGTCAAGCTAATCTTCCCTGGGTTAGTCGGGGCCTAAGGCGAGGCCGTCAGGCGTAGTCGATGGATAACGGGTTGATATTCCCGTACCGACGAAGGACCGTCCATACTGAGCTGGTGATACTAACCACCCGAACCACTGTGGCCGCATTTTGTGTGGCTTCTGGTGGGGAGCGTGGGGCCTGAGCCAGGGAGGTAAGCGTGTTAACAGGTGTGACGCAGGAAGGTAGCCGGGCCACGCGGTGGTTGTCGTGGTCTAAGCATGTAGGGTGGGGTGTTGTTAAATGCGCGCCTCGTGTGCCTGAGATGTGATGGGACCCCCTTTGGTGGGGGGATTCGGTGATCCTATGCTGTCGAGAAAAGCATCGGCGTGAGGTTCTAGTTGCCCGTACCCTAAACCGACACAGGTGATCAGGTAGAGAATACTAAGGCGTTCGAGAGAATCATGGTTAAGGAACTCGGCAAAATGCCCCCGTAACTTCGGGAGAAGGGGGACCTTGAGCGTGAACCGGGCTTGCTCCGGGGAGCGTGTATGGGTCGCAGAGACCAGGGGGAAGCGACTGTTTATCAAAAACACAGGTCCGTGCGAAGTCGCAAGACGATGTATACGGACTGACTCCTGCCCGGTGCTGGAAGGTTAAGAGGACTCGTTAGGCCCTTCGGGGTCGAAGCGGAGAATTTAAGCCCCAGTAAACGGCGGTGGTAACTATAACCATCCTAAGGTAGCGAAATTCCTTGTCGGGTAAGTTCCGACCTGCACGAATGGAGTAACGACTTCCCTACTGTCTCAACCATGAACTCGGCGAAATTGCAGTACGAGTAAAGATGCTCGTTTCGCGCAGCAGGACGGAAAGACCCCGTGACCTTTACTATAGTTTGGTATTGGTGTTCGGTGTGGCTTGTGTAGGATAGGTGGGAGACTGTGAAGTCATCACGCTAGTGGTGGTGGAGTCGTTGTTGAAATACCACTCTGGTCATATTGGATGTCTAACTTCGGCCCATGATCTGGGTCAGGGACAGTGCCTGATGGGTAGTTTAACTGGGGCGGTTGCCTCCTAAAGAGTAACGGAGGCGCCCAAAGGTTCCCTCAGCCTGGTTGGCAATCAGGTGTTGAGTGTAAGTGCACAAGGGAGCTTGACTGTGAGACTGGCAGGTCGAGCAGGGACGAAAGTCGGGACTAGTGATCCGGCGGTTCATTGTGGAATGGCCGTCGCTCAACGGATAAAAGGTACCTCGGGGATAACAGGCTGATCTTGCCCAAGAGTCCATATCGACGGCATGGTTTGGCACCTCGATGTCGGCTCGTCGCATCCTGGGGCTGGAGTTGGTCCCAAGGGTTGGGCTGTTCGCCCATTAAAGCGGTACGCGAGCTGGGTTCAGAACGTCGTGAGACAGTTCGGTCCCTATCCGCTGCGTGCGTTGGAGAATTGTGGAGGCCTGTCCTTAGTACGAGAGGACCGGGACGGACGAACCTCTGGTATGTCAGTTGTACCGCCAGGTGCATGGCTGATTGGCTACGTTCGGGAGAGATAACCGCTGAAAGCATCTAAGCGGGAAGCTTGCTTCGAGATGAGTTCTCCTTGCCCTTTTGTTGGGTGTGAGGCTCCCTGTAGATGACGGGGTTGATAGGCCAGGTATGGAAGCCGGGACTGAAGACTGGTGGAGTTGACTGGTACTAATAGGCCGAAGACTTATCTACACATCATGGTGATCATGGTTGTTTGATGGTCGTGTGTTGGTGTTCGTGTTCACTGTATGGTTTTGGGATAGCAACCCGTGTGGGGTGCTGACCATGAACCCGTGACCCTTGGGGGTGTTTCCCTGGTGGGTGGGGTTGGTGGTGGGTGCCTGGATGGTGGTTGGCCCGTGTTTTTCTCGGTGGTTATGGCAAGAGGGGTACACCCGGTCCCTTTCCGAACCCGGTAGTTAAGGCTCTTAGCGCTGATGGTACTGCACCCGGTAGGTGTGTGGGAGAGTAGGTCGCCGCCGAGATTCATTTTTTGATG
>NZ_JANJES010000019.1:0-9187 GCF_044878465.1 Rothia sp. BD8 | reverse complement strand
GGCGGCGGGGCGGCGCCGGGCCGCCCCCCGCCCCCCCCGCGCCCCCCCCCCCCCCCCGCGGGCCCGCGGCGGGGGGGGGGGGCCCGCCCCCCCCCGGGCCGCGGTGGGTCAGACGCGATGGGTCTGCCCCCGCCGCGTCGGGCCGCGCGGCGTCGCTCCGGCCGGGTCTCTCCGTCTGGGGCGCTCCGTCCGGGTCAGCCGCGCTGGGCCCGCACCGCGGCCACGAAGTCCGCGGTGCTGGCCCGGTCCGAGTAGTCCGCGGATCCGCCGTAGGAGTCGATCATCTGCTGATCGGAGACGGACTTGTCCGGCTTGGCCTTCAGGAAGGTGCGCACCCCCATCATCGCGGTGCGGTGGGTCCGGGACAGGCGCGAGTAGTCGATGCCGCCGCGGAAGTGTCCGGTGGGCACCGTGCCGCGGCGCGGGGCGTAGGCGGTGGGCAGGTTCTTGGCCAGCTGCCCGTCCAGCTTCTCGGCGGTCGCGGAGACGGTCCCGGAGAAGGAGACCGTGAAGAAGCCCAGGGCCCGCCCGTCCAGGTGGGGTGCCAGGCGCTCGGCCTCGGCGGCGTCGGTGAGCTTGCCGGCGTAGTCGCTGAAGCCCAGCACGACGGCGTCGGCCTCGGCGACGTCCTCCGGGGTGGCCGAGGCCAGGTCCAGGGCGGTGCCCTTGAGGTCCTCGGCGATCCACTGGGCGTAGGTGCGGGTGTAGCCGTAGCGGGAGCCGTACAGCACGAGGGCGCCGGACATGTTCTCCTCCTGGGGTCTCTCGGGTCTTCCCTCAGCCTAACCCGCGGTGTGGGAATGTGTGGGATTGAACGCGGACACGGTGGGTTCACCCGGCGCCGATGACTGTTCATGTGGCTTTGCGAGAACTAGAGTGGAAGCCATGAGACGCGCAAAGATCGTATGCACCCTGGGTCCGGCACTGTCCTCCTACGACAAGCTCTCCGAGGCCATCTCGGCCGGATTGAACGTCGCCCGCCTGAACATGAGCCACGGCGACCACGATGTCCACACCGCCAACTTCAACAACGTCCGCCGAGCGTCGCAGGACCTCAACAAGAACGTCGCGATCCTCGCCGACATCCAGGGGCCCAAGATCCGCCTGGAGACCTTCGTCAACGGCTCCGAGATGCTCGAGCCCGGCGACATCTTCAAGATCACCGCCGAGGACGTGCCCGGCACCAAGGAGATCTGCGGGACCACCTACAAGGGCCTGCCCGGGGACGTGCGCCCCGGGGACCTGCTGCTGATCGACGACGGCAAGGTCCGCCTGGAGGCCACCGAGGTCTCCGCGACCACCGTGACCACCCGCGTCGTGATCGGCGGGAAGGTCTCCGACCACAAGGGCATCAACATCCCCAACGCCGCGGTCTCCGTCCCGGCGCTGACCGAGAAGGACGAGAAGGACCTGCGCTGGGCGCTGCGCACCGGCGTCGACATCATCGCCCTGTCCTTCGTCCGCTCCGGGGACGACATCCTCCGCGTGCACGAGATCATGGAGGAGGAGGGGCTGAAGCTGCCCGTCATCGCCAAGATCGAGAAGCCGCAGGCGGTGGACAACCTCCAGGACATCATCGACAAGTTCGACGGCATCATGGTCGCCCGCGGCGACCTCGGCGTGGAGTACCCGCTGGAGGAGGTGCCGCTGGTCCAGAAGCGCGCGATCGAGCTGGCCCGCCGCTGGGCCAAGCCCGTGATCGTGGCGACCCAGGTGCTGGAGTCCATGATCTCCAACCCGATGCCGACCCGCGCGGAGGCCTCCGACTGCGCCAACGCGATCCTGGACGGCGCGGACGCGGTCATGCTCTCCGGGGAGACCTCCGTGGGCCAGTACCCGATCATCACCATCCAGACGATGGCGCGGATCGTGGAGTCCACCGAGGCCCACGGCCTGGACCGCGTCCCGGCCCTGGGTTCCAGCCCCCGCACCCGCGGCGGCGCGGTGACCCTGGCCGCGGTGAACATCGCCCAGCAGCTGGACGTCAACTTCATCTGCACCTTCACCCAGTCCGGCGACTCCGCCCGGCGCCTGTGCCGCCTGCGTCCGTCCAGGCCGATCCTGGCCTTCACCCCGGACCCCAAGGTGGCCGCGTTCATGGCCCTGTTCTGGGGCGTGCAGGCCGTGGTGGATCAGAAGGCGCAGTCCACGGACGAGATGCTCGCCGAGGTGGATCGCTACCTGATCTCCAAGAGCATGGCCACCAAGGACGAGATGATCGTGATGACCGCCGGCTCCCCGATGGGCGTGGCCGGATCCACGAACATGGTCCGCGCCCACCGAGTGGGCGACCTGGACGACAACGGCGCTCCCGTGCCCGAGGAGCACGAGAAGCTGGGGCCGTACCGGGACTGATCCCGCGGTGATCCAGCGGTGACACCGGCCCGGGCGACGGGCTCGTGTACAGTGGGGGCGTCCTGCCGGGCAGCGATCCGGCGGACGCCCCCTTCCGCGCCCAAGTGGCGGAATCGGCAGACGCGCCGCACTCAAAATGCGGTGTCTTCGGACGTGTGGGTTCGAGTCCCACCTTGGGCACCACGGCCGCTCTGTACGGTCTCGTCGGCGGCTGGTCAGGCGCGCGGTCTTGCGGCTGAGGGCGAACTCGGCCCCGCGCTCCCGGCCGCCGACTAGGGTGGATGGTGACCGCTGTTCCCTCACCCAAGGAGCAAGAGATGACCGACCAGACCTCGATCACGGTGACCCGCACCATCGACGCCCCGGCGAAGGACCTCTTCGACGTGCTGTCCAACCCCGAGCGGCACCAGGAGCTGGACGGCTCCGGGTTCATCGTCTCCGACGACAAGACCGACCGCATCCAGAAGGTCGGCGACGTCTTCCGCATGAACATGCACGGGGACCACATGGGCGGGGACTACAAGACCGAGAACCACGTGACCGGCTTCGACGAGAACAAGCTGATCTCCTGGAAGACCGCCCCCGAGGGCACCGAGCCCCCCGGCTGGGAGTGGGTCTGGGAGCTGGAGTCCACCGGCTCCGACTCCACCGATGTGCGCCTGACCTACGACTGGTCCGCCGTGGACCCGCAGTTCGCCCGCGAGGTCGGCTTCCCGCTGGTCAGCGAGGAGCAGCTGGAGTCCTCCCTGGACAAGCTCGCCGCCGCCGTCGCCGGCGCCTGAGCCGCCGTCGCACCCGACGCCGCCTCACCCTCTGCGCATGTCCCATCCCGCCGTCCGAGCGGGTGGGCGTAAAATGCGCAGAGGGTGAGGCGCTGTCCGTCCCGGGTCCCTTCCCGAGACGCGTGCGCTCACCCCGCACCCTTTTTCCGTGACCGTCCGCACCACCCAAGGAGACCGCCGATGTCCGAGAACAGCTCCACTCCCCAGGACTCCGCGGAGACCATCGACGTCAGCGCCGCGGCCGAGCCCGCCGCGGCCGAGACCACCCGGGCCGACTCCAACCGGCCGGTGCGCCGCGTCGTCGTCGCCGAGGACGAGGCCCTGATCCGGCTGGACATCGTGGAGATCCTCTCCGCCCAGGGATTCGACGTCGTGGCCCAGGCCGACAACGGCGAGGACGCGGTCTCCCTGGCCCAGGAGCATCGCCCGGACGTGGTGCTCATGGACGTGAAGATGCCCAAGATGGACGGGATCAGCGCCGCGGAGCACATCGCCAAGGAGCGCATCGCCCCCGTGGTGCTGCTGACCGCGTTCAGCCAGAAGGAGCTCGTGGACCGGGCCACCGAGGCCGGGGCGATGGCCTACGTGGTCAAGCCGTTCACGGAGAACGACCTCATCCCCTCCATCGAGGTCGCGATCAGCCGGTACGAGCAGATCAAGGCCCTCGAGCACGAGGTCACCGACCTCAAGGAGCAGTTCGAGACCCGCAAGCTCGTGGACCGGGCCAAGTCCCTGCTGATCACCAAGATGGGCCTGACCGAGCCGGAGGCCTTCCGCTGGATCCAGAAGACCTCCATGGACCGGCGCCTGTCCATGCGCGAGGTGGCCGAGACCATCATCGCCCAGGTCGCCTGAGCCCACGCACCGGGCGGGGTGACCCGCGCACAGCAGCCCCCGACGCCGCGATCCCGCGGCGTCGGGGGCTGTCCGCTTCCGCCGGAGGCCGCCCCGGAGGCGCCCGTCTCGTCAGCCCTTCCGGTCAACCAGCAGATTGGTGATCCGGGCGGTGGACAGGCGCCGGCCGTCGCCGTCGGTCATCACGATCTCGTGCACGCACAGGGTGCGGCCCAGGTGGATCGCCGTGCAGGTGCCGGTGACCCAGCCGCTGCTGGCCCCGCGCTGGTGCGTCGCGTTCACATCCAGCCCCACGGCCATCTTCTCCGGGCCGGCGAACACGTTGGCGGCCATCGACCCGAGGGTCTCCGCCAGCGCCACGTGCGCCCCGCCGTGCACCAGGCCGTAGGGCTGGGTGTTGCGCTCCACCGGGAAGCGGGCGACGGCGCGCTCGGCGGTGAGCTCCTCGAAGACGATGCCCATGTGCTCGGCCATCGTGCCGATGCCGTGCGCGGGCAGCGCCTCCTGCACCTCGGGCGGCACCCCCATCGCGGTGAGGCGATCGGCGGACTGGCGGGGGGAGTCTTCCATGGCGGGCTCGGCCTTTCGAGAGGGGATGCGGGCCCGGACGGGCCGCGACGGGTGTGCTTAGGATTGTAGGGTGACTTCCACCCAGCAGCCCCAGCCGTCCGACGCCGCCGCGACCGATCCCGCCGAGCAGCCCGCCGCCGAAGGCCTGGAGGAGGTCAGCCGCCTCCTGCTGGTGGACGGGCACTCCATGGCCTTCCGCGCCTTCTACGCCGTGCCGGAGGGGTCCTTCGTCACCACCGCCGGGCAGCACACCAACGCCGTGCACGGGTTCACCGCGATGCTGCTGACCATGATCCGGCAGCTGCGCCCCACCCACGTGGCCGTGGCCTTCGACCTGTCCGGGCCCACCTTCCGCTCCGAGGAGTACCCCGAGTACAAGGCCGGGCGGCAGAAGACCCCGGAGGAGTTCGCCGGGCAGATCGAGTACATCCAGCAGACCCTGGACACCCTGAACATTCCGTGGATCACCGTGGAGGGGTTCGAGGCCGACGACATCGTCGCGACCGGGGCGCACCTGGCCGAGAGCGCCGGGGCGGAGGTCGTCGTCGTCTCCGGGGACCGGGACGCCTTCCAGCTGATCTCCGAGCGCACCAGCGTGCTGTACCCCACCAAGGGGATCTCCGAGATCCCGCCGCGCACCGCCGCGGACATCGAGGAGAAGTACGGGGTCCCGCCGCGGCTGTACCGGCACGTGGCCGCCCTGGTGGGGGAGTCCGCGGACAACCTGCCGGGGGTGCCCAAGGTGGGGCCCAAGACGGCCGCCAAATGGCTGGGCCAGTACGGGGACCTGGAGGGGGTGCTGGCCCACGCCGAGGAGATCCGCGGCAAGGCCGGGGAGAACCTGCGGGCGCACCTGGAGGATGTGCGGCGCAACTTCCGCCTCAACGAGCTGAGGCGGGACCTGGACCTGCCGGTCAGCTTCGCCCAGATGGCCCGGCGGGAGCCGGATCTGGAACGCATGGACGCGCTGTTCGACGAGCTGGAGTTCCGCACCCTGCGCGACCGGGTCCGCCGGGACCTGTCCGCCGCCGAGCCCGAACCGCAGATCCAGATCCCGCAGCGGCAGGACCTGCCCGACGCCGCGGCCATTCAGGCCGCCTTCGGGCAGCCCGGCACCACGATCGCACTGACCCTGCAGGAGGACTACCGGCTGGGGCCCGTCCTGCAGATCGCGGACCCCGAGTCGGTGGGCACCGCGGTGCTGGAGGAGCTGGATGAGGCCGCGAGCAGCACCCTGCAGCGGCTGCTCACCGAGCGGGCCGCGGACCTGCTGGTCAGCGACCTCAAGGGGCTGGTGCGCCGGCTCGGGGAGCTGGGCTACCGCCTCGCCGACGCCGGCCGGGACGTGGCCCTGGAGGCCTTCGTGCTGCGCCCGGGGGCCCGCGGCTACGACCCCGAGCAGCTGGGCGGGGAGTTCACCTCCTACTCCTTCGGCCCCAAGCTGAAGAAGCCCACCCAGGCCACCCTGCGCAAGGAGACCCCGGAGCAGCGCCGTCAGAAGGCGGTGCCGTGGCTGGATCGCTTCGCCGCGGCCGCGTGGCTGCTGCACGACGTCGCCCGGACCGTGCGGCAGCGGCTGGGCGAGCACCCGTGGGCCCAGCGGATCCTCACCGAGCTGGAGATCCCGCTGGCCGAGATCCTGCTGCGCATGGAGCTGGCCGGGGTGGCCGTGGAGCCGGCCCGGCTGGAGGCGCTGATCGAGGCGTACCAGGCCGAGATCGACACCGCCCAGCGCAACGCCGAGCAGGTGCTCGGCGGCCAGACGGTGAACCTCTCCTCGCCCAAGCAGCTGCAGACCGTGCTGTTCGAGACCCTGGGGCTTCCCACCACCCGGAAGATCTCCTCCGGGTACACCACGGACGCGACCTCCCTGCAGGAGCTCAGCCGCACCCTGGAGCCGGGCACCGCCGGGTACGACTTCATGGCCTGGCTGCTGCGCTACCGCGAGTACACCAAGCTGCGCCAGGCCGTGGAGGGGCTGCGCGACGCCTTATCCGCCCAGGACCGGGTGCACACCACCTTCGGGCAGACCACCGCGGCCACCGGCCGGCTCTCCTCGATCAACCCGAACCTGCAGAACATCCCCGTGCGCACCGCGGAGGGCCGCAAGATCCGGGCGGCCTTCGTCGTCGGCGAGGGGTACCAGGAGCTGCTGACCGCGGACTACTCCCAGATCGAGATGCGCATCATGGCCCACCTGTCCCAGGATGAGGGCCTGATCCAGGCCTACCGGGACGGGGAGGACCTGCACCGCTTCGTCGGCTCCCAGGTCTTCGGCGTCACCCCGGCCGACGTCACCCCGGAGATGCGCGCCAAGGTCAAGGCGATGAGCTACGGCCTGGCCTACGGGCTGAGCTCCTACGGGCTGTCCAAGCAGCTGGAGATCTCCGTGGATGAGGCCCGCGGGCTGATGTCCAGCTACTTCCGCCGCTTCGGGGCGGTGCGCACCTACCTGCGCCACATCGTGGATGAGGCCCGCAAGACCGGGTACACCGAGACGATGTTCGGGCGCCGCCGCTACCTGCCGGAGCTGACCAGCACCAACCGCCAGACCCGGGACATGGCCGAGCGCGCCGCGCTGAACGCCCCGATCCAGGGCTCGGCCGCGGACATCATCAAGAAGGCCATGCTGGGGGTGGATCGACGCCTGCGCGAGGAGGGCCTGTCCACCCGGATGGTCCTGCAGGTCCACGACGAGCTGATCCTGGAGGTGACCCCGGGCGAGCACGACGCCGCCGAGGCTATCCTGCGGGAGGAGATGTCCGGGGCCGCGAAGCTGCGGGTGCCCCTGGAGGTGCAGGTGGGCCGCGGGCCCTCCTGGAACGACGCCGCCCACTGACCCGCCGACCCCGGCCGCACTCTTCGCCGCACCCCCCGGCCCCGCCGCAGCACCAGCACCGCGGCACCCGCCGCGGCGGCCCACGCCCCTCGCGCTCCCCGCGCATCCCGAGACCCAGGAGAACCCATGACGCTCACGCCCTTCGAGCTGACCCGCTTCCTCGACGAGGGCGGCGAGCCCACCGCCCTGTACCGCGCCGCGACCCGGCGCATCGCCCTGGGCTTCTACGAGGACCCGGGGGACGCGAAGCTGCAGCGCTGGAACGCCGAGCACGAGCAGCAGATGCGGGCGGTGATCCGCGGCTTCACGGATGAGGACACCACCCTGGCCGGGCTGCCCAGCGCGCAGGGACCGCACCCGGTGGCCACGATCTTCGGCTTCCCCAACACCGTGGAGGTCGGCGCCGGGGCGGTGCCCGCGTGGATGATCACCGGGGTGGGTGTGGCCCCGACCCACCGGCGTCGGGGGATCCTGCGCCGGATGATGGAGCCGGAGCTGGCCCGGGCCCGGTCCGAGGGCTGCGGGATGGCCGCGCTGACCGTCTCCGAAGGCGAGATCTACGGTCGCTTCGGCTTCGGGCTGTCCACCCGCATGATCACCTACGAGCTGGACCTCACCGCGCGTCCGCGGCTGCTGCCCGGCGTCGTCGAGCGCTCCGGGGCCCGGCAGGGCCGCATCCACCAGGCCCAGGGCAAGGAGCTGGTGGAGTTCGGGCTGGCGCTGCGCGAGTCGATCGCCGGGTTCCGGGCCGGGCAGGCCGTGCGCCCGCGCGGGGTCGTGGAGAACGCGGTGGGCGCGGTGAACCTCTCCGAGGATCAGCTCAAGCCCGACGGCGCCCGGCAGGCCCTGGTCTTCGAGGGCCCGGACGGGGTGGAGGGCTACGCCGCCTTCAACCACCAGGGCTGGGGCTCCTCCTCTCCGGGGCCCAACCGGGTGGTGGTCAAGGACTTCCAGGCGGTGAGCACCCGGGCGCGGGTGGCCCTGTGGGAGCAGCTGCTCAGCCTGGACCTGGTGGACTTCCTGGAGTTCCGCGCGGCCCCCGGCAACGAGCTGGCCCGGGCCCTGTCCAACCCGCGGGCTGTTCGACAGATCCGGGAGACCGACGTGCTGTGGACGCGGATCCTGGACGTGGCCCGCGTCCTGGAGCACCGGGAGTACCTGGCCGACGGCGAGCTGGTGCTGCTGGTGGATGACCCGCTGGGACTGGTCACCGGCGCGTACCACCTGCGCATCCGCGACGGTCGGGCCGAGGTGGTGCCCGGTCGGGCCGTGTCCGAGGTCGACGCGGCCCGGGCCGGGGAGGGCGCCGAGGCGGCGGTTGGTGCCGGGGAGTCCGCGGGATCCGGCACTGCCGATGGTGCCGGGGCCGAGCTGCCCGGGGCGCACCTGCTGGCCGCGCGGGACGAGCGGCGCACCGAGGCCGAGGATGAGCCGGAGCTGGCCCCACAGGCCGCCCGGGTGCGCTTCCCCGTGCAGCTGCTGGCCTCAGCGGTATTCCAGGGCTGCGAGCCCGAGGTGCGCTTCGGCCTGGTCACCGGCGAGGGCGCGGAGGAGGCGGCCCGGCTGTTCGCGATCCGCCGTGAGCCCTATTGCGACTTCATCTTCTGACCCCTTCGACGGTCTCGGCCGTCATGGTGTGGCGGGGGGGGGGGGGGGGGGGGGGGGGGGGGGGGGGGCGGGGCCCCCGCGCCCGCGGCGCGCCGCGGGCGCGCCCGGCCGCGCGGCCCCGCCCGGGCGGGGGGGGGGGGGGGGGGGGCCGGCGCGGGCGGGGGGGGGGGGGGGGGGG
>NZ_JANJES010000018.1:0-38623 GCF_044878465.1 Rothia sp. BD8 | reverse complement strand
CGTTGGCGGAGATGATCTCCGTCTTCCACCCCTTCGACTCGGCGTAGCGGGCGTACATGCGCAGCAGGTCGGCGGCGAACAGCGCGGCCTCGGCGCCCCCCCCCCCCCCCCCGCGGCCGCCCGGGGGGCGGGGCGCCCCCCGGGGGGGGGGCGGGGGGGGGGCGCGGCCGGCCCCGCCCCCCCCCCCCGGGGGCCGGCCCCCCCGCGCCCCCCCCCCCGCCCCCCCCCCCCCCCGCCGCCCCCCCCCCCCCCCCCCCCGCCCCCCCCCCCCCCCCCCCCCCCCCCCCCGGGCAGGATCCGCTCCCGCATGGAGTTCATCGGGTGCTCGCGCCCATCCGTCCAGACCACGCGGCTGGCCACGAAGGCCGGGCGGCGGGTCGGGTCCTCGGCGTAGTCCCGCCAGGTGCGCACCAGCTCGGCCAGCGTGTCCGGCTGCGGCTCGGTGTCATCGTCCATGACCCACACCAGCTCGGCGTCGTGCCGGTGCAGGGCCCGATCGATGCCCGCGGCGAAGCCTCCCGCTCCGCCGAGGTTCCGCTCCAGGCGCACCACGTCCAGGGGGACGCTCCCCCGGTGCTCGGCCAGCACGCGGGCGGTCTGCGGACCGGAGGCGTTGTCCACCACCACGACGGCCGCCGGCCTCATCCGCGCCCCGTCGATGCCCGCCAGCGTCAGGCGCAGCAGATCGGGGCGGTCGTAGGTGACCACCACCGCCACCACCCGGGGCTCCTGGCCCTCGGGGCGGGGTCGCGCGGGATGCTCTTGCGCGGCAGCTGGCACGTCGGATTCCTCTCCCCTCGGCCCGCCCGTGCGCGGGCTCGGACTGCCCCTGCTGGGCCGGCGCGCGAACCCCGGACCAAGGGCGCCCGAAGAGGCGTGTACGTCAGTAAGGTGGTCACAGGGCGTTCCGGCCGCGCCGGCTGAGCCGCCGGCACAGCGCGGACCCCCGCTGCAGATCACCAGTTTAGCGTGACCTCACCCGGCAGCCCCCCGGGTCGAGGCCCGCATATGAGGAGAGCGAGACCACATGAACCAGAGCACCTGGCGCGTCCTGGGGGCCACGGGCTTCGTCGGATCGGCCACCATGACCCGCCTGCAGCAGCTGGGCATCGGGGCCGCCCCGGTCGCAGCACCCCGCCTGGCGACCTCGGCCACCGGGGCCGGGCAGGTCATCGCCGAAGCCCGTCGCCTGGAGTCGGTGATCGACTACCTCGCGGATTCCTTCGCCGGCGCCGAGGTCGTGGTCAACGCCGCCGGCTTGGCGGCGCCGGGACAGCAGGAGCTGCCGCCCTTGGTCGGGGCAAACGCCTTGCTGCCTGCCGTCGTCGCCGTGGCCGCTCAGCGCACCGGGGTCACTCGGGTGCTGCACCTGAGCTCGGCCGCGGTGCAGGGGGCCCGGCCGCGCCTGGACGCCTCCCCCGACACCTCACCCTTCTCCGCCTACTCCTTCTCCAAGGCCCTGGGAGAGGACTGCCTGCTGCGGCTGCGCGAGTTCATCACGGCCACCGCCAAGGTGGGGGCCGCTCCGGGCTCGGCCGGCTCGGACTACCCGGCCGCCCCGAGCTCGCGTCCGGCCCAGGTGGCCGGGGACCACGCCGCGCAGCTGTGCATCATCCGCGCCACCTCCGTACAGGGATCCGGGCGGGACACCACGACGGCGCTGGCCCGCTTCGCCGGGTCCTTCCTGGCCTCGGTGGCGGGCTCCGGCACCCAGCACACCCCGGTCACCTCGGTGCAGGCGCTGGCCGAGTTCATCGTGGCCGCGGGACTGAGGGAGGAGCCGCTGCCGGAGATCCTGCTGCAGCCGTGGGAGGGTGCCACCACCGCCTCGGTGATCCGGGACGCCGGACGGCGCGAACCGCATCGCATCCCCGCTCCCCTGGCCCGGCTGCTGGTGCGCGCCGGTTACGCAGCCTCGGGGCTGTCCGGGGACCGCCTGCGCGCGGCGGTGCGCCGCGTCGAGCTGGCCTGGTTCGGCCAGGACCAGGACGACACCTGGGCCGAACGGCACGGTCTGCTGCCCGAGCGGCACGTGGGGTCCGTGCTGCGCCAGGCCCACCAGGCCGCGGGCGTCAGCCGACGCGGCCGGTGAGGCCGCGTCAGTCCCGGGCGGGCGGATCGAAGAACAGCGCGCGGGCCCGCTGCACCGAGACGGGGTCCACGCGCTGCCCGGCCGGGGCGGACCCGGCTCCCGGCCCCGCCGCGGCGGCCTCCCGGGTGCGCAGCTGATCCACCGCGGCACCCGAGCTCGGGCCTCCCGTGCCGAGCAGGCTCTGGGTGAGGCTGCCCGGCTCCGGGGCTTCCGCTCGCGGACCGTCGCCGGGCCCGCGGGTGCTCGTCGCGGCGTCGGCCCCGCCGCTCTCGGGGTCCTCCGGGCCCTGCTCGTCGCTCGCGGCCCCGGAAGGGGTACCCTCGGCCGGATCCGGTGAGCCGCTCGCACCCTGCGCCGGGTCCTCCGCCCGCAGGATCCTCTCGTGCTCCTCGCGGGTCAGCAGATCCGGGGCGGTCTCGCGCAGCAGGGCGAGGTCCAGGGCGCCGGTGCGCACCACCACGGGCTGATCGCCCGTGACGTCGATGATGGTGGAGGGAGCGACCTGCGCGCTGGGCATCTGCTCGTCGCGGCCCAGCGGGCGTCGGCCGCCGTCCAAGATGGCCTCGACCCGCTCGCCCAGCTGCGCCATGGCCTCGACGGCGTCGGTCGCGGCCTGCTGCCCGGTGCGGTTCGCGCTGGAGACGGCCAGGGGACCGGTCGCGCGCAGCAGCTCGCGGGTCAGCTCGTCCCCCGGCACCCGTAGGGCCACGGTGCCCCGGGTCTCCCCCAGGTCCCAGTTCAGGGAGGGCTGGGAGCGCACGATCAGGGTCAGCGCCCCCGGCCAGAAGCGCTCGGCCAGGGCCCGGCCGGTCTCCGGGACGGTCTCGGCCAGGGCGTCGAGCACCCCGGGATCCGCGATGAGCACCGGAGGGGGCATGGTGCGCGAGCGGCCCTTGGCGGCCAGCAGCTGGGAGACGGCCCCCGGGGAGAACGCGTCGGCGGCGATCCCGTAGACGGTGTCGGTGGGGATCACCACGGTGCGGCCCCCGGCCAGCAGGTCCCTGATCCTCTCCAGGGCGCGGGTGCGGTCCTCGGCGGTATCGGTGGTGTACACGGTGGCGCTCACGGTGCAGATGCTCTTTCGTCTCGGGGGTGCGCGGACTCCGCGCGCTCTCCAGGGTATCCCGGGGCCAGCCCTGCGGTGGCCCGGTCCCGGCCGGTCAGGTCCCGCACGGTGCGCACCCGATGGAATCCGCGGTCGCGGAACAGGGCGGCCACAGCTCCGGCCTGGACCTCCGCGTGCTCCATGACCAGCAGCCCGCCGGGGCGCAGCAGCCGCGCGGCCCGCTCCAGGAACGCCGTCGGGATCGCCAGGCCGTCCGGGGAGCCGCCGTAGAGGGCTTCGGGGGGATCGTAGCGGGCGACCTCGGGGTCCCGCGGCACGGCGTCCTCGGGGATGTAGGGCGGGTTGGTCACGATCGTCTCCACCGTGCCCTCCGCCCCCGGCAGGGCATCACGCGCGTCCTCCCGACGCAGGTCGATGCGCACCCCGTGCTCCCGTGCGACGCGCCGGGCGTTGCGCTCGGCCCAGGCCAGGGCGGTCTCGGAGCGCTCGACGCCGATCACGCGGGTCCCGGGGTTCTCCTGGGCCACGGCCAGGGCCAGCGCCCCGGAGCCGGTGGCCAGGTCGACGACCAGCGGGGCCGGGTCGGGCGCGCTCTCAGAACCCGGGGGCTCGGAGCCGGAGGCCTCAGAGCCCTGGGCCTCGGCGCGGCGGGCGGCCAGGTGCGCGCTGACCTCATCGACCAGCACCTCCGTCTCCGGGCGCGGCACGAACACCCCGGGCCCGACGAGCAGCTCGAGCCGGCGGAACGGGGCGCGCCCGGTCAGGTGCTGCAGGGGCTCCCGGGCGGCGCGGCGTCGGATGAGCTCGACGTAGCCCGCGGGCACCGTGAACCGCCCGGTGATCGCCCCGGCGGCCACCTCCCCTCGCCCCGGCGCGCGGCCCTCGGCATCGGCGAGCAGGTGCGCGGCCAGCAGCTCGGCGTCGACCCGGGCGGAGGCGATCCCGGCCTCGGCCAGCAGCCGGTGCGCACACCGCAGCCCCGCGGACAGCGGCGCCCCGGGGGCCAGGGCCGGCTCCGGGTCCGCCGGCGCGACGTCGGTCCCGGGTGCGGCCTCGGGACGCGGGTGCTCGGGGCCCACGGGGTCAGTCCTCGTGGCCCAGGGCCGCCAGCCGGTGCTCCTCGTCCATCTGGATCGCGGACTGGATGACCGGCTCCAGCTCCCCGTTCATCACCGTGTCCAGGTTGTAGGCCTTGTACCCGGTGCGGTGGTCAGCGATCCGGTTCTCCGGGAAGTTGTAGGTGCGGATCCGCTCGGAGCGGTCCATGGTCTTGACCTGGGAGCGGCGGTGCTCGGAGGCCTCGGCGTCCAGCTGCTCCTGCTGCCAGGCCAGCAGCCGGGCGCGCAGCACGCGCATGGCCGCCTCCCGGTTCTGCAGCTGGGACTTCTCGTTCTGCATGGCCACGACGATCCCGGTGGGCAGGTGGGTGATGCGCACGGCGGAGTCTGTGGTGTTCACGGACTGCCCGCCGGGTCCGGAGGAGCGGTAGACGTCGATCTTCAGGTCGTTCTGGTGGATCTCGATCTCCTCGGGCTCATCCACCTCGGGGAACACCAGGACCCCGGCGGCCGAGGTGTGGATGCGGCCCTGGGACTCGGTGACGGGCACCCGCTGCACGCGGTGCACCCCGCCCTCGTACTTCAGGTGGGCCCACACGCCCTCGGCCGGGTCGCTGGAGCGGCCCTTGACGGCCATCTGCACGTCCTTGTACCCGCCCAGGTCGGACTCGTTGGCGGAGATGATCTCCGTCTTCCACCCCTTCGACTCGGCGTAGCGGGCGTACATGCGCAGCAGGTCGGCGGCGAACAGCGCGGCCTCGGCCCCGCCCTCCCCGCCCTTGACCTCGAGGATGACGTCGCGCCCGTCGTCGGGGTCCCGGGGGATCAGCAGGCGGCGCAGGCGCTCCTGGGCCTCGGGCAGCCGCGCCTCCAGCTCCTTGAGCTCCGCGGCCATCTCCGCGTCCTCCTGGGCCATCTCCCGGGCGGCCTCGATGTCCTCCTCCAGGCCCTGCACCCGGCGGTGGGCCTCGACGATCCCGTTCAGCTCGGCGTAGCGCCGTCCCAGCTTGCGCGCCTTGGCCTGATCCGCGTGCACGGCCGGATCGGCCAGCTGGCGCTGCAGCTGCTGGTGCTCATCGAGCAGGGTCTGGATGGATTCGAACATGGCTTCCTCGGACGGATCGGGGGGTGGGTCGTCGGGCGGGTCCAGTATCGCACCGGATGAACCCGGCAGGGGCTCGGTCGGCTCCGCGCCCGAAGGCTGCGCTCTGCGGACGCGAGGACGCCGACGCCGCGATCTCGTCCGCGCGGAAGGGGACGGGATGCGGCGCCGGCGTCATCGGGTGGTGCTAGTCGTCGGACTTGGAGCCCAGCGTGGTCTTCTGCACCTGCATGAGGAACTGCACGTTGGTGGGCGTGTCGCGCAGCTTGGAGGTGAGCACCTCCAGGGCCTGCTGCTGATCCAGCCCGGCCAGCACGCGGCGCAGGCGCCACATGATCTTGACCTCGTCCGGGGAGAGCAGGTTCTCCTCCCGGCGGGTACCGGACTCGTTGACGTCCACGGCCGGGAAGATCCGCTTGTCCGCCAGGTGGCGGGACAGGCGCAGCTCCATGTTGCCGGTGCCCTTGAACTCCTCGAAGATCACCTCGTCCATGCGCGATCCGGTCTCCACCAGGGCGGTGGCCAGGATGGTCAGCGAGCCGCCGTTCTCGATGTTGCGGGCCGCGCCGAAGAACCGCTTGGGCGGGTACAGCGCCGCGGAGTCCACACCACCGGAGAGGATCCGGCCGGAAGCAGGGGCGGCGAGGTTGTAGGCCCGGCCCAGGCGGGTCATCGAGTCCAGCAGCACGACGACGTCGTGGCCCAGCTCCACCAGGCGCTTGGCGCGCTCGATGGCCAGCTCCGCGACGGTCGTGTGGTCATCGGCGGGGCGGTCGAAGGTCGAGGCGATGACCTCGCCGTTGACCGTGCGCTGCATGTCCGTGACCTCTTCGGGACGCTCGTCCACGAGGACCATCATCAGGTGCACCTCGGGGTTGTTCTCCTTGATCGCGTTGGCGATCGACTGGAGCATCAGCGTCTTGCCGGCCTTCGGCGGGGAGACGATCAGGCCGCGCTGGCCCTTCCCGATCGGGGAGACCAGGTCCACCACGCGGGGGCCGATCTTCTTCGGGTCGGTCTCCAGGCGCAGCCGCTCGTTCGGGTACAGCGGCGTGAGCTTGGTGAACTCGACGCGCTCGGTGAGCTCCTCGGGCTTCTTGCCGTTGACGCTGGTCAGCTGCACCAGCGCGTTGAACTTCTGCCGGGAGCTGTTCTGCTGCTCGCCGTCGCGGGGGGCGCGGATCGCGCCGACGACGGCGTCGCCCTTGCGCAGGTGGTGCTTCTTGACCTGGGCGAGGGAGACGTAGACGTCGTTGGGTCCGGGCAGGTACCCGGAGGTGCGCACGAAGGCGTAGTTGTCCAGGACGTCGAGGATGCCGGCCACGGGCAGCAGCACGTCGTCCTCGGTCAGCTCGGTGTCATCCACCTCGGGCCCGCTGTTGCGGCCCCGACGCCGGTCCCGACGGTCGTTGCGGTTGCGGTTGCGGCGGTTGCGCCCGCCCCGGCGGTTGTCATCATCCTCGGGGCCGTTGTTGCCGTTGTTGCCGCGGCGGTTGCCGCGCGAGCCCTTGGACTCGCCGTTCCGGCCGCCGCCGTGCTGGCCCTCGCCCTTGTCCCCGTGGTTCTTCTCGGAGCCGGACTTCTCGGAGTGCTTCTCCCCGCCCTTGTCCCCGGAGCCGCGCTCGGCGCTGCGCTCCTGGCGGGAGCGGCGGTTCTGCCCGCGCTCGCCCTTGGACTCGCGCTGGTCCTGCCCGCCGTCGTGGTCCTCGCCGCGGGAGCCGCGGCCGTTCTGGCCCTTGGCCTTCTCCTGCTTGTCCTGGGAGCCGTCCTGCTCCCCGGAGCGCTCATCTCCCCCGCGTCCGCGGCGGGAGGAGCCCTTCTGCTCGGCGTTCTTCTGCTCGGGGCTCTTCTGCTCGCCGCCCTGCTCGGCGCCGGATCCGGACTGCTCGGTCTCCGGGGCGGAGTCGGCCCGGCGGGAGCGGGTGCGCCGCGCCGGCTTCTGCTCGGCCGGGGCGTCCTGGCCGGTGACCTCGGCGGCCGCGGCGGCGGCCTGCTCGGCCTTCTTCTCCCGGTCGGCGACCGCGGAGCCGCGCTGGTGCGCGGAGATGGCGTCCACCAGCGCGGACTTGCGCATGCGGCGCGCGCCGGTGATCCCCAGCTGGGAGGCCAGGGACTGCAGCTGAGCCAGCTTCAGGGCGGACAGTCCGCCCTGGCCCTTCTGGCTCTGCTCGGCTCCCGCGGCGGCGCGGGAGTCCTGGGCCGGGGTCTCGCCCGGCTGGTCCGTACCCGTGGACAGGTCGGTCGTTTCGGTCACGAAGGATCCTTCCCCCTCGACATGGCCTGGGGCTGTTTCGATGATGGCGCCCCAAGCCGAAGTTCATGGTGGCGTGCCCGCGGCGCAGGCGGCGTCGGGGCATCGGTCCCGCACGGCTCCCGCGGGCTGCGGGACGGTCGGTGCGGGTGGGTGGGCCTGGCGTCGGGCCGGGATGGACCTCAGCAGCGGCGACGATGGGAGCGCGTGCTCGTGGGGAGGACGCGGTGTCCGCGGAGATGACGCGAGGGGTCTCGCGACACGGTCGACGACCGGATGGGTGAGGGTCCGACAGCTCGACGTGCGACTCTCCCAGACGGGGAGAGGAGCCAGCCTCGGCAGGCCACGGGGTCAGGGGCTGACCGGGCCGTGCCGTCGAGGAGCGGGGCTGATCTCGGGCCTCTACCGGCGCCGGATCGGGCGCTCCTCGTCCACCAGTATAACACCGGAGGCGTCGATGGCCAGCCCCTCGATCCGCCAGTGCGGCGCGGCCGGGTCCTGCCCGGCGGCCTCGGCACCCAGGTGCCGCATCTCGCGGGCGGCCTGCTCGGCCCGATCGGCGGACTCGGCCAGCACCAGCACGCTCGGCCCGGCCCCGGAGACCACGGCCGCGAAGCCCCGATCGCGCAGGGCCCGAACCATCCGCGCCGTCGGGACCATGGCCTCGCAGCGGTGCTCCTGGTGCAGGTAGTCCCGGGTCGCGGCCGGCAGCAGCTCGGGGGCCCCGCTCAGGGCCCGCACCAGCAGCGCGGCCCGGCCGGCGTCGGCCGCGGCCAGCGCGTGGGGCACCTGCGCGGGGATCAGCTCCCGGGCCAGCCGGGTGGAGACCTCGTAGTCCGGCACCGCGACCACGGGATGCACGCGCGGATCCACGGGCACCCGGGCGCTGCGCCAGCGCGGCCCCTCGGGGTGCTCCTCGCCCCAGGAGATCGCCAGTCCCCCGAACAGGGACGGGGCCACGTTGTCCGGGTGGCCCTCCAGGTCGGAGCAGACCTGCAGCAGAGCCTGCTCGCTCAGCCGCAGATCCTCCGGCAGCAGGGCGCTGCCGGCCACGACCCCGGCGACGATCGCGGAGGCGGAGGAGCCCAGTCCCCGCGAGTGCGGGATGCGCCCGCGAGCGCGGATGCCGAGCCCCGGCAGCTCACCCGTCAGCCCCGCCGCGGCCCAGGCGGCCCGGATCGCGCGCACGATGAGGTGCTCGGGGGTGCGGGGCACGGTCTGAGCGCCCTCGCCCTCCAGCTCGAAGGCGAGGCCCTCGGCGGTGCGGGTCACGGTGAGCTCGTCGTACAGGCCCAGGGCCAGGCCCATCGTGTCGTAGCCGGGGCCCAGATTCGCCGAGGAGGCCGGGACCCGGAGACTGACCCGCGCGCCGACGGGCACCGCCTCACCGGGGCTGGTCCCGGTGACGGGCCGGCCCGCGAAGGCAGCCGGAGAGGGAGACGGGGTCTGGTCCGAGCGGTGCATGGCCGGCCTCAGTCCTCCACCCGGATCACCGAGGTGATCGCATCCACGGCGTCCAGCCCGCGCAGCTTCTCGATGGTGGCCCGCACCCGCCGGTCCGCGGCCCGGTGGGTGACCACCCGGATCGTGGTCTCCGGCTGCCCGGCCCCGCGGTGGGGGCCGTGCTTGGTCTGATGCATGGTCCGGATGGAGACCCCCTCCTCGGCGAAGACCTGGGCCATCCCGGCCAGCACCCCGAGGCGGTCCTTCACCTGCAGCCCCATCGTGTAGCTGGAGACCACATCCTCCGGCCCGACGGCCGGCAGCTGGGCGTAGGAGAAATCCGGGACGGCCGGGCCGCCCAGCACCACCCGTCGGGCCAGGGAGACCAGGTCCCCCATGACCGCCGAGGCCGTGGGTGCCCCGCCCGCGCCGGGCCCGTAGAACATCAGCTGGCCGGCGTCGCGGGAGTGGACGAACACGGCGTTGAAGGCCCCGCGCACGCTGGCCAGGGGGTGCTCGTTCGGCACCAGGGTGGGGTGCACGCGGATGCTCACGCCCTCCTCCAGCCGCTCGCACACCGCCAGCAGCTTGATCACGCAGCCTTCGGCCTGCGCGGCGGCGACGTCGGCGGCGGTGATCCCGGTGATGCCCTCGCAGTGCACGTCCTCGAGGGTGAACTCGGCGTGGAAGGCCAGGGAGGCGACGATCGCGGCCTTCGCGGCGGCGTCGTGACCCTCGACGTCGGCGGTCGGATCCGCCTCCGCGTAGCCCAGGCGCTGGGCCTCGGCCAGGGCGTCGTCGAAGTCCGCCCCGGTGGTGTGCATCGCGTCGAGGATGAAGTTGGTGGTGCCGTTCATGATCCCGAGCACCCGCTCGACCTGATCCCCGGCCAGGGAGTCGCGCAGGGGCCGCAGGATCGGGATGGCCCCGGCCACCGCGGCGTCGTAGGACAGCTGCGCCCCGGAGGCGTCCGCCGCGCGCTGCAGCGCGGCACCCTCGCGGGCGAGCAGGGCCTTGTTCCCGGAGACCACGTGCTTGCCGGCGCGCAGGGCCCGCAGGATGCGGGTGCGGGCCGGTTCGATGCCGCCGGTCAGCTCCACGACGACGTCCGCGGCGTCGATCAGCGCGTCCGCGTCGGTCGTGTACAGCCCGGCCGGGGCGGCGTAGTCCCGGGGCGCCTGCGGATCCCGCACCGCGATGCCGATCAGGCGCAGGGGCGCACCGACGCGCTGGGTCAGCTCCTCGGCGTCCTCCAGGAGGATCCGGGCGACCTGGGAGCCGACGGTGCCGGATCCCAGCAGGGCGACGGACAGGGGCGTGTCGTTCATGGGCTCTCCTCGGGAGGGGTGCGGGGCGGGGGTCGGTCGGGATCGGGGACGTCGGGCGGGGCGGCTTACAGCTCGGCGTCGCGGTCCAGCAGGTCCTGGATGCTCTGTCCGTGCACGATGACCCGGGGTTCGCGCCCGGCAGCGACGGCCACCACCGGGGGGCGAGTCAGGAAGTTGTAGTTGGAGGACAGGGACCAGCAGTAGGCGCCGGTGGCGGGCACGGCCAGCAGGTCCCCGGGGGCGAGGTCCGCCGGGAGCAGGCAGTCGCGCACCAGGATGTCCCCGGATTCGCAGTGCTTGCCGACCACCCGGGAGAGCACCTGCTCCCCCGCCGGGGAGCGATCCGCGCGGGTCACGGTGTACTCGGAGCCGTAGAGGATCGGGCGGGCGTTGTCCGACATGCCGCCGTCCACCGCGACGTAGCGGCGCACCGCCGGCTGACCGGCGTCGGCGGCGACGTCGGAGTCGGCCGCGGCCTCCAGAGCGACGTCCTTGATCGTGCCCACGGTGTAGAGGGTGACCCCGGCGGGCCCGGTGATCGCCCGGCCGGGTTCGAAGGACAGGTGCGGCAGGGGCAGCTCCAGCCGCGCGCAGGCCTCGGCCACCGAGGTCGCGATGGCCCGAGCCAGGTCCTCGATGGGCCTCGGGGAGTCCCCGGCGACGTAGCCGATGCCGTATCCCCCGCCCAGATCAGCTTCAGGCAGGACCCGGCCCAAGCGATCCCGCAGCCGCGCCATCGTCGCGAGCACGCGGCGGGCGGCCAGATCGAAGCCCTCCGGGGCGAAGACCTGGGAGCCGATGTGGCAGTGCAGCCCCCGCAGGTCCAGGTGCGGCAGGTGCTCGGCCAGCTCCGCGGCCAGCTCGGCCACGGAATCCTGGGGAGCCTCCTGCCGGTCCGGCCAGGCCTCGGCGCGCACCGCGGCCGGGATCTGCGCCCAGGCCAGGCGGGCCGTGTCCGGGGCGAGGGAGAGGCCGAACTTCTGGTCCTCGTGGGCGGTGGCGATGAACTCGTGGGTCTCGGCGTGCACCCCGGGAGTCACCCGGATCATCACCGGCGCGGTGACTCCCAGCTGCCCGGCGATCCGCTCGATCAGCAGCAGCTCCGGCACGGAGTCGGCGACGATGCGGCCCACCCCGGCCTCCAGGGCCTGCCGGATCTCCCGGGTGGACTTGTTGTTCCCGTGCAGGGCGATGCGGGCGGGCTCCATCCCGGCGGCCAGCCCCAGGGCCAGCTCGCCCCCGGAGGCGGTGTCCAGGTTCAGCCCCTCCTCGCGGGCCCAGCGCACGATGGCGGCGCACAGGAAGGCCTTGCCGGCGTAGTAGACGCTCACCTGCGCCCCGTGCTCGGCAAAGGCTCGCTCGAAGGCCGTGCGGAAGGCCGCGGCGCGGGCGCGGAAGACCTCCTCGGACTCCACGTACAGCGGGGTGCCGAAGCGCTCGGCGAGCGCACGGGCGCCGTGCCCGTCCAGAGTCAGCTCACCGTCGGCGGCGCGCCGGAAGGAGTCCGGCCAGATCACGGGGTCCAGGGCCGCCGGGTCCGGGGTCACTGCATCCGGGGTCAGTGCATCCGGGCTCGGCGGGTCCGTCCGCGCGGCGGGCGCGGAGGGGACGCTCGGGTCGGGCTGCCCGGGCATCACATGCGCTCCGGGGCGGACACGCCGAGCAGACCCAGCCCGTTGGCCAGGACCTGGGCGGTGGCGTCGTTCAGGGCCAGGCGGGTGCGGTGCACCTCGGAGACCTCGTCATCGCCCTGGGGCACGACGCGGCAGGAGTCGTACCAGCGGTGGTAGGCCCCGGCCAGGGCCTCCAGGTAGCGGGCCACCCGGTGGGGTTCGCGGAAGTGCTGGGCCTCGGCCACCGCGCCGGGGAACTGCCCGAGGGCGGCCAGCAGCTCCTCGTCCGCCGGACCGGAGAGCAGGGCGGCGTCGAAGGTGCCGGCATCGCGCATCACCCCGGCGTCGGCGGCGTTGCGGGCCACGGCCCGGGTGCGGGCGTGGGCGTACTGGACGTAGAAGACCGGGTTCTCGTTGGAGCGCTTGGTCAGTACGTCCAGGTCCACGTCGATGTTGGAGTCCACGGAGTAGCGGGTCAGCTCGTAGCGGGCGGCGTCCACCCCCACGGCTTCCACGAGGTCCTCCAGGGTCACCACGGTCCCGGCCCGCTTGGACATGCGCACGGCCTGACCATCCTTCACGAGGTTGACCATCTGCCCGATCATGACCTCCACGGCGTCCGGGTCGTCCCCGATGGCCGCGGCGGCGGCCTTCAGCCGGGCGATGTACCCGTGGTGATCCGCGCCGAGCATGTACACGGCCAGGTCCGCCCCGCGGGCGCGCTTATCCGCGATGTAGGCGATGTCCCCGGCGATGTAGGCGGCGTTGCCGTCGGACTTGATGACCACCCGGTCCTTGTCGTCGCCGTAGTCGGTGGAGCGCAGCCACCAGGCGCCGTCGGCGAAGTAGAGCTTGTCGCTGGTCTTCAGCTGTTCCAGGGTGCGTTCCACGGCCCCGGAGTCGAACAGGGAGTTCTCGTGGAAGAAGACGTCGAAGTCCACGCCGAACTCGTGCAGGGAGGCCTTGATCTGGGCGAACATCAGCTCGACGCCGTGGGAGCGGAAGACCTCCTGCGGGTCGGCGGCCTCCAGGGCGTCGGGGGCCTCGCGCAGCACGTCGGCGGCGATGTCGTGGATGTACTGCCCGCCGTATCCGTCCTCGGGGGTGGCCTCCCCGCGGGCGGCGGCCAGCAGGGACTTGGCGAAGCGGTCGATCTGGGTGCCGTGGTCGTTGAAGTAGTACTCACGGGTCACGGTGGCCCCGGAGGCCTCGAGGATCCGGGCCAGGGAGTCCCCGACGGCGGCCCAGCGGGTCCCGCCCAGGTGGATGGGTCCGGTGGGGTTGGCGGAGACGAACTCCAGGTTGATGTGGGTGCCGGACAGGTCCCGGCTGCGCCCGTAGGCCTCCCCCTGCTCGAGGATCGTCGCGGCCAGCGCGCCGGCGGCGGCGGCGTCGAGCCGGATGTTGAGGAAGCCGGGACCGGCGATGTCCACGGCGGCCACGCCGTCGATCGCCTCGAGGCGGGTAGCGAGGATCTGGGCGACCTCCCGGGGGTTGCGGCCCACCCGCTTGCCCAGCTGCAGGGCGATGTTGGTGGCCCAGTCCCCGTGCTCGCGGCTCTTGGGCCGCTCGATGCGCACCTCGGGGCGGGCGGCGCCCTCGGAAAGCGTCAGCTCCTGGGCCTGCAGGGCCTCGTCGAGGGCGGCGGATACGGCGCGGGTCAGTTCTTCGGGAGTCACGGTGTGCCAGTCTACCGAAGGCCGCGCCCGCCCCGTGGTGCGCGGCGCCCGGTTTTCCTGGTACGCTGTTCTGCGTTGCCCTCGTAGCTCAGTGGATAGAGCGCCTGCCTCCGGAGCAGGAAGTCGTAGGTTCGAATCCTATCGAGGGCACTTTCCATGCCCGGATGCGGCCGCGGCGACGCCGTCTCGCGGACCGGATCGTGCTTCGCGCGCCGGATCATCCGGTCCACGTCGCACGATCCGGCTCGCGAGTCGCTCGATGCCGCATCGGCGTCCGCGCCTCACTCCACCGTCCAGAGGCCGACGCTGGCCAGCACCGCGAACAGCGTGCCCCACAGGATGATGGACACGCACTGCCAGGCGATGATCTTCGTGCGGTTCGCACCCATGCCGGCCATCATCGCGGAGGTGATCTGGCTGGGCAGCACCGTCTGCCCCAGCAGGGACACCCCGGCCACGCCGTACTTGTCGAAGAGCCGGTCGAAGCGCTGCCGCCGTCGGCTCGGCGTGCGAGGCTCGCGACGGGCGGTCACCGCGCCGCGCACCCGCCCGGCGCCCAGCACCAGCACGATCATGCAGATCATGTTGCCCAGCGAGGCCGCGGCGACCGCCAGCACCGGGTTGACCCCGGCGAGCACACCGACCGCGGAGCCGAAATAGGACTCCACGAAGGGGATGGCCCCGAGGCCCGCGAGCGCGAGGATCCTGAGGATCGCAGGGATGGTCTCGACGACGTGCTGGAGGTTCTCGATCATGGTCTCGAGGCTAGGAAGAACCCCGCGCCGCCCACATCCGCCCGAGGGATGAACTCTCCCTCCGCCTCCGGGAGGAGGCCGCCCCGCGGGCGGGATCAGTAGGATGGCAGGAAGTATGTCGAACAGCTCCCCCTCCCCCGCCGCGGGCGCGCCCGCGCCCTCCGATTCCGCGCCCTCCCGCCCCGAGATCGCCTATCCGGAGGCCCTGCCGGTCTCCGCGCGCCGCGAGGAGATCATGGACGCGGTCCGGGAGCACCAGGTCGTGATCATCGCCGGGGAGACCGGCTCCGGGAAGACCACCCAGATCCCCAAGATGCTGCTGGAGCTGGGCCTGGGCGAACGCGGGAGCATCGGGCACACCCAGCCGCGGCGCCTGGCCGCCCGCTCCGTGGCCGAGCGGATCGCCGAGGAGCTGGGCGAGCCGATCGGGCAGACCGTGGGCTACCAGGTGCGCTTCACCGCGCAGACCTCCCAGGCCACCCGGATCAAGCTGATGACCGACGGCATCCTGCTCGCGGAGATCCCGCACGATCCGCTGCTCAAGCGCTACTCGGCGATCATCATCGACGAGGCGCACGAGCGCTCCCTGAACATCGACTTCATCCTGGGCTACCTCAAGCGCATCCTCCCTCAGCGCCCGGATCTGAAGGTCGTCATCACCTCGGCGACCATCGACCCGCAGCGCTTCGCCCGGCACTTCGCGCCCAGCTTCGACCCGGTGGCCGAGCACCCCGAGGACGAGCCGATGCCGGCCGACGCCGCCCCGATCATCGAGGTCTCCGGGCGCACCTACCCCGTGGAGATCCGGTACCGTCCGCTGACCGAGGACCCCGCGCTGCCGGATGAGGAGGACGACGTCGCCGGGGAGGACCGAGACCCGCTGGAGGCGGTGTGCGACGCCGTGCTGGAGCTGGCCGACGAGGCCCCCGGGGACCTCCTGATCTTCTTCGCCGGGGAGCGGGAGATCCGCGACGCCGAGGACGCCCTGACGGATCTGGTAGCCAAGGACCGCAGGCTCACCGGCACGGAGATCCTGCCGCTGTTCGCCCGGCTGTCCATGGCCGAGCAGCACCGGGTCTTCCGCCCCACCGGGGCTCGGCGGCGGATCGTGCTGGCCACCAACGTCGCCGAGACCTCGCTGACCGTTCCCGGGATCAAGTACGTGATCGACCCGGGGACCGCCCGGATCTCCCGGTACTCCACGCGCACCAAGGTCCAGCGCCTGCCCATCGAGCGGATCTCCCAGGCCAGCGCGGCCCAGCGCTCCGGGCGCTGCGGGCGCGTCTCGGACGGCATCGCGATCCGGCTGTACTCGCAGGAGGACTTCGACTCCCGGCCGGCCTTCACGGACCCGGAGATCCTGCGCACCAACCTGGCCGCGGTGATCCTGCACACCATGAGCATCGGGGTGGTGCGCTCCCCGCGGGATATGGAGCGCTTCCCCTTCGTCCAGCCCCCGGCCCGCCGGGCCATCGGCGACGGCGTCGCGGTGCTGCGCGAGCTCGGGGCGCTGAAGGAGAGGATCGAGGACACCCCCGGGGACGACGCCGCCCAGGCCCCCCGGCGCGGCGCCGGGAAGGGCAGGCGAGGCGGCCGGGGCCGGACCCGCGGCGGGCGCGGCGCGGGGGCCTCGCCCCTGACCGCGATCGGCCGGCGCCTGGCGGCCTTCCCCGTGGACCCGCGCCTGGGCCGGATGATCGTGGCCGCCCAGGAGCTGGGCGTGGCCAAGGAGGTCATGGTGCTGGCCGCGGCCCTCACCATCCAGGATCCCCGCGAGCGCCCCGCGGACAAGCGCCAGCAGGCCGATGAGCTGCATGCCCGGTTCCGGGATGACCGCTCGGACTTCTCCAGCTTCCTGCTGCTGTGGCAGCACCTGCAGGAGAAGCAGCGGGAGCTGTCCTCCAGCCAATTCCGGAAGCTGTGCCGCCGCGAGTTCATCAACTACGTGCGGGTCCGAGAGTGGCAGGACCTCTATGAGCAGCTGCGCCAGCTGGGCCAGCAGGCCGAGGTGCGCGTCGGGAAGGGCCGGGACATCGACCCCGGCGTCAACGAGGAGGCCGTGCACCGGGCCCTGCTGACCGGGCTGCTCAGCCACGTCGGGCTGCGCGATGAGCGCAAGCGCGACTACCAGGGGGCCCGCGGCACCCGCTTCGCGATCTTCCCCGGCTCGGGTCTGTTCAAGAGGAACCCGGACTGGGTGGTGGCCGCGGAGCTGGTGGAGACCTCCCGGCTGTGGGCCCGCACGGTCGCGGCCGTGCGCCCGGAGTGGATCGAGCAGGCGGCCGGGAACCTGCTCAAGCGCACCCACTCGGAGCCGCACTGGTCCGCCCAGCGCGGCTCGGTCATGGCCTACGAGAAGGCGACCCTGTACGGCGTGCCGGTCTACGCCGAACGTCCCGTGGACTACTGGCGGATCGACCCGGAGCTGTCCCGGGAGCTGTTCATCCGCAAGGCCCTGGTGGAGGGCGATTGGCGCACCCGGCACCGCTTCTTCCGGCGCAACCAGCAGCGCCTGGCCGAGGTCGAGGCGCTGGAGGCCCGGCTGCGGCGTCGGGACCTGCGGGTCGACGACGACGCCCTGTACGCGTTCTACGACGCCCGGATCCCGGCCGAGGTGGTCTCCGAGCGGCACTTCGACCGCTGGTGGAAGCGGGCCCGGCAGGAGGATGAGCACCTGCTGGATCTGGATCCGGAGCGGCTGGTGGACGCCGAGGCCGCCGAGTACGACGAGTCCGCCTTCCCCCGGGTGTGGGAGGTGGACACGGAAGACTCCACGCTGCGCCTGGACCTGCGCTACGAGTTCGCCCCCTCCGCCCCCGGCTCGGCGCAGACCAGCGCGGACGGGGTGTTCGTGCAGGTGCCCGTGGTGTTCCTGAACCAGCTGCGCCAGCGGCCCTTCGAGTGGATGATCCCGGGGCTGCGCACCGAGCTGGTCACGGCCCTGATCCGCTCCCTGCCCAAGGCCGTGCGCAAGTCCTTCGTGCCCGCCCCGGACGTCGCGGCCGCCGCCGTGCAGCGCCTGACGGAGGAGTTCGACCCCCAGACCGATGATCTGCTGAGCTCCCTGGAGCTGGCCCTGCGCCGGATCCGGGGCGTGGTGATCCCGCCGGGGTCCTGGGACTGGTCCAAGGTCCCCGAGCACCTGCGAGTCACCTTCCAGGTCCGGGATCCGCGCAACCGGGTGCTCGGCGAGGGCCGGGACCTGGAGGCCCTGCAGGAGCGGCTGGCCCCGCAGGTGCGCGAGGCCCTGGCGGCCTCGCTGGGCGCCTCGGCGGACGCGCTGCAGCGCATCGCCGCCGCGTCGGGCCCCGGTGGTCGAAACGGTGCCGGGCAGAAAGGCGCGGGTCGGTCCGCGGGCGCCGGTCACGACGGCGCGCCCGGCACGCGCGCTGACCGGAGGCCGCAGCCGGGTTCGGGGGCGGACCGGGCGTCGTCGGCCGGGGGGCCTGCGGTGCGGGAGGTCGGCGGTCTGCGCGACTGGCCCGAGCAGGAGGTGCCCACCCGCATCACCCGGGAGGTGGCCGGCCAGGTCATCGAGGGCTTCCCCGCCCTGGTGGATGAGGGGCAGACGGTGGCCGTGCGCGTGCTGGCCACCGAGGCTCAGCGGGCCCGGGCCCAGCGGGCCGGGGTGATCCGGCTGCTGGCCCTGAAGGTGCCGAGCCCGCAGAAGTACGTCTCGGATCATCTGCGCAACGACGAGAAGATCGTGTTCACCCAGAATCCGCACGGCTCGGTGGAGGCGCTGATCGCGGACTGCACGGTCGCGGCCCTGGACAAGCTGACCCCGGATCCGGCGCCGGTGCGCCGCGAGCAGTTCCAGCGGCTGTTCGAGCACGTCCGGGCGGAGCTGATCGACACGGTCTTCGAGCTGACCTCCCTGGTGGCCTCGATCCTGAAGGAGGCCACCGCGGTGCGCCGAATGCTCAAGTCCGGGGCCTCGCTGGCGGTGGTGACCGCGTACAACGACGTCAAGGCGCAGCTGGAGCACCTGATCTACCCCGGGTTCGTGGCGGCCACCGGGTATGCGCACCTGGTGCACCTGCCGCGGTATCTGCGGGCCATGCGGGTGCGCCTGGAGAAGATCGGCGAGCGGGTGAACCGCGACAACCAGCTGATGCTGCAGGTGCAGGAGCTGGAGGACGCCTACGACGCCGCGGCCCAGCGGCACGCCGTCGACGGCGCGGTGCCCCCGGAGCTGGCGGAGGTGGGCTGGATGCTGGAGGAGCTGCGGGTCAGCTTCTTCGCCCAGGAGCTGGGCACGGCACGGCCCGTCTCGGTCCAGCGGATCCAGAAGGCGCAGAAGGCGGCCCTGGCCGGGCTGTGAGCGCCTTCGGGCCCGGCAGCGGCCCGGCGGTGAGCGCTCCTCAGGCCGATGCCCGCCCGACCGTGCGGCGGGGCGGGCATCGTTAGAGGGGGTGGGTCGAGCCCGGGGCGCTCAGTCCTGCTCGGCCAGCGCCCGGCGGATGCGGACCTGGGCGCGGTCCATGGATTCCTCGGCGGGGTCCTGGTCCACGTTGGCGAAGTCGAACTCCTCGATGGAGTCCGTGGGCCACACGTGCAGGTGGGTGTGCGGGACCTCGAAGCCCTGGATCATCAGGCCCACCCGGCGCGGGGAGTACGCGGTGCGGATCGCCCGGCCGATGCGCCGGGCCACGTCCATCAGGTGCTCGGCCAGCTCCTCGGGCAGGTCGATCCAGTGGTCCACCTCCTCGCGCGGGACCACCAGCACGTGCCCCTCGGACAGGGGCTGGATGGACAGGAAGGCCACGCAGCGCTCGTCCTCGTAGACGAAGCGCCCGGGCAGCTCGCCCTGGATGATCTTGGTGAACACGGTGCTCATGGACGGCTCCTCGAAGGGGTCGGAACAGCGGGTGGGGGTCAGGCCTCGACGCTTTCGCGCGGGTCCAGGTGCCGGTAGGCGGTGCCGTAGCGGCCGCCGAAGTTCTGCACGTGCCCCTCGATCATGCTCCGGCCGTTCTCGGCCAGCAGGGCGTCGTGGATCGGGTAGGCGTGCTCGGCGCCGACGGCGATGACGAAGTCGATGACCTCCTGGATCTTGTTCCAGGGCGCGTGGATCGGCACCAGCAGGGTGCGCACCTCGGCGTCGTCGGGCACCACGAAGCTGTCGCCGGGGTGGTAGAGGGTCCCGTCGATGAGGTAGCCGACGTTGGCCACCACGGGGACCAGCGGGTGGATCAGCGCGTGCTGTCCGCCCACCCCGCGGATCTGGAAGGGCCCGGCCTCGAAGCTCTCCCCCGCCACGGCCTCATGGATGCGCGCCGGATCCGCCACGGCCTCGCGCAGCTCCTCGACCACGGCGCCCGGGGCCCAGACCTGCACCTCGGGGTGCTCGGCCAGGAAGGCGTGCACGGGCTCGCGGTCGTAGTGATCCGGGTGCTCGTGGGTGATCAGCAGGAACGAGGCGCCGTTCAGGGCCTCGGGCAGCTCGGAGAAGGTGCCGGGATCCAGCACGAGCACGGTCCCGTCCTTCTCCAGCCGGATGCACGCGTGGGAGTACTTGGTCAGCTTCATGCCTCCCACCCTAGCCCCGATCAGCACAGCCCCGAACAGCTCAGCACCGACCGAACCGACCCCGACGCCGATCCCCGCCCAGGCTGCTCGCGGATCCGGGACCGCGGGCACGCCGAGGACGAACGCCGATGGCGTCGCGGTGCTCTCACGCGGCACAATGGCGGGAAGCGCCCGGAACCGGCCGAGAGCGGTCGGGCCGACGGACGCGCAGCTCAAGGCACGAAGGTACAGGGGGAGCACGTGAGCACGGCGCAGCGAGGCGGGACGGCGACGGACCGGGAGCACCGGGGCCAGGGGCAGCCGGTGCGGGCCACACCCCAGCGCCGGGCCGTCACGAGCAGTCTCGCCGAGCTGGACGGCTTCCACTCCGCCCAGGACCTGCACCGGCTGATCACCGAATCCGGGAAGAAGGTCTCCCTGGCCACGGTCTACCGGATCCTGCAGTCCCTCGAGGAGGCCGGCGAGGTGGACGTGCTGCCCGGGGAGGGTGGGCAGGCCCTGTACCGCCAGTGCGCGGCCGAGGAGCACCACCACCACCTGCGCTGCCGCTCCTGCGGCCGGGCCGAGGACATCGGCGCCGACGTCGTGGAGGCCTGGGCCGAGCAGATCGCCGGGCGCTACGGCTACACCGACATCCGCCACGTCGTGGAGGTCTCCGGGATCTGCGCCCAGTGCGCCGCCGCCCAGCGGCACTGAGACGAACCCGATCCGAGCGAGGCTGGTGGGGCTCAGGAGGCCCGGTGCCCGCGGTCGGCCACCGCCTTCTCCGCGGTCGTCTCCTCCGCCGGGGTGCGGCGTCCCGAGGCGCTGTGCCGACGCCGGATCGCCTGGATCCCCGTGCAGACCAGGAAGATCGCGAAGGAGATCGTCGTGACGTAGGGGCTGATCGGCAGGGAGCCTGCCAGGGCCAGCAGGATCCCGCCCACCATGGCCACCTCAGCGAACAGCACCGAGAGCAGCACCGAGCGCACCGGGGAGGCCGTGAGCCGGTTGGCCGCCGCCGCCGGGGTGATCAGCAGGGCCAGCACCAGCAGCGCCCCCACCACCTGCACGGACAGTGCCACCGCGACCCCCAGCAGCAGCATGTACACCAGGGACAGCGCCCGCAGCGGCACGCCCTTGGCCGCGGCCACCTGCGGGTCCACGCTGGCGAAGGTCAGCGGCCGCCACAGCAGCAGCAGTCCCCCCACCACGACGACGGCGCCCAGAGCCATCTCCCCGATCTGGGCGGCGTCCACGGAGACGATCTGGCCGGTCAGCAGCGAGAAGCGGTTGGCCGAGCGCCCCTGGTACAGGGACAGGAACAGGATGCCCAGGCCCAGCCCGAAGGGCATCAGCGTGCCGATCACCGACTGCTGGCGGCTGGTGCGCGAGCCCAGCAGCCCGATCAGCAGGGCCGCGGCCACCGAGCCGACCAGGGATCCGGTGACCACATCCGCGCCGATCAGCAGGGCCAGGGCCGCCCCGGCGAAGGAGAGCTCGGCGATCCCGTGCACCGCGAAGGCGGAGTCCCGCAGGGTCACGAACACCCCGGTGACCCCGCCGATCACCGCGAGGATGGCCCCGGCGATGATCGAGGGGTACAGCAGCTGCAGCAGCTCGCCGTAGTCCTCGAAGACGAAGACCCGCTGCCAGAAGCCGGTCTCCTGGCCCAGCAGGACGGACCCCGGGTGCGCCAGCGCGGCGAGGATGGCCGGTGACATCAGCGCATCCCCTCCGCATCGAGCTCCCGGGGTGCTGAGCCTGCGCAGTGCGGGGTGGCGGCGTCGTGCTCGGGCCCGCCGACCACGATGTAGCGCCCGCCGGAGCGCAGCACCTGCACGGGCGTGTCGTACAGGGCGGAGAGCACCTGCCCGCGCATCACCTCCGGCACGGTCCCCACGGTGAACCGGCCGTTGGCCAGGTACAGCACCCGGTCGACGTCGTCGATGATCGGGTTGATCTCGTGCGTCACGAAGACCACGGTGGCACCCTCGCTCCTGCGGTAGTCCTCGATCAGTCCGCTGACGGCCTCCTGGTGGCGCAGGTCCAGGGAGAGCAGGGCCTCATCGCACAGCAGCAGCCGCGGCCGGGCGGCCAGCGCCTGGGCGACGCGCAGCCGCTGCTGCTCCCCGCCGGAGAGCAGCCCCACGGGCACGTCCGCGTAGTCGGCGGCCCCCACCTGCTCCAGCAGCTCCTGCACCCGGGCGCGGCGGGCCCGCGAGGGCCACCCGGTGCCCCAGCGGTGCCCGTCCAGGCCGAGGCGGACCATGTCCCGGGCGCGCAGCGGGGTGTCCTGCGACAGGATCCGCTGCTGCGGGATGTAGCCGATGCCGGGATCCCCGCGGTGCGGGGCGTGCCCGAGGACCCGGACCCGCCCCTCGGACAGGCGCAGCAGGCCCAGGATGGTCTGCAGCAGGGTGGACTTGCCGGAGCCGTTGGGCCCGAGCACTGCGAAGTACTCCCCCGGCGCGATCTCCAGGTTCAGGCCGCTCCACAGGGTGCGCTGGCCGAAGGAGAGCCGGGCGTCCCGGAAGGAGACGGCGGCCGGCTGGGTTCCGGGGGCTGGGGCGGGACGGGCGACGGCGTTCACGACGGGGGTCGGTGCTCCTCACGGGGGTCGGGGCTGGGGTGTCGGGCAGGGACGGACGCCTGGACTGCGGGGCGCGCTCCGCTCAGGCGAGGGCCTTGCGCAGGTTCTCGATGTTGCCGCGCATCCAGCTCAGGTAGTCCCTGCCCTCGGGAAGGGTCTCCGTGAAGTCTACGACCGGCACGCGCGCGGACTCGGCGGCGGAGCGCAGCTGCCGGGTCTGGGCCGTCTCGGTCTGCGGGTTGAAGGCCAGCAGGTCCAGCGATCCGCCGTCGATGATCCGGTGGACCTCGTTCAGCGTCGCCGCCGGCACATCCGACTCGGCCTCGACCGCCGAGGAGAAGGCCTCCGGGGTCTCGTTCTTCATCCCCGCGGCATCCAGCAGCCGGTCCGGGACGGGTTCGGTGGCCAGGTAGGTGCGTCCGGAGGCGCCGATGCCCTTGAGGTCGGAGCTCAGCTCATCGAGCTTCTGCTCGTAGGCCTGGGCGCGGTCGTGGTAGTCCTGCCGGTGCTGCTCGTCGATGCTCCCGAGGTCCTCGGAGATGGCGTGGGTGAGGTTCTTCATCGCGGAGACGTCGTACCAGACGTGCTCGTTGAAGTCCCCGTGATCGTGGTCGTCGTGCTCGTGGTCGTGATCGTGCTCCTGGGTCTCGGCGGCCTCCTCGGCCCCGGGCAGCCCGGAGACGGCCACGGCGTCGATGACCTTACCGTCGGCGCCCTCGGCGGCCTCGGACATGAAGGGGTCGTAGCCGCCGCCGTTGAGCACCACGAGGTCCGCCCGGCTGATCTTCAGCTTGTCCTGGGCGGTAGCCTCATAGGAGTGGGGGTCCTGGCTGGTGGAGTCCACGATCGCGGTGACCTGCGCGTCGTCGCCGGCCACCTGGCGGGCGATGTCGGCGTAGACGGAGGTGGTGGCCACGATGGTGGGCTTGCCCGTGTCCTGCCCCGCGTCCTCCTGCTGCGACGAGCAGCCGGACAGCGCGAGCACCGCGCAGCCCAGCCCCGCGACGATCCCCGCGGCGATCTTCCTCATGGCCTCCCCCTCGACGACGGACCGGACGGTCGGCGCCCGGCTTTGTTGTGAACGATTCGCAGCAAGCATCGCACTTGCTGCGAACCGTTCGCAAATCAGGAGGGACTCACGAGCCCTCGGGGGCCCGCACGCTGCGGCGGCGGCCCATCGTCTGCGTCGAGTCCCGCACCTCTCCGATCAGCTCCTCCAGGACGTCCTCCAGGAACAGCACCCCGATGGTCTCCCCGCCCCGGGCCACCACGCGCGCCACGTGCCCGTGCGTGCGCTGCATCGTGGCCAGGGCGTCCTCCACGGTGGTCTCCGGGCGCAGGTTGATCAGCGAGCGCACCCGGGTCAGCGGGGTGGGGTCACGGTAGCGCTCATCCGGGATGGACAGCACGTCCTTGACGTGCAGGTAGCCCAGATAGGTTCCGTCCTCGGATTCCAGCACGAAGCGGGAGAAGCCGGTGCGGCCCACGGCCCGCTCCAGATCGTGCGGGGAGCTGTCCGAGGGCAGGCACAGCACCTGGTCCACCGGAACCATGACGTCGCTGACGGTCTTCTCGGAGAACTCCAGGGCGCCCGAGAGCATCCCGTCCGCGTCCGTGACCAGGCCCTCCGCGGTGGACTCCTCGAGGATCGTCTGCAGCTCGTCGGCGGTGAAGGTCGAGGAGACCTCGTCCTTCGGCTCGATGCGCATCAGGCGCAGCGCCGCGTTCGCGATCCAGTTCATGAACCAGATGATCGGGCGCACCAGCCGGGAGATGACCACCAGCACCGGGGCCAGCCACAGGGCGGCGCGGTCCGCGGTGGACACGGAGATGTTCTTGGGCACCATCTCCCCGAAGATCACGTGGGCGAAGGTGACCACCAGCAGCGCGATGAGGAAGCCCGTGAGGTCCGCGGCGGATTCGGCCAGCCCGAGGTGCATCAGCGGCTCGGCCACGAGGTGGTGCACGGCGGGTTCGGCGACGTTGAGGATCACCAGCGAGCACACGGTGATGCCCAGCTGGGAGCAGGCGAGCATGAGGGAGACGTGCTCCATGGCGCGCAGCGCGGTCTGGGCGCGCTTGTTCCCGGCTTCGGCCAGGGGCTCGATCTGCGAGCGCCGGGCGGACATGATCGCGAACTCGCTGGCCACGAAGAAGGCGTTGCCGATCAGCAGCACCACGAACCAGATCAGGGCGGTCCACTCGCTCATGCCGCACCTCCTTCGCGTCGGGGCTCGGGGGCGGCCGGCAGGCCCCCGGGGGTCGTGATGGCCCGCTCGGGCCCGAGGTCATCGCCCACGGTCTCCTCCGGCTCCTGCCGGGCCGGGGTGAACAGGATGCGGTCCACCCGGCGGTGGTCCATCCGCTCGACCTCCAGGATCCCGGTGTCGATGGCGACTTGGTCCCCGACCTGCGGGATCCGGCCCAGCCGGTCCATCATGAACCCGCCCATCGTCTCGTAAGCGGGGTCCTCGTCGATGTCCAGCGGGGTGACCCGCTCGGTCACCTCGTCCGGGCGCAGCAGGCCCGGGAAGTGCCAGCGCCCGTCGGCGGTCTCCAGCACCCCGGGCACGACGCGGTCGTGCTCGTCGGCGACCTCCCCGACGATCTCCTCCACGAGGTCCTCCAGGGTCGCGATGCCCGCGGTGCCGCCGTACTCGTCCAGCACGACGGCGACCTGCAGGTTCCCGGCGCGCAGCTCGCGCAGCAGGGCGTCCAGGTGCATGGTCTCGGGAACCCGCAGCACCTCGTCCATCAGGGCCCCGGCCTCGACCTCCTCGCGCTTGGCCGGGGGCACGCCGACGGCGCGCTTGATGTGCACGACCCCGCGCACGTCGTCCTGGTTCTCCTCGAACAGGGGAAAGCGGGAGTGCCCGGTGGCGCGGGCCTCGTCGATGATCTCCTGCACGCTGGCGGTGGTGGGCAGCATGTCCACCTGGCGCCGGGCGGTCATCACGTCCGAGGCCGTGCGCTCGGAGAACAGCAGGGTGCGGGCCACGAAGTTGGCGGTCCCGGCGTCCAGGGTCCCGAGGTCCGCGGAGCGGCGGACCATCGAGGACAGCTCCTCCGGCGAGCGGGCCCCGGACAGCTCCTCCTTCGGCTCGATGCCCAGCCCGTGCAGCACCGCGTTGGCGGTGCCGTTCGTCAGCACCACCAGCGGCTTCATCACGGCGGTGAACATCAGCTGGGGGCGGGCGATGGCCCGGCCGACGGGGTAGCCCACGGAGATCGCGAGGTTCTTGGGGATCAGCTCGCCCATGGCCATGGAGAGCATGGTCGCCACGGTCATGGACAGCACGAAGGTCAGCGGGCGGGTCAGGGAGGGCTCCAGGCCGAGCGCCGCGATCGGCTCGGCCAGCAGCCCCTGGATGCCGGCGTCGAGGGTGTAGCCGGTGAGCAGGGTCGTGATGGTGATGCCCAGCTGGCAGCTGGACAGCTGGGTGGACAGGGACTTCAGGCACCGCAGCAGCGGCTCCGCCTTGGCGTCCCCCTCCTCGATCTTCCGGACCACCGTGGACTGGTCCAGGGCCACCAGGGAGAACTCGACGCAGACGAAGAAGCCGTTGCCGAGGATGAGGATCAGTCCGGCGAGGACGAGCAGCCATTCCACGGGCTCAGCGTCCTCCCTCGGCGGGGCCCCGTCCCGAGGGACTCGGGTGCAGGAGGGGCGCGGGCGGGTGGGAGACGGGACTCAGCGGGTCATCCATAGTGCGCCCAGTCTAACCGCACGCGGCCGGCTTCGGGCTCGGTCTCGGGCGCTCAGACCGTCCAGGAGCGCTCCCGGGGCCGGCCCTCGTCGTAGCCGGCGGCGGACTGGATGCCGAACACGGCCCGCTCCCGGAACTGCGCGAGGTCCGCGGCCCCGGCGTAGGTCATCGACGAGCGCACCCCGGCGGTGATCGCATCCAGCACGTCCTCCGCGCCGGGCCGCTCGGGGTCCAGGTACATCACGGAGGAGGAGATGCCCTCCTCGAACATCGCCTTGCGCGCCCGCTGGAAGGCCTCCTCCGCGCGGGTGCGGTGGGAGACGGCGCGGGTCGAGGCCATCCCGAAGCTCTCCTTGTACCGACGTCCTTGCTCATCCGTGAGCAGGTCCCCGGGGGACTCGTAGGTCCCGGCCAGCCACGATCCGACCATGACCTGGCTGGCCCCGGCGGCCAGGGCCAGGGCCGCATCGCGCGGGTGCTTGATCCCGCCGTCGGCCCACACGCGGGCCCCCAGCCGCCGGGCCTCGGCGGCGCATTCCAGCACGGCCGACAGCTGCGGGCGGCCCACGCCGGTCATCATGCGGGTCGTGCACATCGCCCCGGGGCCCACCCCGACCTTGACGATGTCCGCCCCGGCCTCCACGAGGTCGCGGGTGCCGGCCGCGGAGACCACGTTCCCGGCGGCGATCGGCACCTGCGGATCCAGGGCCCGCACGGCGCGCAGGGCACGCAACATCTTCTCCTGGTGCCCGTGGGCGGTGTCCACGACGAGCACGTCGGCCCCGGCCGCCAGCAGCCCCTGCGCCCGCTCGGCGACGTCGCCGTTGATGCCCACCGCGGCCCCGACCAGCAGTCGGCCGCGGGCATCCAGGGCGGGTTCGTAGATGCTCGCGCGCACTGCCCCGGCCCCGGAGAGCACGCCCCGGTAGACGCCGTCGGCGACCACGACCAGCGGCTGGTCCCCGGTCTCCTGGCTCAGCGCGTGCAGGCGCTGCAGCAGCCCGGTGCGTCGGGCCGGATCCTGTTCGCGCAGCGCGTCCAGCTCGCGGTGCTCGATCGTGTGGGCGACCGGGCGCATCACGGTCTGGACGTAGCCGAACCGGTCCTGGGCGCGGCAGTCCGCGGGCGCCAGCAGCCCCATCGGGCGCCGCTGGGCATCCAGCACGACGGCGGCGGCCTGGTTGCGCTTGCCGAACAGGTGCTGGGCCTCGTTGATGGTCGTCTCGGGGCTCAGGGTCACGGCCGACTCCACGAAGGGGTCCCGCCCCTTGACCCAGCGCAGCACGTCCGCGGCGACGTCGGCGGGGACGTCTTGGGGCAGGATGCCGATCGCACCGCGTCGGGCCAGGGTCTCCAGCATCCGCCGGCCGGTCACGGCGGTCATGTTCGCCGCGATGACCGGCACCGTGGTGCCCACGGCATCATCCGGTCGCAGGTCCACGGCGAAGCGGGAGGGCACCTCCGAGCGGGAGGGCACCAGGAAGACGTCGTTGTAGGTCAGATCGGAGGTGGGCTGGTTCAGGAATCGCACCCCCGCAGTCTACGGGACCCCGCTATGCCTGCCGTCACACCGGGCCCGGGGCTCGCATCCTGAGGCCCCGGGGCCCGGGAGTGGCCGGGAACGCGTCGGGCTCATAGACTGGAACGGTGATTCCGGCCGCACCGGGGCAGTGTCGCCCGATGCCGGCCGCTGCAGGAACCGCGTCCGATGTCGCCCCCGCGCGCGGCACACGCGGGCATCCCTGCTGCGGGATCCGCCCCGCGGTGCGCGACACCGGCTGCCCGAGAGCCGGCGCGCCGCAGAAGCATCCAGCCAACGGAAGAGGCGTGACCAAGTGCCAGATCAGCCACAGCACCAGATCCCCGAGGAGTTCGCCGGCAACGAATGGCTCGTGGACGAGCTGTTCGAGAAGTACCAGCAGGACCGGAACGCCGTGGACGAGAAGTGGTGGCCCATCTTCGAGCAGATGCAGGCCGCGGAGTCCGGCAAGCGCGGTGTCGACGCCGCAGCCCCCGCCGCGAAGACCTCCTCCGCGAAGGCCCCCGCTGAGAAGGCCTCCCCCGATCGCGCCCCGCAGCGCTCGTCGGGTGCGGCGGCGAAGGCGTCGGCCCCCGCCGAGCAGCCGGAGGCCCGCACCGGGGCGGGCAAGAAGGAGACCGAGGCGCCGAAGCAGGCCGGGACCCGGGAGAAGCGCTCCGGGCAGAAGCCGATCCCGGCCCAGCTGCCGCACAGCGAGCGCGAGGAGCAGGAGGAGTCCCAGGACCGGGTCACCGCCCTGCGCGGACCGGCCAAGGCGATCGCGTCGAACATGGAGGAGTCCCTCCAGGTGCCCACCGCGACCACGGTGCGCGCCGTGCCGGCGAAGGTGCTCATCGACAACCGCACCATGATCAACGACTACCTGCGCCGCTCCCGGGGCGGGAAGATCTCCTTCACCCACCTCATCGGCTACGCCGTGATCAAGGCGCTGAAGGAGTTCCCCTCCCAGAACGTCACCTACGGCCAGGACGAGAAGGGCCGCCCCGCCGTCGTGCAGCACGCGCACGTGAACTTCGGGCTGGCCATCGACATGCCCCGCCCGGACGGCTCCCGCAACCTCGTGGTGCCGAACATCAAGGCCGCCGAGACCCTGAACTTCGCCGAGTTCTGGGCCGCCTACGACGAGATGGTCGCCAAGGCCCGGGAGAACAAGCTCTCCGTGGAGGACTTCAAGGGCACCACCGCCTCCCTGACCAACCCGGGCGGCATCGGCACGGTGCACTCGGTGCCGAGGCTGTCGGCCGGGCAGGCCTGCATCATCGGTGTCGGGGCCCTGGACTACCCGGCCGAGCGCCGCGGCTCCTCCCCCAAGGTGCTGGCCCGAGAGGGCGTGTCCAAGATCCTGACGCTGACCTCCACCTACGACCACCGCGTGATCCAGGGGGCCGGCTCCGGGGAGTTCCTGAAGCTGGTGGACCAGTACCTGCAGGGCGAGCACGGGTTCTACGACGAGATCTTCGAGGTCCTGCGCATCCCCTACGAGCCGGTGCGCTGGGCCGTGGACAACCAGGTCAACCCGGAGACGGAGATCAACAAGGTCGCCCGGATCCAGCAGCTGATCCACGCCTACCGGGTGCGCGGCCACCTCATCGCGGAGACCAACCCGCTCGAGTACGTGATGCGCAAGCACCCGGACCTGAACATCGCCACCTACGGGCTGACCCTGTGGGATCTGGACCGGGAGTGGCCCACCGGCGGGTTCGGGGACGCCTCCCGGCTGCCGCTGCGCACCATCCTGCAGCTGCTGCGCGACGCCTACTGCGGCACGCTGGCCGTGGAGTACATGCACATCGAGTCCCCGCAGGAGCGGGAGTGGTTCCAGCAGCAGCTGGAGCACGGCTACACCAAGCCCAGCCGCGAGGAGCAGCTGCGGGTGCTGGGCAAGCTCAACGCCGCGGAGGCCTTCGAGACCTTCCTGCAGACCAAGTTCATCGGGCAGAAGCGCTTCTCCCTGGAGGGCGGGGAGTCCCTGATCCCGCTGCTGGACTCCATCATCTCGGGGGCCGCGGACAGCGCCCTGGCCGGGGTCGGCATCGGGATGGCCCACCGCGGGCGCCTGAACGTGCTGAGCAACATCGCCGGGAAGTCCTACGCGCAGATCTTCCGCGAGTTCGAGGGCGAGCAGGACCCGCGCCTGGTCGGCGGCTCCGGGGACGTGAAGTACCACCTGGGCACCGAGGGCGTGTTCACCTCGGATTCCGGGAACGAGACCCAGGTGTACCTGGCCGCGAACCCCTCCCACCTGGAGGCCGTGGATCCGGTGCTGGAGGGGATCGTGCGGGCCAAGCAGGACCTGCTGGACCAGGGTGCGGAGGGCGAGGCCGCCTACGGCGTGCTGCCCATCCTGGTGCACGGGGACGCGGCGATGGCCGGGCAGGGCATCGTCGCCGAGACCATGCAGATGTCCCAGCTGCGCGGGTTCACGGTGGGCGGCACGGTGCACATCGTGGTCAACAACCAGGTCGGCTTCACCACGACCCCCGGTGAGGGCCGCTCCTCGACCTACGCCACCGACGTCGCCCGGATGGTCCAGGCCCCCGTCTTCCACGTCAACGCGGATGACCCGGAGGCCGTGGTGCGCGTGGGCCGGCTGGCCTTCGAGTACCGCCAGCGCTTCCACCGCGACGTCGTCATCGACCTGCTGTGCTACCGGCGCCGCGGACACAACGAGGCCGACGACCCCTCGATGACCCAGCCGCAGATGTACCAGCTGATCGAGGCCAAGCGCTCGACCCGCAAGCTGTACACCGAGTCCCTGGTGGGCCGCGGGGACATCACCCAGGAGGAGGCGGACCGGGCGCTGAAGGACTACCAGGAGCGCCTGGAGCGGGTCTTCAAGGAGACCCACGAGGCCCAGCAGTCCAAGGCGCCCCTGGTCACCGGGGACGCGGCCGCGGTGTCGAACATCGAGCGTCCGGCGGCCCAGCAGATCGAGGACTCCGTGTACACCCCGGAGACCACGGCGATCCCGGCCGAGGCCGTGGCCCGCGTCGGGCAGGCCCACGGGCAGGCCCCTGAGGGCTTCCAGGTGCACAAGAAGCTGGGTCAGCTGCTGAAGAAGCGCCAGCAGATGGCCGAGCAGGGCGGGATCGACTGGGGCATGGGCGAGCTGATCGCCTTCGGCTCGCTGCTGATGGACGGCTTCCAGATCCGCATGTCCGGGCAGGACGTGCAGCGCGGGACGTTCACCCAGCGCCACTCGGTCCTGCACGACACCCGCTCCAACGCCGAGTGGGTGCCGCTGACGCACCTGTCCGAGGACCAGGGCAAGTTCATGATCTACAACTCCCTGCTCTCCGAGTACGGGGTGCTGGGCTTCGAGTACGGCTACTCCGTGGAGCGCCCGGACTCGCTGGTGGTGTGGGAGGCGCAGTTCGGCGACTTCTTCAACGGCGCCCAGACGATCATCGACGAGTTCATCTCCTCGGCCGAGCAGAAGTGGGCCCAGCGCTCCTCGCTGGTGCTGATGCTGCCGCACGGCTACGAGGGGATGGGTCCGGATCACTCCTCGGCGCGCATGGAGCGGTTCCTGCAGCTGTGCGCGGAGTCGAACATGACCGTCGCGGTGCCCTCGACCCCGGCCAACCACGCGCACCTGCTGCGCCGGCAGGCCTACTCCCGCCCGCACCGTCCGCTGGTGATCATGACGCCGAAGCAGCTGCTGCGCCTGAAGGCCGCGACCTCCTCGGTCGAGGACTTCACCCAGGGTGAGTTCCAGGAGGTCATCCCGGATCAGGGCGGGCTGACCGACGCCGCGGTGAAGAAGGTCGTGCTGGTCTCCGGGCGGCTGTACTACGACCTGGCCGCCCGCCGGGAGAAGCTGGGCCGCCAGGATGTGGCGATCGTGCGGGTCGAGCAGCTGTACCCGCTGCCGGCGGATCAGATCAAGGAGCAGCTGGCCCGCTACGCCGGGGCCGAGGTGATCTGGGCCCAGGATGAGCCCGCCAACCAGGGTCAGTGGCCCTTCATGGTGGTCAACCTGCTGCCGCTGCTGGATCGGCAGGTGCGGCTCATCTCCCGTCCGGCCTCGGCCTCCCCCGCCACCGGGGTGGGCAAGCGCCACCAGGCCGAGCTGGAGCACCTGGTCGCCCAGATCTTCGAGAGCTGACCCGAGGCACCTCCCGGCGCGCCCGTCCCCGCGGGGGCGGCGTGCCGGGAGGTGAGCCTGTGCCGCAAACCGTCTATCGTGGGGTCCTGAAGACCCGGCCCGCACGCTGTCCGTCGGGGCCGCCTCCTTCGGGGGCGGCCCCCGTCCGGGTCAGCGGGACGTCCAAGACGACAGAAAGAGACTCGTGGAGCAACGAAACATCCGCATCGTGGCAGTCGGCGATGACCTCCTGGCCGGGATCGGCGATCCCCGCGCGCTGGGCTGGTTCGGCCGGGTCATGGCCCGCACCCCGCGGAACGTCGCGCCCCTGGTGTCCTACACCCTGGCCGCTCCCGGCGAGGGTAGCGAGGCGCTGAACGAGCGCTGGTTCGAGGAGGCGAGCCGCCGCTTCGCCGCGGGGGCGGATAACCGCTTGGTCATCGCACCCTCGGCCTTCGACATCGACACCGGGATCACCTCGGCCCGCAGCCGCCTGAACCTGGCCAACATGGTGGATCTGGCCTCCCAGAACAGCATCAAGGTGCTCGTCGTCGGCCCCCCGCCCACGCTGGATGCTGAGCGCAACCGGCGCATCGCGGACCTGAACGCCGCCTACGCGGACGTGACCACCCGGCGCCGCCACGTGTACGTGGACACCTTCAACCCGCTGCAGCACCACGAGCAGTGGCGCCAGGACCTGGCGGCCAACGACGGTCGGCCCGGTCAGGCCGGCTACGGGCTGATGGCCTGGCTGGTGCTGCACCGCGGCTGGTACTCCTGGCTGCAGCTGCCCGAGCAGCACTAGCCCGACGACGCCGCCGCGGTGCCGACCGAGCACTCCCGGGTGCACCGGGTGCCGCGGGTGTGCCAGAATGGTGGGAGGTGCCCGCGGTGCGCGGGCGAACACAGACACCGCTTCCGCCCACCCCCGGGCCGGGCGGAGCATGCTATGAAGGAGGCCCGCTGATGAGCAAGCGCGGACGCAAGCGCAAGGATCGCCGCAAGAACGCCGCCAACCACGGCAAGCGGCCCAACGCCTGAGGACGCCGCGGCGGTCGATGACCGCAGCGGCACGCGAAGGGGCCGGGAGGATCAGTTGATCCTCCCGGCCCCTTCGCGTCTCTGCCCTTCCGTGTCTCTGCGGCTTCGGGCCCCCGCCCCGCCGCTCCCCCGCCTCCCGGGACACCGGGTCTCGACGGGGCGCGGCGCGGGATCAGTCAGTGGCCGTGGTCGGCGGTCTGGGGGCTGGCCCGCACGGCGTCGATCTTGGCCAGGATGGACTCCTTCAGCGCCTCCGGGGCGGGTTCGGCGCACGAGCGGCGCACGGCCGAGCGGATCAGCCGCTCGAGGTCGTACTCCCGGGAACAGGTCTCGCATTCCTCCAGGTGCGCACGGATCTCCGCGATGTCCTCGGCGGACAGGGCCCCGTCGAGGTACTCGTAGATGCGGTGCATCTGCTCCTCACGGCACTGCGCGTCCTTGCACTCGGACATGGTCCTCACTTCCTTCGGGTTCTCACTGCCGGGCCCCGTCCGGGGCGCCGTCGGCAGCCGGTGTGCTCTCGGTGCCGCGCGATCGGCCGGAACGGCCGCCACGGCGAGTCGAGGTCTTGGGTGTGGTGTCGAAGCCGCGCTCGGCGGCGTAGTCGGAGAGCTTCTCGCGCAGCAGCCGACGCCCCCGGTGCAGCCGCGACATCACGGTGCCGATCGGGATGTCCAGGATCTCGGCGATCTCCTTGTACGCGAAGCCCTCGACGTCCGAGTAGTACACGGCCATGCGGAAGTCCTCCGGGATCGCCTGCAGGGCCTCCTTCACGTCCGTGTCCGGCAGGTGATCCAGGGCTTCGCTCTCCGCGGACTTCAGCCCCGTGGAGGTGTGGGCCGAGGCCTGCGCGAGCTGCCAGTCCTCCACGGTGTCCGTGTTGGCCTGGTGCGGCTCCCGCTGGCGCTTGCGGTAGAGGTTGATGTACGTGTTCGTCAGGATCCGGTACAGCCAGGCCTTCAGATTCGTGCCGGGCTTGTACTGGTGGAAGGCGGAGAAGGCCTTGGTGTAGGCCTCCTGGACGAGATCCTGCGCGTCGGCCGGGTTGCGGGTCATCCGCAGGGCGGCAGCGTAGAGCTGGTCCAGGTATTGCATCGCGTCCCGCTCGAACCGGAGCTTGCGCTCCTGGGCCGATTCCTGGGACAGGTCGATCGTGTCCACGGATTCCCTTCGCCTCGCCGTCGGTGTGCTCGTCGCTCCAGTCTACGAGACCGGGAGGGTTCGCTCCCCTGCTCGCCCGCATCGCCGGGCACCTCCTTTCCGTGGGCGCTGGCCGCGCGCCGACGCCATCGGCTTCGGCGCGTCTCGTGCAGTCCAACAACCGGGATCCCGGGGCGTATTCCGCCGGGAGCCCGAGGCGATCCCGACACCGAGACCCGGCGTCGGCCCCGCTGCGGCACCCGTGGATCCGATCACATAGACTGGGCAGGGAAACCACGCGGGTGCGCCGCGACCCGGCCCGAAGACGCCGGTGTCCGCGAGCGCCCCACCGAGGAGGAACCATGTCCCTGATCCGCAAGTTCGCCCGGCCCCTCCTGGCCTCGACCTTCGTCTACGACGGCCTGCAGCGGCTGCGCGCCCCCGAGGGGCAGGAGTACCTGAAGCCCCTGGTGGACACCGCCGCCACCGCCGTGCCCCAGCTGCGTCCGCTGAAGGGCCAGGAGCAGCTGATCGGCCAGGCCGCGGCCGGCGCGCAGATCGGGGCCGCCGCCCTGTTCGGGCTGGGTCGCTTCCCCCGCCTGTCCTCCGCCGTGCTGCTGGCCGCCGGCGCCCTGAACGCCTACACGGACTTCCGCCGCGACCAGGCCCGCCACGAGGACGCCCTCGTCGCCGGCACCCTGAAGAACGTCTCCCTGGTGGGTGCGGTGGCCCTGACCGCCGTGGACACCGAGGGCAGCCCATCCCTGAAGTGGCGGGCCGAGAAGCTCGGTCACGACGTCGCCAAGAAGACCGACAAGATCACCAAGGACGTGAAGAAGAAGTCCGAGGACCTGCTGAGCTGAGCCCGGCAAGACGCCGCCCGCAGCAGGAAGAGCGCAGGGCCCCGCCGGGCACGGCGGGGCCCTGCCGCGCACCATCCCCACCGCAGCCGGGTCGAGCCCGGCGCCGACCCAGGAGGATCCCGCCCGATCGTGAGCCCCCGTCACCCCGCCTCCGACCCGCAGCCGCATCACCCCGACCCCGCCGGGGCGACCGAGCACACGACTTCCGCCTCCGCCGATCCGATCCCCGATCCCTGGCCGGCCCCGCACCGCGGGACCGAGGGTCCGGTGCGCGCCGTCGTGGCGGTTCCCGGCTCCAAGTCCCTGACCAACCGCCACCTGCTGCTGGCCGCCATAGCCGACGCCCCGATGCGCATCCGCGGCGCTCTGGACTCGCGGGACTCCCGGCTGATGATCGACGCTCTGCGGGCCCTGGGCGCGCGCATCGAGCAGGAGGGGCGGGACCTGCTGATCACCCCGGTGCCCGAGGAGCCCTCGGGTCAGCCCGCCGTGATCGACGCCGGGCTGGCCGGCACGGTCATGCGCTTCATCCCCCCGCTGGCCGCGGCGCTGGGCCGCGGCCTCGTGCTGGACGGGGACGCGGCGGCCCGCAAGCGCCCGATGGGCCCGGTCCTGGAGGCCGTGCGCCAGCTGGGCGCCCGGGTGCACGAGGACGGCGAGGCGGGGGCCCTGCCGGTGCGGATCGTGCCCGGGACCGGCCCGGGCGCGTCCGAGCTGCGCATCGATGCCAGCGGATCCAGCCAGTTCCTCTCCGGGGTGCTGCTGGCGGCCGCCCTGCTGCCGGGGGGTCTCACGGTCCGCCACGTGGGTGAGCAGCTGCCCTCGGTGCCGCACGTGCGGATGACGGTGCAGGTGCTCGCCGAGTACGGCATCGACGTCGCCCACCCGGACCCGACCACGTGGGTGGTGCCCGCCGGGCGTCCGCGGGCCCACGACGCGGTGATCGAACCCGACCTGTCCAACGCCGGCCCGTTCCTGGCCGCCGCGGTGGTCACCGGCGGCGACGTCGAGATCCCCGACTGGCCGCAGCGCACCACGCAGGGCGGAGACGCCTGGCGGGAGCTGCTGCCCCGCTTCGGGGCGAGCGTGCGGCGCACGCCCGACGGCGGCCTGCGGGTCACCGGGCCCGCGGGCGGGGCGCGCGCGCTCACCGCACCGGGTGAGATCGACCTGCGCGCCGCCGGGGAGATCGCTCCGACCGTCGCGGCGATCGCGGCCCTGTGCCCGGGGACCACGCGCCTGAGCGGCATCGCGCACCTGCGCGGACACGAGACCGATCGGCTCGCCGCCCTGGCCGCGGAGCTGACCCGCCTCGGGGCCGGCACCGAGGAGACGGCCGACGGGCTGGTCATCACCGGGCCCGCGCACCGGGCGGCCCGGATGCGCACCTACGAGGACCACCGGATGGCCACCGCCGCGGCCGTGCTCGGCCTCATCGTGCCCGGGGTGCTCGTGGAGAACGTCGCCACCACCGGCAAGACCCTGCCGGACTTCCCGGGCCTGTGGCGCCGGATGCTCGGGGAGGAGCGGGCATGAGCCGGGGCATCCGCGGCTGGGACGAGTCCGATGTGCGCGTCCGCGCCAACAAGCGCGGCTCGCGCCCGCGCACCAAGGAGCGTCCGGCCCACGAGGACGCCGTCATCGGCCGGGTCGTGACCGTGGACCGCGGCCGCTACACCGCACGGATCGGCGAGGGCTCGACCGCTCGCGAGGTCACCGCCGTGCGGGCGAAGGACCTGCGGCGCACCCCCGTGGTCACCGGGGATCTGGTCGGGCTGGTCGGGGACGTCACGGGGGATCCGGGGAGTCTGGCGCGGCTGGTGCGCGTCCAGCCGCGGGAGACCGTGCTGCGGCGCAGCGCGGATGACACGGACCCGGTGGAGCGGGTGGTCGTCGCCAACGCGCAGATCCTGGTGATCGTCACCGCGGCCGCGGATCCGCAGCCGCGCACGGGCTTCGTCGATCGCTCCATCGTCGCGGCCGTGCACGCCGGGCTGCGCCCGGTGCTGTGCGTGACCAAGACCGATCTGGCCGACCCCGCGCCGCTGCTGTCCTACTACGCCGGCACCGACCTGCCCATCCTGCTCAGCCGCCGGGACGAGGCGCCCGAGGCGGCGCCGGAGACACCGGCGGCTCCGGCGAAAGCGACCGACGACGCAGCTGCTATCGACGAGGCACAGAGCCGGAGCCTGCCCCTGGACGGGCGGCTGCTGGCGGATCTGCGGGCGCTGCTGGATGGCCGGGTCTCCGTGCTGCTGGGTCACTCCGGCGTCGGCAAGTCCACGCTGGTCAACGCCCTGACCGGGGCGCGCCGCTCGACCGGCGGGGTCAACGCCGTGACCGGCCGGGGACGCCACACCTCCTCCTCCGCCCTGGCGCTGCAGCCGGCCTGGGGCGAGCCCGGCACGTGGATCATCGACACCCCGGGCATCCGCTCCTTCGGCCTGGCCCACGTGCCCGCCGAGGGCATCGTCGCCGCCTTCGAGGACCTGGCCCCCGGAGCGGCGGCCTGTCCCAAGGGCTGCACCCATGCCGCGGACGCGATCGGCTGCGGCATCGCCGAGCGGGTGGCCTCGAGGGCGGCGGGCCCTGCCGGTGCGGCCCGGCTGGACTCCCTGCGCCGGCTGCTCGGGGTGGAGGCGCCCGACGGCGTGGCGGGGACCAAGCGCTTGGGGGCCGGGGCCGACGAGGATCCCGTGCGATAGCCTGGTGGCCATGACTGCGACCAGCCCCTACAACGACGATCTGCGCCTGGCGCACGTCATCGCCGATGCCGTGGACCGCTACACCCTCGCGCGGTTCCAGGCCCAGGACTTCACCGTGGAGACCAAACCGGATCTGACCCCGGTGACGGAGGCGGACCGCGAGGCCGAGCAGCTGATCCGCTCGCATCTGGCCCGGGCCCGCACCCGGGATGCGGTGCTGGGCGAGGAGTTCGGCGCCAGCGGCTCCTCCCCCCGCCAGTGGGTCATCGACCCGATCGACGGGACGAAGAACTACGTCCGCGGGGTCCCGGTGTGGGCGACGCTGATCGCGCTGCTGGATCAGGGCGAGCCCGTGGTCGGTCTGGTCTCCGCCCCGGCCCTGCAGCGGCGCTGGTGGGCCGCATCGGGTTCGGGCGCGTACACCGGCCGGTCTCTGGCGAAGGCCCAGCGCATCCGGGTCTCGGAGGTCACCGACCTCGCCGACGCCTCGCTATCCTTCTCCTCGCTGAGCGGCTGGCGCCAGCTGGGGCTTTGGGAGCGGTTCCTGGAGCTGACGGATGCGGTGTGGCGGGTGCGCGGCTTCGGGGATTTCTGGTCGCACTGCCTGGTGGCCGAAGGCAGCGCGGACCTCTCCGCCGAGCCCGAGCTGAACCTGCACGATATGGCCGCCCTGGTGCCGATCGTCACCGAGGCCGGCGGGCGCTTCACCGCCCTGGACGGCACCCCCGGCCCGCACGGGGGCAGCGCGCTGGTCAGCAACGGCGCCCTGCACGAGGCGGCCCTGGATCTGCTGGGCACCCGGGCCGAGTCCCGGGACTGACCCCCTGAGATACCGGATGCGTGAGAAGCCGGGGATCGTGCTGAGATACCGCACGGCGGGACGCATCTGAAGCACCAACAGCGCATCTCAACAGGAACCCGCCCGCTCCCGAGTGTGCAGCGACCCCCCCGCCCCCCCCCCGGGGCGGGGGGGGGGGGGGGGGCGGGCGCGGCGCGGGGGGGGGCGCGCGCCCGCCGGGGGCCCGGGGGGGGGGCCGGCCGCAAGGGGG
>NZ_JANJES010000017.1:0-38925 GCF_044878465.1 Rothia sp. BD8 | reverse complement strand
GCCGGGCCGCGGCGGGGCGGGGGGGGGGCGGGGGGGGGGGCGGGGGGGGGCGGGGCGGCGGGGCGCGGGGGGGGCCCCCCCCCCCCGGCCCCCCCCCCCCCCCCCCGCCCCCCCCCCCCCCCCCCCCCCCCCCCCCCCCCCCCCCCCCCCGGGGGCCCCCCCGGGGGCGGATCACTAGCCTGGGAACCATGCAGACCAGCACCACGACCACCGCTCGACTGCGCCGGGACCCCGTGACCGTCACCGTGACCGGGGCCGCCGGGCAGATCGGCTACGCCATCCTCTTCCGCATCGCCGCCGGTGAGATGCTCGGCCCGGATCAGCCGGTGCGCCTGAAGCTGCTGGAGATCCCCGCGGCCCTGCCCGCCGCCGAAGGCACCGCCATGGAGCTTGCGGACTGCGCCTTCGGCCTGCTGGACTCCGTGGAGATCACCGACGATCCCGAGGTCGCCTTCGACGGGGCGAACCTCGCCCTGCTCATCGGCTCCGCCCCGCGCCGACCCGGCATGGACCGCGGGGACCTGCTCTCCTTCAACGCCGCGATCTTCGCCGAGCAGGGTCGGGCCATCAACGCCGCCGCGGCCGGGGACGTGCGGGTGGCCGTCGTCGGCAACCCGGCCAACACCAACGCCCTGATCGCCGCCAGCCACGCCCCGGACGTCCCCCTGGGGCGCTTCACCGCCCTGTCCCGCCTGGACCACCTGCGGGCCGAGGCCCAGCTGGCCGAGGCCGCCGGGGCGCCCGTGCGGGACGTCTCCCGGGTGATCATCTGGGGCAACCACTCCGGAACCCAGGTCCCGGACCTGGACCACGCCCGCATCGGCGGACGCGGTGCCCGCGAAGTGCTGGCCGAACGGGGCCTGGGACAGGAGTGGATCACCGAGACCTTCATGCCCACCGTGGCCATGCGCGGACACGCGATCATCGCCGCGCGCGGCGGCTCGTCGGTGGCCTCCGCGGCCCACGCGACGCTGCGCCACGTGCGCGACTGGGTGCACGGCACCCCGGAGGGCACCTGGACCTCCATGTGCGTGCCCAGCGACGGCTCCTACGGCGTCGAGCCCGGGGTCATCTCCTCCGCCCCCGTCATCTGCTCCGCCGGCGGCTGGCGGGTCGTGCCGGACCTGGAGATGTCCGAGGACATCACCACCCGGCTGGAGGCCTCGGTGCGGGAGCTGCGCGCCGAGCGCCAGGCGGTGCAGGACCTCGGTCTGCTGGGTCCCCGCACCCGCTGAACCCGACGTCGGGCGGTCGCGTCGATCCGCGCCCGGACCCCGTCTGTCGGACGGGGGCGGGGCGTGCGGCCGGAATCACCCCTGATCGCTGCGCCACACCCCGCAGCCCTCGGCGACCCGGCTGCCGCAGGATCCCGCGGTGCGCCCCCGGTCACCCAGGCTGGATCCCAGGAGGCGGTGCTACGGTCTGGCCCATCGGCGCGCCCGCGCCCGCAACCGCCTCCCGACGGGCGGCGCGATGCCACGGGAGCGCCGCGCATCACCCTCTTCACGATCCCTCGAGGAGCAGCGTGGACATCGTCGACATCGCACGGTGGCAGTTCGGCATCACCACCGTGTACCACTTCATGATGGTCCCCCTGACCATCGGCCTCGGCACCGTCGTGGCCACCCTCAACATCGCCTGGGTGCGCACCCGCAGACCCGAGTACCTGAGGATGACCAAGTTCTGGGGCAAGCTCTTCCTCATCAACTTCATCATGGGCGTGGCCACCGGGCTGGTCCAGGAGTTCCAGTTCGGGATGGCCTGGTCCGAGTACTCCCGCTTCGTCGGCGACGTCTTCGGCGCGCCGCTGGCCATGGAGTCCCTGCTGGCCTTCTTCGTCGAATCCACGTTCCTGGGCCTGTGGATCTTCGGCTGGGATCGGCTGAAGCCCTGGGTGCACGCCGCGTGCCTGTGCTGCGCGGTGGTCGCCTCCCTGCTGTCCGCGTACTTCATCATCGTCGCCAACTCCTGGATGCAGCACCCGGTGGGCTACGAGATCGTCGACGGGCGCCCGGTGCTCGACGACATCGCCGCGGTGCTGACCAACAACACCGCGATCGTCGCGATCATCCACACCCTGTTCGGCTCGATCGCGGTGGCCGGATCCTTCCTGCTGGGCATCGCCTGGTACAAGCTGTGGCAGCGCCGCCGGGCCGGCATCGACACCGTGGATGCGCAGGGCCGGGTGGTCGTGGGCGAGGAGCCCACCGGCGCCCGGGACCGCACCGACTACCGGGTCTGGTGGCGCTCCCTGCGCATCGGCTGCCTGATCGGCATCGTCGGCTTCCTCGGCACCGCCTTCTCCGGGCACGTGCAGGCCCAGCTGATGATCCACCAGCAGCCGCTGAAGATGGCCTCCGCCGAGGCCGCCTGCCACGACGGCACGGCCTTCTCCGTGTTCACCTTCTCCAACCCCGGGGCGCGGGACTGCAACAACGTGCACACCGTCATCGAGATCCCCGGGCTGCTGTCCTTCCTCGCCCACGACAACTTCCACACCGACGTCGCCGGGATCAACACCCTGGTGCCCCAGTACGAGAAGGAGTACGGCACCAACCTCGCCCAGGACGCCAAGTACGGGGACCGAGCGGGGCAGGAGATCAACTACGTCCCGCTGATGATCGTCACCTACTGGGGCTTCCGGATCATGATCACGTTCGGCGGCCTGGCCGCGCTGGCCTGCGCCCTGGCGTGGTGGCTGACCCGCAAGGGCACCGTGCCGGAATCCCGGTGGCTGATGCGCCTGGCCGTGTTCGGGATCCTCGCGCCCTTCGGCGCCAACGTCACCGGGTGGGTGTTCACGGAGATGGGCCGCCAGCCCTTCGTCGTCGCCCCCAACCCGGATCTGCCGGCCAGCCAGCGCATCCACATGTTCACCGAGGCCGCCGTCTCCCCGACGATCACCCCCGGCGAGCTGCTGACCTCCCTGATCTGCCTGTGCCTGGTCTACCTGGTGCTGATGATCGTGGAGGTCTGGCTGCTGGCCAAGTACGTGCGCACCGGCGTCGTGGCGGCCATGCCGGAGCTGGTGCGGGACCCCGAGCACGATGACGACGACGCGGACGCGCCTGCCGGCCGACGCTCCGACGACGTCCTGGCCTTCGCCTACTAGGAGCACCCGATGATCGAGACCCTCGCGAACGAACCCGCGCTGAACACCGCCTGGTTCCTGGTGATCGGCCTGTTCTGGACCGGCTACCTGGTGCTGGACGGCTTCGACCTCGGCGTCGGGATGCTCATGGGCCGCATCTTCGCCCGGGACGAGAAGGAGCGGCGGCTGCTGCTGAACACCATCGGACCGGTCTGGGACGGCAACGAGGTCTGGCTGGTCACCGCCGGTGCCGCGACCTTCGCCGCCTTCCCGTTCTGGTACGGCGCCCTGTTCTCCGCCCTGTACCTGCCGCTGACCCTGCTGCTGCTGGCGCTGATCCTGCGGGCCGTGTCCATCGAATACCGGGGCAAGGGCTCCTCCGCCCGGTGGGCGCGCACCTGGAACGGGATCCTGGCGGTCTCCTCCGGGGCGATCGCCTTCCTCATCGGCGCGGCCCTGGCCCTGACCACCACCGGCCTGCCGCTGGATGCGAACGGGGACCGGATCGGCGGGGCCTTCGCGTGGCTGACCTGGCCCGCGGTGCTCGGCGGCCTCGGCTTCCTCGGCTTCGCCCTGGTCCACGGGCTGGCGTTCCTGGCCCTGAAGACCTCCGGGCCGGTGCAGGAGCGGGCCCAGCGGGCCCTGGTGCGCCTGCTGCCGGTGGGTCTGCTGCCCCTGGCCGGGTGGGTCCTGCTGGTGCAGGTGCGCGACGGCGTCGGCCCGACCTGGGCGCTGACCGGACTGGCCGTGCTCGGGGCCGTGCTGTCCTGGGCCTTCGCCCGCGCCGGGCGCGACGGGGCGAGCTTCGCCGGCAGCGCCGTGTTCCTCATCGCCGGGGCGGCGGCCGTCTTCCTGGCCGTGTTCCCCGTGGTGCTGCCCACGACCCTGGCTGGAGGGGCGGATCTGACCGTGACCAGCGCCGCCTCCTCCCAGTACACCCTGAAGATCATGACCATCGTGGGCTGCTTCGGCCTGCCCGTGCTGTTCCTGTACCAGGGCTGGTCCTACTGGGTGTTCCGCAAGCGCCTGCGCACCGAGCACATCCCGGACGCCCACGACGTGCGGGAGCTGGCCGAGCACCCGACCCGCACCGCCTGAGCCGCTGATGAGCCCGGCCCGCCCCGGCGTCGACCCCGGCGCCGATCCCCACCTCGCCACCGAGGCCGCCCCCGGTGCGCCCTCCGAGGCCGAGTCCCGGGGTGGGTCGTCCGCGCGGCCCCCGCTGGGGCCGAACGCTCGCAGGGCCCTGCCCGCACTGGGGCTCCTGCAGGCGATGCGCGCGGTCGGCACGGTGCTGTTCAGCCTGGGCCTGGCCGTGCTGCTGACCGGACTGGCCCAGGCGGGGCTGGCCGGCCTGTCGGATCCCGGCGCCGCCGGGCCCCTGCCCGAGTACATCGGCACACAGGTCCTGCGCGATGACGCCCTGCTGCCCGGGCTCGGCGGGTCCTGGACGCCCGGCGGATTCCCCGCGCAGCGTCTGAGCGCGGCCCTGGCGATCGCGGTCGGCGGCCTGGCGCTGCGGGCGGCGGGTGACTGGCTGCTGGGTGTTGCCGCCCGGCGCGCGGCCCGCGGCGCCCAGACCGAGCTGCGCGAGCGGCTGCTGCGCCGCGAGCTGCGCGGCGGGCACCTCGGCGCGGGCGGGGCGGCCGTGCTGATCACCCGGGGACTGGACGCCCTGGACGACTACTACACCCGGTCCGTGACCGCCCTGGTGGCCACCGGCGTCGTCCCCGTGATCCTGCTGGGCGTGGTGGCGCTGGTCGATCCGATCAGCGCGCTCGTGCTGGTGCTGACCCTGCCGCTGGTGCCGGTGTTCATGATGCTGATCGGCAAGACCACCCAGCGGGACACCCGCACCGCCCAGGCCGGGCTGCTGCGGCTGTCCTCGCACCTGGCGGAGCTGGCCCGGGGCCTGCCCGTGCTGGTGGGGCTGAACCGGGATCGGGCGCAGCGGCGCGCTCTGGCCGAGCTGGGGGAGCGTTACCGGCGCACCACCATGACCACTCTGCGCTCGGCCTTCCTCTCCTCCCTGGCCCTGGAGCTGATCACCACGCTGTCCGTGGCGGTGGTGGCCGTGACCATCGGGGTGCGCCTGGTCAACGGGAGCCTGGGGCTGGACACCGGGCTGCTGGTGCTGCTGCTGGCCCCCGAATGCTTCCAGCCCCTGCGCGACGTCGGCACCGCCTACCACCAGTCCCAGGACGGGGTCGCGGCCCTGCGTCGGGCCGAGGAGATCCTCCGGGAGGACCCTGCGGCGACCGGGCAGGAGGAGCCGGGGGACGCGGCCGATGCTGCGCCGGGGGACGCGCCGGGCGCAGCGGCGGGTCGCCCGGTCCTGGCCGTCGAGGGGCTGAGCGTGACCTACCCCGGGCGCACCGAGCCCGCCGTGCACGACGTCGAGATGACCGCCCGGTCCGGGGAGATCACCGCGCTGGTGGGTCCCTCCGGGGCGGGCAAGACCACCCTGCTGCGCGCGGCCGCCGGGCTGCTGCCCGCGGGGTCCGCGGTGACCGGATCGGTGCGGGTGCGCGGCCCGGTGGCGTGGGTCGGGCAGGATCCCCGCTTCCTGGCCGAGACCGCCGCGGCGGAGACGGCCCTGTACGCCGAGCCGTCTCGGGCCGGGCAGTGGCTCGCGGCCGGCGAGGGCATCGGATCCCTGCCGGGGGAGAAGGACCGGGACCGGGGAGCCCTGGCGGTGCCCGGGGTGCGGGCGGCCCTGGAGCGGCTGGGCCTGCTGGGCCTGGCCCGGGTGGCCCCGGCGGCGCTGAGTGCGGGCCAGCAGCGGCGGCTGGCCCTGGCCCGCGCCCTGGCGCCCCTCCTGGCTCGCCGCGCGGACCCCGCCTCTGGCGCCCACGGGGTGAGTATCGATGGGCCAGGAGCCGACGGAACGGGAACCGAGGGGCCGGTGATCGACGCGCCCGGTGCTTCCGGGCCGGACGCCCACGGGCTGGTGCTGGTGGACGAGCCCACGGCCCACCTGGACCCGGCGGCCGCCGCGCGGGTGCTGGACAGCCTGCGGGCCCTGGCCGCCGCGGGGGCCGCCGTCGTGGTGGTCACCCACAGCCCGCGGGTGCGCGCCGTGGCCGATCGGGTCCTGCGCGTGGACGCCCGGGGCGCGCTCGGCCCGGACCCGGCCCCGGAACCCGCACCCGACGCGGCGGACCCGGCCAGGCAGGGGAGGACCGACGAGGAGCGAGCCCCGCGGGAGGCCGGGGCGCCGGACGCCGTCGCGGGGCCTGCCACCGCGGGTCCCACCGCCGCGGCCGACGGCTCCCGGCCCCGGGTGCGCGAGGTGCTGGGGATCCTGCGCCGGGTCACCGGCCTGCGCGCCCGCGCCCTGCTCGGGGCCCTGACCCTGAACACCCTGGCCGTCCTGGCCGGGGCCGCCCTGACCGCGCTGTCCGGGTGGCTGATCGTGCGCGCGGCCCAGCAGCCGGGGCTGATGTACCTGCTCGTGGCCATCACCGGGGTGCGCTTCTTCGGCCTGGCCCGGGCCGGGTTCCGCTACGCCGAGCGGCTGCGCACCCACGATCTCGCCCTGCGCGGGGCCGATGCGCTGCGGCTGCGCACCTGGAGCGCGACCGGCGCCACCGCCCTGGGCCTGCGCTCCCTGCTGCGCGGCCGGGAGTTCCTGCGTCGGCTGATCGCCGACGTCGAGGACCTGCGCGATGCCCTGCCCCGGGTGCTGCTGCCCGCCGCGACCGCCGTGCCCGTCCTGGCGGTGGCCGTCATCGCCACCCCGGTGTGTCTCCCGTCGGCCGCGTGGCTGATGGCCGCGGCCGGCGTCGTGGGTCTGATCGTGATCCCCGGCCTGGCCCTGCGGGCCGACGCCGCGGGGGAGGGGACCCAGCGGGAGGTGCGGGCCCGCGCCCTGGGCCTGGCCGCCGGGGTCCTGGAGAACCGGGAGGATCTGCGCGGCAACGGCGTGGTCGAGCCCGTGCTCGCGGTGTTCCGGTCCGCCGACGCCGCCGCGCACGCGGCGGCCCGCCGGGCGGCCTGGGTGACGGGCCTCGGTTCCGGCGGGCAGGTGCTGCTGTGGTGGGGCACCGCCCTGGGCACGGCGGCCCTGGCCTGGCCGGCCGTCTCCTCCGGTGCGGTCTCCGCACCGGTGGCGGCGATCCCCGTGCTGCTGGCCACCGCCCTGGTGGAGCCGATGACGGCGGCCACCGAGGCGATCCGCGCGTGGCCCGCCTTCGCCCGACTGACCCGGCGGGTCGGCTCCCAGGCGCAGGAGGGCACCCCGTCGGAGGTCGGAGATCGGACGGAAGACGCCGTCCGGGCCGGTGCGCAGGACCGCGCCCCCGCCGCACCCCAGGGGAGGGACCGTGCCGAGCGGGATGACGTCGAGCCGGCGGGCCTGGTGCTGCGGGAGGTCGCCGCGCGCTGGCCCGGGATGGACCGGCCGGCGGTGCGCGGGCTCACCGGAACCGCGGCCCGGGGACGCTGGTGGGGCATCACCGGGCCCTCCGGCTCCGGGAAGTCCACCGCGCTGGCGGTGCTGCTGGGCTTCCTGCCCCGCGAGTCCGGCAGCATCCGGGCGTTGGACCCCGCGGTCTCCGCCCCCGCCGATCCCGCCTCCTCCGCGGCGGGGCCCGAGCTCGGTCCGTCCCGGCTGCGCGGGCTGGCCGCCTGGTGCCCGCAGGACGCCTACGTCTTCGACTCGACCGTGCGCGGGAACCTGTCCCTGGCCCGGGACCGGGAGCACGCGCCCACCGACGATCAGCTGTTCGCCGCCCTGGAGCGGGCCGGTCTCGCGCAGGACGTCGCGGCCCTGCCGCAGGGCCTGGACACCCGGGTGGGCCCGGCCGGCGGCCTGCTGTCCGGGGGTCAGCGCCAGCGCCTGGCCGTGGCCCGTGCGCTGCTGACCGAGGCGCCCCTGCTGTACCTGGATGAGCCCACCGCCCACCTGGACGAACCCACCGCGCGCGCCATGATGGCCCGGCTGGCCGCGGGTCTGAGCCCCGGCCCGGGGGAGAACGACGCGACGGCGCCCGGCGTCATCGTCATCTCCCACCGCCCGGCGGACCTGGCACACTGCCGCAGCGTCCTGCGCCTGGCTCCGGGCACGGCCGACGCCCGGGAGCCGCACCCGGTGCCCGGCGAGGCGTCCTGAGGCCGCTGCGCTGGCCGCCCGCCGCCCGCGGGCCCGGCCTACGACGTCGGGCTCTGCCGCTGCCCGGCGTCGAGGCCGTCCAGGGAGGGGCCGACGGCGACGATGCCGCGCTCCAGCGGCACCCCGGACCCGTCCCTGGCACCGTGCTCGGTGGGCAGGGACCGGGCCACCCCGGACTTGGACACGGCCCGCACCGGGCCGGGCCCGGCGAAGGCCAGCGCCAGTCGGGACTCCCCGCGCAGGAAGCGATGCGCCCGCACCCCGCCGGTGGCCCGGCCTTTGGCGGGGAACTCCTCGAAGGCCGTGACCTTCGCGGAGCCGGCGCCGGTGCCGGGCAGGGAGTCGTCCTGGGCGGCGATGGTGACGACCTCGGCCCGCTGACCGGGGCGCACCACCCCGAAGGCCAGCACGGCGTCGTCCTCGGCCAGCTTGATCCCGGCCACCCCGGAGCCGGTGCGGCCCTGCGGCCGCACCTTGGAGGCGTCGAAGGTCAGCAGCTTCGCCGCCCGGGTGATGAACACCAGGTGGTCGTCATCGGCGGCCGCGGCGCACCCGAGGACCTCGTCGCGGCCCTTCAGGGTGATGACCTCCCAGTCGTCCCGGTTCAGCGGGTAGTCGGGATTCACCCGCTTGACCACCCCGTCCCGGGTGCCCAGGGCGATGACCTCGGAGGTCGGCACCAGGCCCACCACCCGCTCCCCGCGGGCCAGGGTCAGGAACTCCGCCACCGGCACCCCGGTGCCCAGGTTCGGCGCCTGCCCGCTCAGCTGCAGCACCGGCAGGTCCATCACGTTCACCCGCAGCATCCGGCCGGCGCTGCTCACCGCCCCGACCTCCCCGCGTGCGGTCGCGGGGATGCAGGAGACCAGCGCGTCGTGCTTGATCCGCTGGCCCGGATCCGCCAGCCGCTCCCGGCCGCCGGGGGCCCCGGGGGTGCGTCCGAGCAGACCCGAGGCGGACAGCGCGACCCAGCACGGGTCGTCCGCGGTCTCCAGGGCCAGGCCCAGGCCCTTCCCGGTCTTCTTCGCCCCGGCCGGGGTCGCCGCCTTCGCCAGCTGCGCCAGATCGTCCGTCTCGGTGAGCACCGTGCGCCGGTCCGTGCCGTACTTCTCGGCCACCTCGCCCAGCTCCGCGGAGACCACCGAGCGCAGCGTCGCATCCGAACCGAGGATCTCCTCCAGCTCGGCGATGCGCGCGCGCAGCTCCTCCTGCTCCCGCTCCAGCTCGATCCGGGAGAACTTGGTCAGCTGCCGCAGCCGCAGCTCCAGGATGTGCTCGGCCTGCACCTGGGTCAGATCGAAGACCTGCATGAGCCGCGTGCGGGCCTCGGCGGTCTCCTCGGCGGCGCGGATGATCTGGATGACCTCGTCGATGTCCACGATGGCCAGCAGCAGGCCCTCCACCAGGTGCAGCCGGTCCTTCGAGCGGCCCAGCCGGTGCTCGGTGCGCCGGCGCACGACGTCGATCCGGTGGTCCACGTACACCCGCAGCAGCTCCAGCAGGCCCAGGGTCTGCGGCTGCCCGTCCACCAGCGCGACGTTGTTGATGCCGAAGGAGTCCTCCAGCGGGGTGTGCTTGTACAGGCTCAGCAGCACCGCGTGCGGGTTGAACCCGTTCTTCAGCTCCACGACCAGGCGGGTGCCGTGCTTGCGGTCCGTGAGGTCCACGACGTCGGAGATCCCGGACAGCTTCTTGGCCTGCACCCCGTCCTTGATCTTCTCGATGATCTTCTCCGGGCCCACCATGTACGGCAGCTCGGTGATCACCAGGCCCTGCTTGCGGGCGGTGACCTGCTCGATGCTGACCTTCGCGCGGGTCTTGAAGGAGCCGCGCCCGGAGGCGTAGGCGTCGCGGATCCCGGACAGCCCGACGATCGTGCCGCCGGTGGGCAGGTCCGGGCCCGGGATGAAGGCCATGACGTCCTCGAGGGTGGCCTGCGGGTGGGTGATCAGGTGCTGGGCCCCGGCGATCACCTCGCGCAGGTTGTGCGGGGCCATGTTGGTGGCCATGCCCACCGCGATCCCCGAGGAGCCGTTGACCAGCAGGTTCGGGAAGGCCGAGGGCAGCACCCCGGGCTGGGTGAACTGGTTGTCGTAGTTGGGCACGAAGTCCACGACGTCCTCGTCCAGGTCCCCGGTCATCGCCAGGGCCGCCGGGGCCATCCGCGCCTCCGTGTAGCGGGCCGCGGCCGGGCCGTCGTCCACCGAGCCGAAGTTCCCGTGCCCGTCCACCAGCGGCAGGCGCATCGCGAAGGGCTGGGCCAGGCGCACCATCGCGTCGTAGATCGCCGCGTCCCCGTGCGGGTGCAGCTTGCCCATGACCTCGCCGACCACGCGGGCGGACTTCACGTGCCCCTTGTCCGGGCGCAGGCCCATCTGGGTCATCATGTACAGGATCCGCCGCTGCACGGGCTTGAGCCCGTCCCGGGCATCGGGCAGGGCGCGGGAGTAGATCACCGAGTAGGAGTACTCCAGGAAGCTGGTCTCCATCTCCGCGGAGACGTCCACGTCGACGATGTTCTCCACGACGTCGACCGGGAACTCCTCCTGCATGCTCGAGCTCTTGCGGCGAGGGGCCATCGGTGATCCTTTGCGCTTCGGGGGTGGGCGGGGACGGTGCCGCACCAGTCTAGGTCACGCCCCACCCGGGCGGACCCGGGGCGACGCCGCGTCGTCACGCCCACCCGGAAGTGTGATGTGCCGGACTAGGATGGGGTCATGGCCGAGTCCGAGCAGCCCCCGTACCCCGCCCACTGGGAGGCCGACGTCGTCCTGCGCGACGGAGCCACCGCCCACCTGCGCCCCGTCCTGCCCACCGATCGGGACGCCCTGGAGCGGATGTACGCCGGGCAGTCCGAGCAGACCATCTACCTGCGCTTCTTCACCTACAAGTCGGCGCTGACCGCCAAGGAGCTGACCCGCTTCACCACCGTGGACCACACGGACCGGGTGGCCTTCGTGCTGATGCTCGGGGAGGAGATGATCGGCATCGGCCGCTTCGACCGCACCGGGGATCCCGCCGAGGCCGAGGTCGCCTTCTTCATCTCCGACGCCCACCACGGGCGCGGCATCGGCTCGATCCTGCTGGAGCACCTGGCCGCGGCCGGCCGGGAGCGGGGCATCCGCAGGTTCACCGCCGAGGTGCTGCCGGAGAACCGGAAGATGCTCAGCGTCTTCTCCGAGGCCGGCTACGAGCTGTCCCGCGGCTTCGACGACGGCGTGGTCATGGTCCACTTCGACATCGACCCCACCGAGCGCTCCCGCGCCGTCATGGAATCCCGGGAGCACCGCGCCGAGGCGAAGTCGGTGGCCCGGCTGCTCACCCCCCGGTCCATCGCGGTGATCGGGGCCAGCCGGGACTGGACCAGCCCCGGCCACGAGGTCCTGGTGAACATCGTGGAGGGTGGGTACACCGGCTCCGTCTACGCCGTGAACCCCGAGGCTCTGGAGGTCGCCGGGATGATGGCCCACCCCAGCATCGCCGAGGTCCCGGAGACCGTGGACGTGGCGATCATCGCGGTGCCCATCGACCGGGTCGCGCAGGTGGTGCGCGAGTGCGGGCGGGCCGGGGTGCGCGGGGTCCTGGTGATCACCAGCGGATACGCCGACGACGGCGCCCGCGGCCGGGCCCGCCAGCGGGAGCTGGTGCGCATCGCCCGGGACCACGGGATGCGCGTGATCGGCCCGGCGTCGATGGGCATGGTCAACACCGACCCCGAGATCCGCCTGAACGCGACCTTCGGCGAGCACGCCCCCGGTGGGGGCGCGCTGGGGCTGTTCAGCCAGTCCGCGGCCATCGGCGTGATGATGTACACCTCGGCGTTCCGCCGCAGCATCGGCGTCTCCTCCGCCTTCTCCGCCGGCAACCGCGCGGACGTCTCCGGCAACGACCTGATGCAGTACTGGGAGGACGACCCGCGCACCCGGGCCGTGTGCCTGTACCTGGAGTCCATCGGCAACCCCCGCAAATTCTCCCGGATCGCCCGGCGCCTGGCCCGCACCAAACCCGTCATCGTCGCCAAATCCGAGGTCACCGGGCGCCAGCTGCCCCCGGGACACACCGGGCGCACCAGCTCCGCCCCGCCGGAGGCGCTCAACGCGATGATGCGCCAGGCCGGGGTGATCCGCGCGGACACCTCCGAGCACCTGATGGACATCGCCCAGATCCTCGTCTCCCAGCCCCTGCCGCGCGGGCGCGGGGTCGCGGTGGTCTCCAACGCCTTCGCGCTGAGCCGGGTCATCGAGGACGCCTGCACGGCCCACGGGGTGGAGGTCCGCCGCCGCGAGGACGCCCTGGACACCTCCGGGCTGGAGACCGACCCGCGCGAGATCATCCGCGAGGCCCTGCTCGCGGCCCTGCGCGCCACCGACGTCGACGCCGCCATCGTCACGCTGCTGCCCACGCCCCTGGCCGATCCCGACGAGATCGCCGCGGTGCTGATGGACTGCGCGGCCCAGACCGGCACCCCCGTGCTCGCCGCGTTCGTCGGGGTGCTGGACTCCTCGGCCTCGCGCCGCGGCATCTTCCCGTGCCCCCGCACCCTCGAGGAGTCCGCCGCGGGGCAGGAGGAGCCTCGGGAGCTGCCGGGGCTGCCCTGCTTCGAATCCCCGGGGGCCGCGGTCGGCGCGCTCGCGGCGATCATGGACTACGTCGACTGGCGGGAGAAGGAGGAGGCCTTCCTGGCCGAGGTGGACGGCACCGACGCCAAGGCGGTGCGGCGGCTGCTGCGCGAGGAGGCCCCGAGGATCCCGGGGGAGGGGCTGCTGGAGCTGGATCAGCAGCGCACCCGGCAGCTGCTCGGGGCCTACGGCATCGAGGTGCTGGAATCGGTGCCCTTCACCACCGAGGAGGAGGCGGTGCGGGCCGCCGAGCGCCTGGGCTACCCGGTGGTGCTGAAGACCACCGACGCGACCCTGCGCCACCGCCTGGACCTGGGCGGGGTGCGCCTGGGCATCGAGGACGAGGCCGCGCTGCGCCGGGACATCGCCCTGATGCGCCGGACCCTGCGCCCCTACGGGGAGGTCGGCCTGGAGGTCCAGGCGATGGGAACGCCCGGGCAGAACTGCGTCATCCGCGCCACCGAGGATCCCCTGCTCGGGCCCGTCGTCTCCTTCGGGATGGCCGGGGACGCGGTGAACCTGCTGGAGGACTGGGCCCACCGCGTCCCGCCCCTGACCCAGCGGGACGTGCGGCTGATGGTGCGGGCGCCGCGGGCCAGCCGCAAGCTGTTCGGCTACGAGGGGCTGCCGGTGGTCGCGGTGTCCCTGCTGGAGGAGCTGCTGGCCCGGGTGGCGCAGCTGAAGGACGCCCACCCGCAGATCGCGCGCCTGGAGCTGAATCCCGTCATGCTCTCCGCCGACGACCTCACGGTGCTGGGCGCCCGGGTGGATCTGGGCAACCCCCAGCGGCGCACGGACTCCGCCCGGCGCACCATGACCCGGTGATCCACAGGGCCTCCCGGGGCGGGCCGGGCGGGACGTAGAATGTCCGGACGGCGGGGTGCCGCGCACGGCGCGCGCCCCGCGCAGAGGATCAGCGGCACCAGGAAAGCGAGTCGATGGCAGAGTCGGGATATCAGGGACGGAAGCTGGAAGAGGACATCATCAACGCGGGCTTCTACCCGCAGCTGGTCATGGACGTGGTCACGGATGCCCTGGACGGGGCCGTGCCCACCTCGCACCTGGTGCAGGTGGAGACCCACTTCGATCAGACGGAGGTCCACCGGCACGTGACCGTCCTGGCCCTGGCCGGCGAGGTCGTGCAGGTGACCCACGTGGATGACCAGGCGCTGGACGAGGACGGCCAGGACGTGGTCGCCCACGTGTCCACGGAGACCGTCCCGATCCGCAACCTCACCTCCGTGACGCTGTCCTTCGCCTACCGCCAGCCCCAGGAGTACACCCCCCGCACCCCCGCCTCGGAGGTCACGCTGATGATGTCCTGGACCGGATCCCAGCGCATCGACGTGCAGCCGGCCGACTGCGCGGATCCCGCCTGCGAGGCCGACCACGGCTACACCGGGGTGGCCCCCCGGGAGGACGTCGTGCTGCGGATCTCCGCGGAGGCGGACGGCCCACAGGCGGTGGAGGACGCCAAGGAGTTCGCCCGGGCCCTGCGCCGGGCCAACACCGCCCTGTCCGGGACCTCCCACCTGTGAGCCCGAGCCCGCTGCGGGACCTGCTCGGGCGCGAGATGCCGCCCGCCCCGGCCTACGGCACCGGCGCCGTCGCCGACGCGCTGGCCTCCGCGGCCGCCCTGCACCGCCCCGTGCAGGCGCTTCCCGAGGATCACCGGCCCGCCGGGATCGGGGACCGGCTCGGCCTGTCCGCCGCGCTGGAACGGGCCGGGCGGCCCCCGGGCTCCTACCGCAACGTGTGCCTGGTCCTGGTGGACGGGCTCGGCGCCGAGCAGCTGGAGCGGCACCTGGGCTACGCCCCGACCCTGCGCCGGGCGGCCCGCCTGGCGGATCTGGACGCGGCCTTCCCCTCCACCACCGCGGCGTCCCTGGCCACTCTGGGCACCGGGCAGCCCCCGGGACGGACCGGGATGGTCGGCTACGACGTCGTGGACCCGTCCCGGCGCGTCGTGGTCAACCAGCTCTCCGGATGGGATCCGCAGATGCTGCCCGAGGACTGGCAGCCGCTGCCGACGATCTTCCAGCAGCTGGAGGGCCTGACCGACGTCGTGACCGTCTCCCAGCGCGCCTACGCCGGGTCGGCCCTGACCCGGGCGGCCCTGCGCGGCGGGGACTTCGTAGCCGCCGGCTCCACCGTGGCCCGCGTGGCGAAGGCCGCCCAGCGGCTGCAGAGCCCGGAGCCCACCCTCATGTACCTGTACTGGCCGGAGCTGGATCAGGCCGGGCACCGGTACGGCGTGGATTCCCCCGCCTGGCGCGAGGCCCTGGAGGAGCTGGACTCCGGGCTGCGGCGGCTGCGCTCGCGGGCGGGGGAGGAGACCCTCATCCTGCTCACCGCGGATCACGGGATGGTCGACGTCGCCGCCGAGCACCGCATCTCCTACGACGAGCACCCGGAGCTGGTCGCCGGGGTGGAGCTGACCGCCGGCGAGCCGCGCCTGGTCCAGCTGCACCTGGCCGACCCCGAGGACGAGACCGCGCGGGGGCGCCTGATCGCGGCGTGGGGGCAGCGCTTCGGGGACCGGGCCTGGATCCTGGACCGGGAGGACCTGGTGCGCGCGGGCTGCTTCGGCGACCTGCGCGAGGGGGTCCGCGGACGCATCGGGGATCTGCTGATCGCCGCCTCCGGGGAGCTGGCCCTGTACGACCTGCGCCGGGTCTCCCCGCTGGCCAAGGGCATGGTGGGTCAGCACGGCTCCTGGACCGACGCCGAGCGGAAGGTTCCGCTGCTGGCCCTGTGAGCCGCAGCGGGGCGGGCCGGTGCCCGCTCCGAGGGTCGCCCAGAGCGGGCGCAGGGGATCGTCGGAGGATCGCCGGGGCGATGCCCCGCCTCAGGCGCGCACGGCGCGCTGCAGGTCGGCGAACATGCGGGCGTTGAGGTCGAAGCCGGCGACGGCTTCCTCGACCAGCGCGGCACGCTGGTCCTCGCTGAGCTGCGCCCGGTCCAGCAGGGTGCGGTAGCCGTCCTTGAACACCTTGGGCTTGGGCAGGTCCGGGAAGCGGTACATGCTCAGCGCCTCGGCGGGAAGTCCGTAGTGCCGGGCCATCAGCGCCGCCACCGCCTGCCCGCCGGAGAGGTCCCCGAGGTAGCGCAGATAGTGGTGGGCCAGGAACCGCTCCGGGCTGGTGCGGGTGGTCCGGATGCGCGCGACGTACTCGGCGGTGCTGGGCAGGGCCGCGAAGAGAGGATCTCCGTCGACGTCGAGCGGGCGGCCCACCAAGTCGGCGAGCACCGCCAGATCCGCCTCGATCGCGGACAGCCGATCCAGCCCGGGAAGGACGAACGGGTCCGTCAGCGGCTGGGGGTCCTCGCGGAAGGAGCGGGCGACCTCCTCGAGTGCCGCGTAGATGTGGCGGTACTGCGCCAGCAGCCGGAGGTAGGCGCTCGCATCCAGGGTGCCGCCCATGAGGTCGGTCATGAAGGTCGAGTGCTCGGCGGAGGAGTGCCGCTCGGCGGTCGAGCGGCGCAGGCGCGCGGAGAAGGTCTCCTCCTGCGCGGCGTCGGTGCGGGAGCGGTGGGCGGTGGTGACGGACATCGGGGCCTCCGGGCACTCGGTCGGGTGAACAGGGTTGGTGACAGGGTGTCGCCAACATGTCTTGATGACAGTCTGTCACCGAAACATGACTCGATCAGAGGGTGCCCTTGAATTCTGCTGAGCCACACCTTAGTTTGGGGTGTGCCGGCCCTCGTCCGTTGCACAGCCGCGCCTGCACAGGAACCGGACCCTCCCCGTCACTCGACCCGAAGGCATCATGAACAACTCCAGCACCTCCCGCCGCGTCGGCACCGTCGCCGCCGCGGCCGTCATCGGGCTGGCGGGCCTCGCGAGCCTGCCCGCCGTCGCCGATGCGAGCCCGGTCCCCGCCCAGGCCCAGGTCCAGCCCGCCGCCCAGACCCAGCAGGACACCCTGACCCAGGCCACCATGGACTGGGGCGTCAAGGAGTCCTTCCGTCGCTACATCAAGGGCCCCATCGCCCGCGGGGAGATCGCCGTCTCCGGCGGGCTGACTCAGAACGCCGACGGCACCTACCACTGGAGCGAGGGCACCGGAACCTGGAACGGCACCTCCGGGGAGGTCGCCCTGCCGGGCACCGTCACCTTCACCGGGCACAAGGGCATCCTCGAGACCACCCTGAGCAACCTGCGACTGCGCATCGACGGGACCAAGGGCACGCTGATCGCCGACGCCCAGGCGCGGCCGTTCATCGACACCACCACCAAGGGCGAGCTGGAGTCCTACCCGAACCTGGAGCTGGCCGACGTGGACCTGTCCGGTCTGAGCTCGGCCGACGGGACCCTGTCCGTCGCGGGGGCGCCGACCACGCTGACCGAGGCCGGGCAGGTGGCCTTCGGCGGCGGGGCCTTCTACGAGAACGGCGCCGCACTGGATCCGCTGAGCTTCTCCGCCCAGATCGAGGCTCCCGTCCAGCGCGAGACCACCGAGCAGGTGCTCTCCGCCGACGCCGAGAACCTGACCGTGCGGGTCTCCGGCACCGGCTACGGATCCCTGCCCCAGGCCTCCACCGGCAAGGAGGCCGCCGGCGTGTACGCGGCGATCGTGGATGCCTCGATCCCGGATGAGCAGGTCCGTCAGAACAACATCGCCGGCGTCAGCTTCGTCTGGAAGGGCCTGATCAGGGACGGCGCCTTCTCCACCGACGTGACCGCCAAGACGGCGGCGCTGCGCCAGGACGCCGACTACAAGGTGGTCGTGTGGACCGCTCACGGCGACCCCACCGAGCAGACCCTCCTGCACAGCGCCCCGCTGACGCTGACCGAGGCCCAGCGTCAGGCCCTCTTCCCGGATCCTTCCCCGACGGCGGAGCCCACGGCCGAGCCGACCGAGGAGCCGACCGAGGAGCCGACGGCGGAGCCGACTGAGGAGCCGACCGAGGAGCCCACGGCTGAGCCGACCGAGGAGCCGACGGCGGAGCCGACTGAGGAGCCGACCGCGACCCCGACGGCCGAGCCCACGGCCACCCCCACCGAGGAGCCGACCGCGGCCCCGTCGGCGACCGGAACCCCCGTTCCGAGCGCGGAGCCCACCGAGCGGCCGGAACCCCTGGCCGTGGTGCTGGAGTGGGACTCCGTGGTGCTGACCTTCGACGGCACTCCGGGGTGAGGCCACCCTGCACCTGAAGGACGCCGCGACCTGGGAGCACGTCTCCGGCTTCACCTTCGACCGCTCCGAGCTGCCGCAGGGCTGGAGCATCGACGTCGACATGAAGACCGGCGCCGTGCGCGTGACCTGGCCCGCCGAGGTCCCGGCCGGCCTGACCTTCACCGTTCCGTTCACCGCGACCTTCGAGGACGGCAGCGTCCACGAGTCCGCCTTCCAGCTGGGCAACCCCGGCGCGGACGGGGACTCCACCGCCCAGCCGAGCGCCACCGAGCAGCCCGGTCACACCGATGACGCCGACACCACGATCGGCGGCACCGGCGACGGCAGCGTCTCCGCCCCCGGCTCCGGCGGCGGTTTCACCGTCGGCGGCAGCGGCCAGGCCGATGCTGATCAGCCCGGAGCCACCGCCGACGGCGGCTCCACCGGCTCACTGGCCAGCACCGGTGCCGCCGTGGCCGCCCCGGCCGCGATCGGCCTGGCGGCCCTGGCCGCCGGTGTGATCCTCCTGGCCCGGCGCCGTCGCACCCGCCAGGCGGACTGACCCGCACGGGTCCCGCAGGCACCCCGCATGGTGCGGGGTGCCTGCGGGACCCGGCCCAGCGGCCGCCTCCCACGTCGGTCGCATCCGCGGCACCTTCCGGAACACCCATCACCCGCAAGCCCCCATGAAGGACATCATGACCCCCCCCCATCTGCCCGCCCGACGCTCCTCCACCCTGCTCCTGGCCACCGTCCTCGGCGTCTCCGGCGTCGCCGCCGCCCCCATCGCCGTGCAGGCGGCCCCCGAGGCCTCGATCAGCCAGGCGACCCAGGACTCCGCCCAGAAGAACGTCACCGACGCCACCGCCGACTGGGGAGTCAAGCAGTCCTTCCGCAAGTACGTCGAGGGGTCCATCGCGCACGGCAAGATCACCCTCTCCGACGGTCTGCAGAAGAACTCCGACGGAACCTACCGCTGGAGCGGGGGCGAAGGCACCTACGACGGCACCCGCGGGGAGATCTCCCTGCCCGGCACCGTCGCCTTCACCGGGCACAAGGGCATCCTCGAGACCACCCTGAGCAACCTGCGACTGCGCATCGACGGGACCAAGGGCACGCTGATCGCCGACGCGAAGGCCCGGCCCTTCATCGACACCACCACTCAGGGCGAGCTGAAGGACTACCGGAACCTGGAGCTGGCCGACGTCGACCTCAAGGGCCTCACCGGCGCCGACGGCCAGCTCCGCCTCCAGGACGCGAAGGTCACACTCAAGGACTCCGGGCGCGCCGTGTTCGGGCAGACCTTCTACGACGCGGGCCAGGAGCTGGACTCCCTGAGCCTGACCGCCGCCTACACCGCCGCTCAGGAGCCTTCGGCCCAGCCCAGCGAGCAGCCGCAGCCCACCCGCACGTCCACGCCCGCGCCGAGCTCGAGCCCGAAGCCCAGCATCGCGGCCCCGCGGTCCACCGCCGAGTCGTCCGAGACTCCCGCCGCCCAGCCCACCCGGGATTCCGGCCAGGGCACCGCCCAGGAGGGGAAGAAGACCGAGACCACCAAGCGCACGGTGGACTCCGGGTCCATGTCCTGGGGCGTGAAGGAATCCTTCCGCAAGTACATCAAGGGCCCCATCGCCCGTGGCTCCTGGACCGTGTCCGGAGTTCAGGATCGCAACGGGATCTTCACGTACGACAACGCCAGCGGCTACTACGATCCGGCCACCCGCACCGGCCAGATCGACTACCCCGGCACGCTGCACTTCACCGGGCACAAGGGGCTGCTGGACCTGACCATCGCCAACGCCCGCCTGCAGATCCGCGACGGCCAGGGCACCCTCGTCGCGGACGTCGACTCCCGCGAGCTCAACGACGACTACAAGACTCCCGGGAAGATGATCTCCTACAAGAGCGTCGCCCTGGCGCAGGTGGATCTCAGCGGGGCCACCCTGACCGGCGACGTCATCTCCGCGCAGGACGCGCGCACCACCCCCACCAGCAAGGGCGCGGATGCCTTCGCGGGCTTCTACGAGGCCGGCCAGGAACTGGACCCCCTGAGCTTCACCGCGCGCCTGGGCGCCGCCGTGCAGAACCCGGATGAGGCCACCCTGGACGAGGCCGACACCTCCGCCGGTTCCGGCAAGACCGCCTCCGCCTCCACGGACGATGCCGCACAGACCGGGAGCTCCAACGGCAGCGGGACCGGGTCCGGCTCCGGGGCCCAGAGCGGGACGAGCGCCGGTGGTGCCGGGGCCGTCTCCACGGATCCCGGGCAGGCCGAGCTGCAGTGCGTGCCGGTGACCGTCACGGAGACGGCGACGCCGGCGGCCGCCTCCGGCGCGTCCTCGGCCCAGGGCACCGTCTCCGCGGCCACCATGGACTGGGGACTGAAGACCTCCTTCCGCAACTACATCTCCGGTGGCATCGCCAAGGGCAAGTGGGACCTGACCGACGTCAGCTACGCGAACGGGAAGTACTCCTGGTCCGGAGGCACCGGGACCTTCAAGGACGGCTCCGGCTCCCTGAAGTTCCCCGGCACCCTGCACTTCACCGGGCACAAGGGCATCCTGGACACCAAGCTCTCCGACTTCCACCTGGAGATCGACGGCAGCCACGGCAAGCTCTACGCGACCATCTCCTCCAATGACATGGAGGGCAAGAACAAGGACTACGGCGACGTCGTGTTCGCCAACGTGGACCTGTCCGGGATCCAGGCCGACGGAGGCTCCGTGTCCGTCAGCGACGCGAAGACCACCCTCACCCAGACCGGTGCCGATGCTTTCGCCAACTTCTACGAGGCCGGCCAGGAGCTGGATCCGCTGAGCTTCTCCGCGTCCCTCACCGGGGATGCCGCCGCGCCGGCCGCGGACGCCTCCCCCCAGGTGACCACCCGTGTGGAGTACCAGGGCCCCGGTTGCGAGAACCTGGCTGAGACCGGCGCCCAGCGTCCGCAGCAGCTGGCCGCGGTCGGCCTGGCGGTGCTGGCCGTCGGCGCGGCCGCCGTGGTCATCGCCCGGCGTCGCGTGAACGGGCGGCAGCGCTGATGCGCCCCGCACCGAGCACCCGCCCGGGGGCCGCCGACCCCCGGGCCCTGCGGGGACCGGCCAGGGTCATCACGGCCCTGCTGCTCAGCCTGCTCCTGCTGCTCACCGCCTGCGGTGACCAGGGCGGCGCGGCGGGCTCCTCCGCCAGCGGCGGGGGCGGGGGCGGGGCCGACTCCGAGCAGTACGCCGCGTCTCTCGAGAAGGCCGCCACCGCGCTGAAGCAGAACGCCGTGGATGACCCGAAGTCCATCACCGGCCCCACCGAGGCGGCCTCGGTTCCGGACGTGGAGCCCATCTCCGATCCCAGCTAGCCGAAGCTGCCCGTGACCGTCAAGGACCATCAGGGCACCGAGGTCACCGTCACGGACACCTCACGGATCCTCGCCCTGGACCTGTACGGCACCCTCGCCCAGACCGTCGAGGCCCTGGGCCAGGGAGACAAGCTGGTCGGACGGGTCACCTCATCCACCGAGGAGTCCCTGAAGGATCTGCCGCTGGTGACGGAGAACGGTCACGATCTGAATGCCGAGGCCATCATGAAGACGGCCCCGACGGTCGTGCTGATGGACACCACCAACGGGCCCACCGAGATCACCGAGCAGCTGCGCTCGGCGGGGATCACCGTGGTGCACTTCTCCCCGGACCGGCGCATGGACCTGATCGACGGGCAGATCCAGAAGGTCGCCGACGCCCTGGGGGTTCCGGAGGACGGCAAGCGCCTGGGGGAGCGGGTGCAGAAGGATCTGGACCACGCGATCCAGACGATCCGCGACGTCGCCCCCGGTGAGGACGGGAAGAAGCTGTCCATGGCCTTCCTGTACGTGCGCGGCAACGCCGGGGTGTTCTTCATCCTGGGCAAGGGCAGCGGGGCGGATGACCTGATCACCTCCCTGTCCGGGGTCGACGCCGCGACCGAGAAGGGAGTGGAGGACATCGTGCCCGCCACCTCCGAGGCTCTGGTCAAGCTCAACCCGGATCTGATCCTGGCGATGAGCAAGGGCATCGAATCCACCGGCGGCATCGACGGGTTCCTGGCTCGTCCGGGCGTCGGGGAGACCACGGCCGGGAAGAACCGGCGCGTCGTGTCCATGGCCGACGGACAGATCCTGTCCTTCGGGCCGAACACCCCGGCGGTGCTGCTCTCCCTGGCCCAGGCCGTCTACGCCCCGGACGCGGTGTCCGGGGACGGGGCCTCCTCCTGATGCCGCAGAGGGGCCGCGCCGGGCGCATCGGGGGGACCCTCGTCGCGCTCGGCGTCGTCCTGGCGGTGCTCTGCCTGCTCTCCGCGGGTCTCGGCCAGTACGAGATCCCGGCCAGGGACGTCCTGAGTTCGGTGACCCGGCGCCTCGGGTGGTCCCCGGTCCAGCCCTCCCTGCAGCTGGCGGATGCGACCCTGTGGAACATCCGCTTCCCCCGCATCGTCCTGGGCGTGCTGGTCGGGGCGGCCCTGGGCTGCGCCGGGGCTGTCATGCAGGCGGTGTTCGGCAACCCGCTGGCCGAACCCGGTGTCATCGGCATCTCCGCGGGGGCCGCCGTGGGGGCGTGCCTGGCCATCGTGCTGGGCCTGAGCTTCCTCGGGATCTTCACCGTGCCGCTGCTGGCCTTCGTCGGGGCCATGGTCACCACGGTCGTGGTCTACGTCCTGTCCCGCAGCGATGGCCGGGCCGGGGTGATCACCATGATCCTCACGGGCATCGCGGTGACCGCCGTGGCCAATGCCGCGATCGCCTTCCTGGTGTTCGTCGCCAGCCCCACCGACCGGGATCAGATCGTGTTCTGGCAGATGGGGTCCCTCAACGGCTCCACCTGGAAGGCCGTCTTCTCCGCGGGCCCGATCATCCTCCTCGGCCTCGTCGTCGGTCTCGTCATCGCCGGAAGGCTGAACCTGCTGGCTCTGGGCGATCGGGCGGCGCGGCACACGGGCGTCGACGTCGAGCACCTGCGCATCGCCGCCATCACCAGTGCGGCCCTGCTCACGGGGGCGGCCGTGGCCTACGCCGGGATCATCGCCTTCGTCGGGCTGATCGTCCCGCACGTCCTGCGCCTGGCGCTGGGTCCCTCCAACCGCGTGCTGCTGCCGGCCTCGATGCTCGGCGGGGCCGTGCTCATCGCCGCCTCGGATCTGGCGGCGCGCACGCTGGTGCCCTTTGCGGATCTGCCCATCGGGATCTTCACGGCCCTGGTCGGGGGTCCGACCTTCTTCGTGCTGCTGCGGCGCACCCTGCGCAAGGGGGTGAGCCTGTGAGCCTGCTGCGAGCCGAGGGCATCGGCCACGGCTTCGGGGAGCGGTCCGTGCTCGAGGACATCACCGTGGACGTCGAGGCGGGGGAGGTGCTGGCCCTGATCGGACCCAACGGCGCAGGGAAGTCCACCCTGCTGTCCGCGCTCGCCGGGGACCTCACCCCGGGCCGCGGCACGGTGCGGGTGGGCGAGAGGGCCCCGAGCGGCTGGAGCCCCATGGAGCTGGCCCGACGGCGCAGCGTCCTGCTGCAGAACTCCCAGGTCGCGTTCTCCTACCCCGTGGAGGAGATCGTGGCCATGGGGCGGACCCCGTGGAAGGGGACTCCGCTCGCCGAGGAGGACGACCGGGCCTGCGCCGAGGCGCTGGAGACGACCCGCACCCGGCGGCTGCGCCATCGGGACATGACCACGCTGTCCGGCGGGGAGAACGTCCGGGTCCAGCTGGCCCGGGTCCTCGCCCAGCGCACCCCGCTGATCCTCCTGGATGAGCCCACCGCGGCCCTGGACATCCTGCACCAGGAGGAGACGCTGCGCACCTGCCGGGAGCTGGCCGCGGATGGGGCCGGCGTCGTCGTGGTCCTGCATGACCTGGACGTCGCCGCGGCCTACGCCGACCGGATCATCCTGTTGGAGCACGGCCGGATCGTCGCGCAGGGCACCCCGGAGCAGGTGTGCACGAGTCAGCGGCTCAGCGCGGTCTACGGCTGGGACATCGAGGTGCTGCGCCACCCGGTCTCCGGGCGCCTGCTCGTGCTGCCCCGCCGCTGATCAGGCACCCCCGCTCCACCGTCCGCGGCAGACCTACCCGCCGGAGCCGCCCGCGGTGCCCGCGTCCTGCCCCGACTGCGCGTTCTCATCCTGCGCGCCCTGATCCTGTCCACCCTGCCCGCGGGTGTCCTGGGTGGGCTGCTGCCCGCCGGGGTTGGTCGGGGCCGGGGCCTGGGTGCTCGGGGCGGGCGCCTGGGTCGTGGGCTCGGGCGCCGGGGCGGATGTCGGCTCCTGCGTGGGCTCCTGGGTCGGCTCCGGTGTTGTAGGCTCCTCGGTCGGCTCCGGGCTCGGCGCGGCGCTGGTGGTCGGCGCCTGCGTGGGCTCCTGGGTCGGCTGCGGCGCCACCGAGATCTCCCCCTGCTGCGGAGGCTCGATGACCGTGGGCTGCGGGGCCGGGCTGGTCTCCTGCCGGGTCGGCTGCGCGCTGCTGGGGGAGGGTGAGCTCGAGGTGGTGCGCGGCGCCGAGGAGGTCGGGGCGGGGGCTGGCTGGTCCCCGCGCTGCTGGTAGAGGTAGGTCGCCCCGGCGCCGATGCCGAGACCGATCACGGCCAGACCGGCCAGGGCCGCGATCCGCCCGGCCCGCCCGCGCCGAGCCGGGGCCGGCCCCGCATCCTGATCCGGGGCTTCCGGCGCCGACTGCTCGGGAGCCGAGGCGGTCTCCCGGGCGGCCGTGACGGGTGCGACCCCATCGAGCCCCGGCGTCGCCCCGGTCCTGGGGGAATCCGTCGCGGATGCCGCGGTCTGCTGCCGGCGTCGGCGCGCCCAGCGGCGCCGCTGAGCGGTGGCCTCCGGATCGTCGGGCAGCTGCGGGCCGAACAGCTCATCGTTCAGACTCACCATCGGCTCGGTGGGCTGACCCGTCGCGGTCTGTGCGGTCGCATCGTCCACGTACTCGTAGCCCGGTGCCAGCGCCTCGCGCTCCTCCTGCGCGGCGACCTGCTCGGTCGCCTCCGTCTGCGGAGCCGACTCCTCGGCGCCCGCGGCCTCCCGGGCGGCGGAGTCCTCGGATCCGCCGTGCGGGGCCGCGGGGTCCTGTGCGCTGTCGCGACGACGCCGTTTCTTGGCCATGAAGTCACTGTCCCATATCAGGTGCGGTCGTGGTCGATGCCGATCCCGTCCGGCGGGCGGCCCGGGAGCGTGCGGGGGTGTGGATCAGTGCCGACCGCCGAAGACGATGTCGTCCCAGCTGGGCACGGAGGGACGCCGGCCGGAGCCCCGCTGAGCCCCGGCGCCGGGGTGCCGGCCGTGGTCGGCGTCTTCGTCGGCCCGAGGATCGGTCTCCTCCGGGGCGGAGGCATCCTCGCCCATCCGCTCGGCGAGGCTCTGCACGCGGGCGTCGGAGGAGGGATCGGTTCCGGCCGCCCGGCCGCGACGCCGCTGCAGCTCCTCCAGCAGCTCGTCCTGGGCGTCCTGCGTGGGCTCCGGCACCGTGCGCAGCTCCGCACGCTCGGCCGGGTCGGTCTCGGCCGTCGCGGATTCCGACGGGGCGGGATCCTGCCCGGCCGGGGCGGACTCGTCCGCCTCCGGGGCCTCCGGATCCTGCGCCTGATCGTCCAGCTCCTGCGGGCCGGGGGAGGGCTGGCCCGTCGCCTCCTGCCCTCCGGTCTCGCGGCCCAGGAGGAACTCGGCGACGGCGTTGGCCGCGGTCACGGTCTGGTTGGCGGGGTTGTAGACGAAGCGAGCCGGGAACTCGGCGCCGTCGGGCAGCTGCCCCAGGGCCGCGGGGGAGTAGTCCACGGACACCGAGACGTTCCACTGCCCGTCCTCGCGCTGCCAGGAGTTCCACTGGGCGTCGCCCTCGGCGAAGCCCCAGTCCTCCCGCACGGCCACGATCTGCTCGTGCAGGCTCGGACGGGTCGAGACGGCGGTGCGCTCGGCGTGCAGCGGGGTCACCGCCACGGCCTTGGCCTCGGCGACGATGTGGGAGCGCTCGGCGAGGATCGGCCATTCGTAGCGGCGCACCCGCTCCGGCTTCCACCCGGACTCGGCCACGATCTCATCCACGCTGGCCCCCTGGCGGAACCGGGTCTGGATGTCCCGGGGCCCGAAGACCCCGTTGCCGGACAGCCCCCGGGCCGGATGGGCGCGACGGGCCTTGACCACGGCGTTGCGCAGGTCGGAGTCGAGGGGCGCGCTGAAGCGCTGCTCGCCATCCGGGGTCTCCAGGATGAGGTGCTGCCCGTCATCGTGCACCCCTACGAATCGCAACTGCTGCATCGGCTCTCCTTCGACATCGTGACCGTCCGCCGGGCCCGCCGCCCCGGCGCCGGGCTCGGCGATGACGGCTCCCGCGAGGGTATCACTGACCAGAGTACCCGTTCGCTCCGCGCGGATTCGGGCAGGTGCGGGGCCTGTTTCCGCCCCTGACGACGCCGTGCGCGCGCCTCGGCTGGACACGGTGTGTCCGATGGTGTTCAATCGTCGCGTTACCGGCGCCGCACCGTCCCCTGCACCGCGAATCCGAGGGGCAGCATCGCGTGCCGAACGGACCGCACATCCGTCACGACCGGCTCTCATCGAGGAGAGCGGGTCCCCCGACATCGAAAGGGTGACTCACCCAATGGCCACCGATTACGACGCCCCCCGCAAGCAGGACGAAGAGACCAGCGCCGACTCCATCGAGGAGCTGAAGTCCCACCGCGGGGATCAGCAGTCCAACGTCGTCGACGAGGACGAGAACGCCGCCGCGGAGAGCTTCGAGCTGCCCGGGGCAGATCTGTCCCACGAGGAGCTCTCCGTCGTCGTGCTGCCCGCCCAGCAGGACGAGTTCACCTGCGCCTCCTGCTTCCTGGTCCGCCACCGCTCGCAGATCGCCCGCGAGGAGGACGGCCTGTACTACTGCGTGGAGTGCGAGGGCTGAGGCTCGCGCCTCCCCAGACCGGCGAGGGCCCGGCGGATCCGCCATGATCCGCCGGGCTCTCGCCCGTTCCGGCTGCGTCGGCGGCGCCGCCGGACCCGAAGGCCGCCGTTCGCGCGGGCAGTCTCAGCGGCGCCACCCGGGGTTGTCCTCCGGGGAGGCGGCCGGCTCGGTGTACTCCAGGGCGTGCTCGTCCTGCTCGTCCGGATCCCCGCCCAGGGCCCGCACCAGGTCCTCCGGGTGCCGGGCGTTGGCCAGCCAGTAGGGGGTGGGGTCCGCGGGATCCTCGATGCGGATGCGCACCACGGGGGAGACCCACGGGCGGAAGCACATGTAGGCCCGTCCGTCCGCGGCCGGCCCCGCCGCGATCCGAGCGGCGTCCCCGCGGAATGCCTCGGCCCGCCCGACGTAGCGCCGTTCGATGTGGGCCCGGCCCACCTGCAGGGAGTCCTGGGTGACCTCCAGGACCGGGGAGGTGGCCGTGAGGATCACCCCGAGCAGGCCCGCCAGGACGACGGCCACGGCGGTGCCGATCGGGATGCTGATGGGGGCCCCGATGAGGAACACGGCCAGGCCGAAGACCACCACCAGGATCCAGGTTCCCACCGAGGGAACCAGCTTCTCCCGGAACAGCACCTCCCCGGGAGCCGTCACGGCCGGGGAAGAGGCGGGGGCGTCATCGTGCGGGGTGGGCAGGGATGCTGACATGCCTCCAGGATCTCACGAACCCGACCCCGCACGCCCCGCGGCCCGGGGGCCGGGCGGTGCGGCAGGGTCCCGCCCCGCCGGTTCCCCGTCCGGTGAACTACAGTGGCCTACGGGCCCCCGACGCCGTCCGGGTGCCGCGGCGCGAGCGGCAGACGGGAGGCTGGCGCCCCGGCCACACGCCGTCTTTTCGCATCCCGTCCACCGAGGAAGTGCTCCCGAGACCATGAGCCAGACCACCGAGATCCCGCTGCAGCTGCTGGACCCCGAGCTGGACCCGCCGAGCTACGCCCACCCCGGAGACGCCGGCGCGGACCTGCGCAGCCGGGTGGACCTCGTGATCGAACCGGGCCACCGGGCCGCCGTGCCCACCGGCGTCGCCCTGGCCCTGCCCCGCGGCCTGGTGGGGCTGGTGCACCCGCGCTCCGGACTGGCCCTGAAGCACGGCGTCACCGTGCTCAATGCCCCCGGCACGGTGGACTCGGGATACCGGGGAGAGATCGTGGTGACCCTGCTGAACACCGACCGCAGCGAGCCCTTCGCGATCCGCCGCGGGGACCGCATCGCGCAGCTGGTGGTGCAGCGCCACGAGACCGCCGCGTTCACGCTCGTGCCGACGCTGGCCGCCGAGGACGAACCCGCCGCCCGCGGCGCCGGCGGCTTCGGCTCCAGCGGGACCCGCTGACGACACCACCGACGCGACCAGGCACCGGGTCGGCACACGACCAAGACGACGAGGAGAGGCTGAGGCAGCATGCTGGGATTCGGCAGGAAGAAGAAGGACCAGGCCGAGCAGGAGCCGGCGGTCGACGAGCAGAAGGACGCCGCGCGGAAGGATGACGCATGGAAGGACCCCGCGGCGTCGCAGGCCGAGGTCAGCGACGCCGCGGGGGAGGCCCAGGCCCCTTCCGAGACCGAGGAGCGGACCTCCCAGCGGGCCCAGACCGGGCCCTTCGACCTCGCCGAGGTCGACGCGGCGGACCTGGAGGGGTTCATCGACCTGGGCGGGCTGCGCATCCGCCGCGAACCCGGGGTGAACCTGCGCCTGGACGTGGATCAGAAGTCCCAGCGGGTCGTGGCCGTGACGCTGGAGGAGGGTCAGGCCAGCGTGCAGGTCCAGGCCTTCGCCGCGCCGAAGTCCCGCGGGCTGTGGCCCCAGATCCGCACCGAGCTGGCCGAGTCCGTGCGCTCCCAGCAGGGCATGGTGGACATCACCGAAGGGTCCTTCGGGCGCCAGGTGCTGGCCAAGATCCCGGCCAGCCTGCCGGACGGGCAGCGGGGCCTGCGCGTGGCCCGCTTCGTCGGGGTGGACGGGCCGCGCTGGTTCCTGCGCGGGGTGTTCACCGGGGACGCGGCCGTGCAGGAGCAGGCCGCCGCCCGCATGGAGGAGCTGTTCCGCGGCATCGTCGTGGTGCGCGGGCGCGAGCCGATGGCCCCGCGGGACCTGCTGCCCCTGGAGGTCCCCGCCGAGGCCGTGCGTCGCACCGAGCCCCAGGAGGAGCCGGACCTGCAGGTCCCGCAGCGCGGTCCCGAGGTCACCCAGATTGGCTGAGGTGCCGACCCCGCCCCGGCCCGAGCGGCGCGGCGGCACCGCCGAGTACCTGCCGGTGCACGGGTCCATGTCCCACCAGCCGGGGATGAGGCCGCGGGTGCGGGTGCTCGTGGAGGGGCGGATCAGCGAGGTGCGCCTCCAGCCGATCGGGGCCCTGCCGCGCTACGAGGCCGAGGTGGAGATCCGCCAGTCCCTGCGCACCGTGGTCAGCGCCCAGACCAAGGCGGCCCGCGGCTCCTTCGCCGCGCCGACCTCCGCGATCGCGATGGACACCCCGGAGCTCTCCGACGCCCCCGGTCCGCTGGCCCCGGGGGCCCGGGTCCGCCTGATCTGGCACGGCCAGCGCAGCGTCCCCGGGCTCGACGCCGGGACGCGGCTGCGCTGCTCCGGGATGCTCGCCCGGGATGCGGTCGGCCCGGTCATCTACAATCCCCGCTACGAGATCGTCTCCCGGCACACCCCGTGACCGGCGTCGACCGACCCGCCCAGGAAAGGACCCCGGACCCGTGACCCAGGACCCCGGACAGCGTTCGCCCCAGCACCCCGAGTCCGACGGGGCCTCACCGGACTCCCTCGGGCGCACCCTGGCCGCCTCCTACGGCGCCTCCGGAACCTTCCGCCGGGACGAGCAGGGCCGCATCGACCTGCTGCACGCCGTCGGCGGGTGGCGGGGGATCGCGGAGTCCGTGCTGCCCAGCCTGGTCTTCCTCGTCGTCTACCTTTTCACCCAGCACCTGGGCCACGCCCTGTGGGTGGCCGTGGCCGCGGCCCTCGCGGCCGCCCTGCTGCGCCTGGCCCAGCGCGGCAGCCTCCTGCAGTCCCTGGCCGGGGCCGCGGGAGTGCTGGTGTGCGCCGGATTCGCTCGCTTCACCGGCCAGGCCGCGGACTACTTCGTGCCCGGCTTCTGGATCAACGGCCTCTATCTGCTCGGCGCCCTCGTCTCGATGGTCGCCCGCTGGCCCGTGATCGGGCTGTTCTACGGTTTCCTGCGCGGGGAGGGCACGGCCTGGCGCTCCCGGCCCGAGCGGCTGCGGGCCTACCAGTGGGCCACGGTGGTCTTCGCGGGGATGCTGGCCCTGCGCCTGGCGGTGCAGCTGCCCCTGTACGCGGCTGATCTGGTGGGGCCGCTCGGGGCCGCCCGGATCGTCATGGGCACCCCGTTCTACCTGCTCGTGCTGTGGCTGGGGTGGCTGATCTCCCGCCCGGCTACAGCTCCTGACCGTGGGCCGTCTGATCGCGGTCCGGAACCTGCCTGACCCCCTGATCCTCGGTCCCGGCCTCGCCCGCGGCGCGGTTGAAGGTCAGCTGCAGCTCCCGCTCCCCGTGGGCGGTGGTGATGAAGAACAGCTCGTCATCGCCCTCCAGGACGTCGTCGTCGCTGGGGGTGATCGGGATCCCGTCGCGCAGGATCGCCACCAGGGTGGTCTGCTCGGGCCACTCGATCGCGCCGACCTCCGTGCCGATGAACCCGTGCCCGTGGGGCACGGTGTACTCGATGAGGGTGGCCCCGCCGGCCTGCAGGTTCAGCAGCCGCACGACGCCGCCGACCTCCACGGCCTCCTCGACCAGCGCCGTCATCAGCCGCGGGGTGGACACGGCCACGTCCACTCCCCAGGCGTCGTCGAACAGCCACTCGTTCTTGGGGTTGTTGACCCGGGCGATGGTGCGCGGCACCCCGAACTCGGAGCGGGCCAGCAGGGAGACGACGAGGTTGGACTTGTCATCTCCGGTGGTCGCGACGATCACGTCCGCGGACTGCGGGGCGGCCGCGCGCAGCACGGACAGCTCGCAGGCGTCCCCGATCAGCCACGAGGCGCCCTGCAGGTTGGAGCGCCCGATGGCCTCGGGCTTCTCGTCCACGAGGGTCACCTCGTGGCCGTGGGTCAGCAGCTCCCGGGCGATCGAGGATCCCACGGATCCCGCGCCCACGATCAGCACCTGCACCGCTAGCTCCTTCCCTCCCCGCGCCGGCGCAGCGCCCGGCGGGGCCGATCGTCCTCCCGGTACTCCTGCTCCTCCGGATCCTGCGGCGGATTCGCGAAGACCTTCGCGACCTCGTCCACCTCCTGGGTGCGCAGCATCGCGTGCACGACGTCGCCCTGCTGGTAGCTGGTGTCGGGGCCGGGCAGCTGGCCCTCGCCGAAGCGGGTGATGAACGCGATGCGCACCTCCGCTGCGGCCTCGATGCGCTCCAGCGGCAGGCCCGCCCAGGCCGGGTGCAGCTTCAGCTCGGCCAGCACCAGCCGCCCGGAGGCCTCCCGGTAGTCCCCGGTGACGTCCTGCTCGGGCAGGATCCGGCGCAGCACCTGGTCCGTGGACCAGCGCACCGCGGCGACCGTGGGGATGCCCAGGCGCTGGTAGAACTCCGCGCGATTCGGGTCGTTGATCCGGGCGACCACGTGCTGGACCTTGAAGGTCTCCCGGGCCACCCGGGAGGCCAGGATGTTGGAGTTGTCCCCGGAGGAGACGGCGGCGAAGGCGTAGGCCTGCTCGATGCCGGCCCGGCGCAGCGTGTCCCGGTCGAAGCCGATGCCGGTGATCTGGCGGCCCTGGAAGTCCGCGCGCAGGCGCCGGAAGGCCGCCTCGTCCCGGTCGATCACGGACACGGTGTGCCCGGCGGTCTCCAGGGAGTGGGCGAGCATCACGCCCACGCGCCCGGCACCCATGATGACGAAGTGCGGCACGGCGGGATCAGTCCTTCCGGGGCGGTACGGGGGCGGTGAGCGGTCGGGTCCGAGCTCCACAGTAGTGCACCCGTCCCCTCCCGGCGCACCCCGAGGCGGTGGGGTAGCGTGGGCCTGTGCGAACCCCGGGCTCCCGTCTGCGCGACGCGGTCCTCGGCGCTCCCCAGGAGACCGAGCGGCTGCGTCGGCTCTCCCTGCCTCGGCGCCAGGCCATGCCCCTGTTCGGCGCCGACGGCGTCTCCTCCCTGGCCTACTCCCCGGACGAGGTCGTCATGGTCCTGGCCCTGGCGGGCACGGCCGCGCTGAGCCTGGCCCCGTGGGTGGGGTTGCTCATCGCGGTGACCCTGCTGCTGGTGATCGGCACCTACCGGTACAACCTGCGTGAGGTCGCCCGCTCCGGCGGGGACTTCCAGGTGGTCTCGGATCGGCTGGGACCCCGAGCGGGCACCGCGGCGGGGGTCAGCCTGCTGTTCGACTTCGTGCTGACCGCGGCCGTCTCCGCCGCGGCGGCCTCCTCCTACCTGGTGACCCTGCTGCCCTCGCTGGCCGGGCACCGGGTGGGGATCTGCCTGGTCATCATCGCCGTGCTCACCGCGGTGCGCCTGCGCGGGATCGGCCTGATCGGGCGGCTGAACCCCGTGCCCGCCTACCTGTTCGTCCTGCTGGTGGCGGTGCTGGTGGCCGTCGGGCTGGCCCAGGACGCCGCGGGCACCCTCGGACCCGCCCCGAGCGCGGACTACGGCATCCAGCCGGGCCGCCAGGTGGAATCCGTGGCCACCGGCGCCGGGCTGGCACTGCTGGTGCTGCGGGCCTTCTCCTCGGGCGCGGTGGGCCTGACCGGCGTGGAATCGGTGTCCAACTCCGCCCGGTTCTTCCGCCGCCCCCGGGCACGCGGCGCCTCCCAGACCCTCCTGGCCATGGGGCTGGTCTCCGCGGTCTTCCTGGTCGCGGTGCTGCACCTGGTCCGGGCCACCGGCGCCGTCGTCGTCATGGACCCGCGCCAGCTGGTCATCGACGGGGCGACGGCCCCGGCGGACCTGCACCAGATGCCCCTGCTGGCCCAGGTCTCCCGGGCGGTCTTCGGCGACGGGCTGCTGGGGGCGCTGGTGCCCATCGCCACGGTCCTGGTGCTGCTGGTGGCCCCGGCGGCGGCCTACTCGGGCTTCCCGGTTCTGGCCTCCGCGATGGCACGGCGCGGCTACCTGCCCGTGCACCTGAACGCCCGGCTCAACCGCGCCGTCTACGCCAACGCCGTGCTGCTGCTCGGGGTCGCGGCCTGCCTCGTGGTCCTGGCCTTCGGCGCCCAGGTCAACGACCTCATCCAGCTGTACGTGCTGGGCGTGCTGTTCTCGATGTCCCTGACCCAGGCGGCCGTGATCCGCACCCGGCACCGCAGCATCCGCCTGGTCCTGGACCGGCTGCCCCGCAAGCGGCTGATCCGCGACCAGCTGGTCACCTGCGTGGGCTTCGCCGCGACCGTGCTCGGGCTGCTGATCGTGCTGGTGACCAAGCTCGTGCAGGGCGCCTGGGTCACGGTCCTGGTCGTGCTCGTGGGAACCTGGCTGTGTCTGCGGATCAAGAGCCATTACGAGCGAGTCGATGAGGAGCTGGCCGTGCGCGAGAACAACCCCCTGAAGGCCCTACCCTCCCGGGCGCACGCGATGGTCGTCATCCCGCGGCTGCGTCTGCCCGCGCTGCGGGCCCTGGCCTACGCCAGGGCCTCCCGGCCCTCCAGCATCGAGGCGCTGGTGCTGAACATCGACGAGACCCGCACCCACCGCATCCGAGCCCTGTGGGACCGCTACGAGGTGCCCGTGCCCCTGACGATCCTCGCCGCGCCCTTCCGGGACCCGGTGGCCCCCGTGGTGCGCCACGTGCGCCGCTTCCTGAAGCGCTCCCCGCGCGACGTCGTCGTGGTCTACATCCCGGACTACGTGGTGGAGCACTGGTGGCAGGCCCTGCTGCACCACCGGCTCTCCCGGCGGCTGGTGCGGGCCCTGCGCCGCGAGCCCGGGGTGATCACCGCGGTGGTGCCCTGGCGGCTGGGCCGCGAGGACGGGCAGGACGTGCCCGATCCGACGCAGACCCCGCGGGTCGTGGACGGGCAGGCCCCGGGCGAACCGGCGGCCTCGGAGACGACGCAGACGGCGGAAGGACAGCGATGAGGATCGGCGACGAGTTCGCGGTGCGCCTGACCGGCATGGCCCACGGCGGGGCGGCGCTGGGTCGGCACGAGAACCGCGTGGTGTTCGTGCGCCACGGGATCCCCGGCGAATCCGTGCTGGTGGAGGTCACCGGCCTGGGCCCGAAGGGCCGCTACGCCGAGGCCCGGCTGCTCGAGGTCCTGGAGGCCTCCCCGGACCGGCGCGAGCACCCGTGGCCCGCCGCCGATGCCCTGCTCACCCTGCACCCGGTCGGCGGCATGGAGTACGGGCACATCCGCCCCGAGCGCCAGCGCCTGCTGAAGGCCGACGTGCTGCGCGAGCAGCTGGTGCGCCTGGGCGGGATGGATCCCGCGGACCCCCTGCTGGAGCAGCTGACGGTCGTCGATCCCGCGGCGCTCGCGGACCCGGCCGTGCTGGCCGCCGCGGGGAGCTCGGACCGGCAGGGGCACTCCGACCCGGAGCCCTCCGGGGCTCACGGCGGCTGGCGCACCCGGGTGCACTTCGCCGTGGACGACGAGGGCCGCCCCGGGATGCACCCCTACCACGAGGAGCGGGTCATCCCGGTGGAGCGCTTCCCCCTGGCGGTGCGGGAGATCCAGGAGCTGGGCCTGGGCGCGGGGCGCTTCCCTGGGGTCTCCCGGATCGACGTCGCCGCCCCCTCGGCGGGTGCGGGCTCGGCTAGCCGGCCGCTGATCCTGTTCACGGCCGCCCCGGACACGCAGGATCTGGCGCCGCTGGGCCGGGAGCTGGATGTGGCCCTGGATGCCTGCCCGGCCGACGTCGAGGTCTCCGCGGTCCTGCAGCCGGCGCGCATCCCCGGACGCCGCGGCCCCCGGCCCCAGCCGATCGTGCTGCGCGGGGATGACCACGTGGTGGAGACCCTCCCCGTGCCGAGCCCGGACCGGCCCGATGCCCCCGCCCCGCTGCGCTTCCGCGTGGGTGCGGGCGGGTTCTGGCAGAACCACCGGCTGGCCCCGGCCGCCCTGACCGAGACCGTCCGGCAGCTGGCCGACGTCCGCCCGGCGGACACCGTGTGGGACCTGTACGGCGGGGCCGGGCTGTTCGCGGCGCTGGCCGCGGACCAGGTGGGTGCGGGCGGCACGGTGTGGTCCGTGGAGGGCTCCCCGGTCACCTCCGGGGACGCCCGGCACAATCTGGCAGGACAGGGTCCGGCCCGCACCGAGGGCTCGCGGGGGGCGAAGGTCATCGCCCAGCGCGCCGCGGTGGAGCGGGCCCTGACCGGCAGGCCCCGCACCGGGACTCCCGACGTCGTCGTGCTGGATCCTCCGCGGGACGGGGCCGGGCGCGCCGTGATGCGGCGGCTGGCCGCCTGCGGGGCGCGGCGCATCGTGTACGTGGCCTGCGACCCGGCGGCCCTGGGCCGGGACGCCGGCTTCCTGCGCGCGGACGGCTGGGAGCCCACGGCGGTGCGGGGACTGGACCTGTACCCCGAGACCCACCATCTGGAGGCCGTCGCCGTCTTCCAGCCGGGCCCGGACCGCTCCCACTGAGCGCGAGCTGAACGGTGGGCCGCGTCAGGGGAGGGGCCGCGCCGTGCCCTGCCGCCGGACGCGCCCCGACGGATGTGGCCTCGGCTACGTCCCGATGCTGGGGTGGCGGGGGTGAGCGGGTAGACTGCACGGCGAAGGCTTAGCGTCACTGTGTCTCCAAAGGTCTGCATCACACACCGGAAGAAGGCGAAGGCGCCCCACTCACGGGCACGCGACCGCTGGGATCCCACCGGACGAGGACGGCAGCTGGGCCTGGACCATGAAGCGGCGAGAGGAGTGCCACGCAATGAGCACCGTGGACAGCTTCGGTTCCAAGGACGTCCTGGACGTCGACGGCACCGAGTACGAGATCTACCGGCTGGACAAGGTCGAGGGTTCCCAGAACCTGCCCTACAGCCTCAAGGTTCTGCTGGAGAACCTGCTGCGCACCGAGGACGGTGCCAACATCACCGAGGACCACATCCGGGCGCTGGCCTCCTGGGACCCCACCGCGGAGCCCGACACCGAGATCCAGTTCACCCCCGCGCGGGTGATCATGCAGGACTTCACCGGCGTGCCCTGCATCGTGGACCTGGCGACCATGCGCGAGGCCGTCAAGGAGCTGGGCGGGGATCCGAACAAGATCAACCCGCTGGCCCCGGCCGAGCTGGTCATCGACCACTCCGTGCAGATCGACTCCTTCGGCAACAAGGACGCGATCGAGCGCAACATGGACATCGAGTACCAGCGCAACGGCGAGCGGTACAAGTTCCTGCGCTGGGGTCAGACGGCCTTCGAGGACTTCAAGGTCGTGCCCCCGGGCATGGGCATCGTGCACCAGGTCAACATCGAGTACCTGGCCCGCACCATCATGGCCCGTGAGGTCGACGGCGTCCTGCGCGCCTACCCGGACACCCTGGTCGGCACCGACTCCCACACCACCATGGTCAACGGCCTGGGCGTGCTGGGCTGGGGCGTGGGCGGCATCGAGGCGGAGGCCGCTATGCTCGGCCAGCCCGTGTCCATGCTGATCCCGAAGGTCGTGGGCTTCAAGCTCACCGGCAAGATCCCGGCCGGCTCCACCGCGACCGACGTCGTGCTGACCATCACCCAGATGCTGCGCGAGCAGGGCGTGGTCGGCAAGTTCGTGGAGTTCTACGGCGAGGGCGTCTCCGAGGTGCCCCTGGCCAACCGCGCGACCATCGGCAACATGAGCCCCGAGTTCGGCTCCACCGCCGCGATGTTCCCGATCGACGAGGTCACCCTGGACTACCTGCGCCTGACCGGGCGCTCGGAGGAGCAGGTGGCCCTGGTGGAGAAGTACACCAAGGAGCAGGGCCTGTGGCACGACCCCTCCCAGGAGGTCGCCTACTCGGAGTACCTGGAGCTGGACCTGTCCACCGTGGTCCCGTCCATCGCCGGCCCGAAGCGCCCGCAGGACCGCATCGAGCTGACCAAGGCCAAGGAGCAGTTCCGCTCGGACCTGACCAACTACGTGCACGAGGACGTCTCCGAGCAGGAGAAGGAGTCCTTCCCCGCCTCGGACGCCCCGAGCCACTCCGCGACCGAGGAGCAGGAGGAGCAGGAGCGCCCGCGCGCGACCGTCTCGGCCGCCGCCGGGGCGGAGGGTCGCGCCTCGGATCCCATCGAGGTCTCGATGCCGGATGGCCGCGAGTTCGAGATGGACCACGGCGCGGTGGCGATCGCCTCGATCACCTCCTGCACCAACACCTCCAACCCGTCCGTGATGATGGCCGCCGGTGTGCTGGCCCGCAACGCCGCGGCCAAGGGTCTGACCTCCAAGCCGTGGGTCAAGACCTCGATCGCCCCGGGCTCCAAGGTGGTCACGGACTACTACGAGAAGGCCGGGCTGCTGCCGGACCTGGAGAAGGTCGGGTTCTACGTGGTCGGCTACGGCTGCACCACCTGCATCGGCAACTCCGGGCCCCTGGAGGACGAGGTCTCCCAGGCGGTGAACGAGAAGGACCTCTCGGTCACCTCGGTGCTCTCCGGCAACCGGAACTTCGAGGGCCGGATCAACCCGGACGTGAAGATGAACTACCTGGCGTCCCCGCCGCTGGTCATCGCCTACGCCCTGGCCGGGTCCATGGACTTCGACTTCGAGAACGACCCCCTGGGCCAGGACCCGGACGGCAACGACGTGTTCCTCAAGGACATCTGGCCGGACCCGACCGAGGTGCAGAAGATCATCGACGACTCCGTGTCCACGGAGGCGTACACCACCGAGTACGGCACGATCTTCGACGGCGACGAGCGCTGGCAGTCCCTGGACACCCCCACCGGAGACACCTTCGAGTGGGATGAGGAGTCCACCTACGTGCGCAAGCCCCCGTACTTCGAGGGCATGGCCATGGACCCGGAGCCGGTGGAGGACATCCACGGCGCCCGGGTGCTGCTCAAGCTCGGGGATTCGGTGACCACGGACCACATCTCCCCGGCGGGCTCCTTCAAGACGGACACCCCCGCGGGGCAGTACCTGACCTCCCACGGGGTGCAGCGCAAGGACTTCAACTCCTACGGATCCCGGCGCGGCAACCACGAGGTCATGATCCGGGGCACCTTCGCCAACATCCGCATCAAGAACCAGCTGCTGGACGGCGTGGAGGGCGGGTTCACCCGCGACTTCACCCGCGACGGCGAGCAGGCCGCGGTCTACGACGCCGCGCAGCACTACGCGGAGGAGAACACCCCGCTGGTGGTGCTCGGTGGCAAGGAGTACGGCACCGGGTCCTCCCGCGACTGGGCGGCCAAGGGCACCCGGCTGCTGGGGGTGCGCGCGGTGATCACCGAGTCCTTCGAGCGCATCCACCGCTCCAACCTGATCGGCATGGGCGTGCTGCCGCTGCAGTTCCCGGCCGGGGAGTCCCACGAGTCCCTGGGCCTGGACGGCACGGAGACCTTCTCCATCACGGGAGTCACCGAGCTGAACGAGGGCCGCACCCCCAAGACGGTGCACGTGACCGCCGAGCACCCGGAGGGCAAGACCACCGAGTTCGACGCCGTCGTGCGCATCGACACCCCGGGGGAGCGGGAGTACTACCGCAACGGCGGGATCCTGCAGTACGTGCTGCGCAACCTGGTGCGCCAGCAGTAGGGCCCGTTCCACCGACGACGGCCGGGCCCCCCCCCCGCGGGGGGCCGGGGGGGGGGGGGGGGGGGGGGGGCGGCCCCCGGGGGGGGGGGGGGGGGGGGGGGGGGGGGGGGGGGGGGGGGGGGGGGGGGGGGGGGGGGGGGGGGGGGGGGGGGGGGGGGGGGGGGGGGGGGGGGGGGGGGGGGGGGGGGGGGGGGGGGGGGGGGGGGGGGGGGGGGGGGGGGGGGGGCGGGGGGGGGGGGCGGGGGGGCCCCCGGGCCGGGCCCGGCGGGCCGACGCCGCGGGGGAGGGGACCCAGCGGGAGGTGCGGGCCCGCGCCCTGGGCCTGGCCGCCGGGGTCCTGGAGAACCGGGAGGATCTGCGCGGCAAC
>NZ_JANJES010000016.1:0-41947 GCF_044878465.1 Rothia sp. BD8 | reverse complement strand
GGGGCGGCCCCCCCCCCCCCCCCGCCCGGCCGGCCCCGCTCCCCAACCCCCCCCCCCCCCCCCCCCCCCCCCCCCCCCCCCCCCCCCCCCCCCCCCCCCCCCCCCCCCCCCGGGGGGGGGGGCCCCCCCCTCCCCCGGGGGCGTCTGCCCGCTCGCGAGAGGCTTCAGAACCTCCCGCCGGGACCACCGCCGGGCCCGCCCATGCCGCCGGGCCCGCCCATGCCGCCAGGTCCGCCCATGCCCCCGCCGGGTCCTCCCTCCGGGCCGCCCCGCCCCATGCCGCCGCGGGAGCCGCCTCCGGGCCCGTCGCCCCAGCCGGCGCCCATCGCACGTCCCCTTCCGGCGCCCATCCCGCCGCCGAACAGGCCGCCGTTGAACACTCCGCCGTCGAACGGCCCCGTGCCGCCTCCGGCCCCGAAGCCCCGGTGTCGGCCGAACAGGCGGGAGAGCAGGCCGGGGCGACCGCCGACACCGTCCCCGCCGGTCAGCGAACCCCACACCGCGGAGCCCACGAAGCCCGCGGCCAGCGAGGCCAGCACCGTGCCGCCGGTCCCCAGCCCGCTGGAGCCGAGCACACTGCTGAGCGTGCCGGGCTTCCTCATCTCCAGTCGGGTCGCCGCCCGAGCCAGCGACGAGGAGGAGGTGTCCGCGGGGGTCTCGCCCGAGCCGGACAGTGCGGTGAGGACCTGCTGGCGCTCCTGCGCGCTCATCGCGGCGAAGGCCTCTTCGTGGGCCTTCTCGATCTGATCCGGGCTGCTCGTGGACAGCAGGTAGCGGTACCGTGCGACGGCGTCGCCGCCGGTCGCGGCGGTCGTGGTGGTGGAGTCCGTGGTCATGGCCGATCATCCCTTCCCCGGCGGGCCCCGGTCGGGGCCCCTGCCGATGTCTCCACGCTAGGAAGCCACCCTGTGCCCGGAGCCCCGTGCTCCTGTGCTCGGGCTGTGACCGAACGGTCCCCAGGCCTCGCCCCCCGGTACGGTGGAAGGGTGAGCGAGGAAACCACCACCGACACCGGCGCGCCTGCCGCGAGGACCGGCGCGGACACCACCGCCGAGCACCCGGACACCCTCGAGGATCCGGCCCTGGAGGTCCTGCGCACCGTCTTCGGCTACGACTCCTTCCGCGGGGACCAGGCCGCGATCATCCACCGGGTCACCGCCGGGGGCGACGCCGTCGTGCTGATGCCCACCGGCGGCGGGAAGTCCCTGTGCTACCAGATCCCGGCGATCCTGCGGGAGGGCACCGGCGTCGTCGTCTCCCCGCTGATCGCGCTGATGCAGGACCAGGTGGAGGCCCTGGAAGCGGTGGGCATCCGCGCCGCGTACCTGAACTCATCCCTGGACCTCGAGCAGGCCCGGACCGTGGAGCGCGGACTGCTGGCCGGGGACTACGACCTGGTCTACCTCGCCCCGGAGCGGCTCGTGCAGGAGCGCACCCTGGACCTGCTGGGCCGGACGCGCCTGGCCCTGTTCGCGATCGACGAGGCGCACTGCGTCTCCCAGTGGGGCCACGACTTCCGGAAGGACTACCTCGGTCTGTCCGTGCTGGCCGATCGCTTCCCCGGGGTCCCGCGCATCGCCCTGACCGCCACCGCCACCGCCGCGACCCACCGGGAGCTGACCGAGCGGCTCGCCCTACAGGGGGCCGAGCACTTCGTCGCCAGCTTCGACCGGCCCAACATCCAGTACCGCATCACCGAGAAGAACTCCGCCCGCCAGCAGCTGCTGCGCCTGATCCGCACCGAGCACGACGGCGAGGCCGGCATCGTCTACTGCCTGTCCCGACGCCGCGTCGAGCAGACCGCCGCCTGGCTGCGGGACCAGGGGGTGGACGCGATGGCCTACCATGCCGGGATGTCCGAGGCGCAGCGGGCCGAGGGCCAGCGTCGGTTCCTGCGCGAGGACGGGGTGGTCATGGTCGCGACCATCGCCTTCGGGATGGGCATCGACAAACCCGATGTGCGCTTCGTCGCTCACCTGGACCTGCCCAAATCCGTGGAGGGGTACTACCAGGAGACCGGGCGCGCTGGGCGCGACGGGCTGCCCGCCACCGCCTGGCTGGCCTACGGGCTGCAGGACGTGGTGCAGCTGCGGCGGATGATCGACGAATCCGAGGGCAGCGAGGAGCACCGGCGGGTGCAGCGGGCCCACCTGGACGCGATGCTCGCCCTGTGTGAGACCACCGACTGCCGACGGGTGCAGATCCTGCGCTACTTCGGGCAGGAGACGGGTCCGTGCGGCAACTGCGATACCTGCCTCAATCCGCCGGCCAGCTGGGATGGGACCGTTCCCGTGCAGAAGCTGCTCTCCGCCGTCGTGCGCCTGGACCGGGAGCGGGGCCAGCGCTTCGGCGCCCAGCAGATCATCGCGGTGCTGCGGGGCACCCCCAACGAACGCTCCACCCGCTCCCGCCACGATCAGCTCAGCGTCTGGGGGATCGGGGCTGACCTGTCCGAGACCGCCTGGCGGGCGGTCATCCGGCAGCTGCTGGCCCGCGGGATCCTCGCCGCGACCGGGGAGTACGGGACGCTGGAGCTGGCCGGGCCTGCCGGGCCCATCCTGCGCGGGGAGCAGACCGTGACCCTGCGGGTCACCCCGGAGCGCACCGCGAAGGTCGCCCGGTCCCGCACTGGTGCCACGGGGTCCCGCTCGACGGTGGCCGCGGAGCTGGGGGAGGAGGACCGGGAGGTCTTCGAGCGGCTGCGGGCCTGGCGCACCGAGCAGGCCCGGGAGCAGGGGGTGCCCGCCTACGTCGTCTTCCCGGACGCGACCCTGATCGAGCTGGCCCGCGCCCGGCCCAGCTCGAGCGCCGCGCTGGCCGAGGTCAGTGGGGTGGGAGCGAAGAAGCTGGAGCGCTACGGCGAGGCGGTCCTGCGGGTGCTGGCCTAGCCGCCGGACCCCCGGTACCTCCCGGTGGACCGGATCGTGCATCGCGAGCCGGATGATCCGGTCCGGACTGCACGATTCAGTCCCGACGCCGTCGGCCCCGTCGCTGCGCGAGGGTCCGGGCCACCATCCTGGCTGTCGTGCCCGGCTGGTGCAGCGCCCGGGCGGCGTCCGTGCGCAGGATGAGCCACCCCCGTTCCATGAGCTCCACTTCGCGTTTGCGCTCCTGGTAGATCGCCGCGTCGGTGGGCCCGAAGTCGAAGTACTTGGCGCGACCATCCACCTCGAGGGCCACCCGCTCCTCCTCCCACGCCATATCCAGCCCCCGCCATCCTCGCCCGGTGCGCACCGGCAGCTGGAGCCCCGGACGGGGCACCCCGTACCTCACCAGCTCGGCCCTCGTCTGGGATTCCAGCACGGACTCGGAGGCCGCATCGGCGGCGTCGAGCACCGCCTGCGCCCGGGCGCGGTGACGGGATCCGCCCCGGGCCAGCAGCTCGTATCCGAGCTCACGGGACAGTCCCCGGTCCAGCGCCTGATCGGCCAGCACCAGACCGTCGGCGAAGGGCAGGCTCAGCAGCGACTGCACGAGGGCCACCGGCGGGGCGACGGTGTCCACACCGTATCGATCCACGTGGGCGCCGGCCTGTGCGTACGGATCCTCGTGGGTCGTCACATCGGGGGCGTGGTGGTGCGGGCGCGGGCTTCCCGCCACGTGCAGGCGCGAGGGCAGAGCCACGAGGGAGAGCCCGTGCAGCAGGAGGGCCGAATCATGGGAGAAGACCGGCGGACGGGAGAGTGCGGCCGGGCGGGTCAGCGCGAAGGCCAGGTGGTCGGCGATGCAGCGCTCCCTCGGGGACAGCCGCCGCCACAGATCGGCATCGATGCCCGCACCCGGCCTGAGCCGGATGAGCCGTCCGGTGCGCAGCACCTCGTAGAGGGCGCGTCTGCTCATGCCCAGGCCCAGGACGTCGCGGGCCAGGAGGATGTCGGATGGCGTGACCGCAGAGGGCAGCTCCGGGGCTTCGGAGGGCTGGTGGTTCGCGGTGATCGGGGGCGGCGTGCGGTGGTCCATGGCCCCACTGTGACGCGTCGCCGACGTCGGTCCGGCGAGCAGAGACCCCGGGGCGGCCGACCTGTGGATCCGTAACGTCCGGGCGGGGTCCGGAAGGATCCTGTGGATGACGCCCGGCCCTGCTATCGGCGGTCTGCGGCGGCTCCGACAGGTCCCGGACCGGATCGTGCGACGTGAGTCGGATGGTCCGGTCCAGACTGCACGATCCTGCCCACGGCGGGTGGGAGGTGGGGGCGGGTCAGTCGGAGAAGGGGTCCTCCCAGCACTCCACCAGGTCCGCGACCGATTCGATGATGCGGGTGGGGCGGTAGGGGTAGCGGTCGATCTCCTCGTCGTCGGAGATCCCGGAGCGCACCAGCAGGGTGCGCATGCCCGCCTCCAGCCCGGACTTCACATCCGTGTCCATCCGGTCCCCGATCATCACCGTGGACTCCGAGTGCGCCCCGATGGTGTTCAGGGCCGAGCGCATCATCACCGGGTTCGGCTTGCCCACGTAGTACGGCTTCTTCCCCGTGGCCGCGGTGATCAGCGCCGCGACCGCCCCCGTCGCCGGCAGCACCCCCTCCGGCGCCGGGCCCGTGATGTCCGGGTTGGTCCCGATGAACCGCGCCCCGCCCCGGATCAGGTTGATCGCCCGGGTGATCGCCTCGAAGGAGTACGTGCGGGTCTCGCCCAGGACCACGAAGTCGGGCTCGTTCTCCCCGAGGATCCACCCGGACTCGTGCAGGCTCGTGGTCAGTCCCGACTCCCCGACGACGTAGGCGGTGCCCACCTCCCGCTGGGTGCGCAGGAAGTGCGCGGTGGCCAGGGCGGAGGTCCAGATCCGCTCCTCCGGGATGTCCAGGCCGGTGGCACGCAGCCGCGCGGAGAGGTCCCGCGGGGTGTGGATCGAGTTGTTCGTCAGGACCATGTAGTTGACGTCGTTGTCCTGCAGGGTCCGCAGGAAGCGGTCCGCCCCGGGGATCATCTCCCCCTCCTTGATGAGGACGCCGTCCATGTCGGTCAGGTAGGAGATCTGCGCAGTCATGCTCCCATTGTGCCCGACGCCGCCCCGCCGGACGCCGACGACGCCCCGCCGGCCGTGGGCCGGAGCGTGCATCGCGGACCGGATCATCCGGCGCACGTGGCACGATCCGGTCCGGGAAGCGAGACGACGGGCCCATACCCGCCCGACGCAGCGGCTCGCCGGGACTCGGCGCGTCACCTGGCGGACGGCCTCGCCTCCGGCGGGCGCCGGTGTGGCAAGATCCTGGGGGACACCGCACCGTCGAGAGACTCAGGATCCCCCGTGAGCCAGAACCCGCCATCGCCGCAGAACCAGCCACCTCAGAACGGCCGGGCGCAGACCCCGCCGCACCGGAACCCGCCGCATCAGCCGGAGCGCCACAGCCCCGCCGATCTGCCCGAACACGCGGGGGACCTGGCCCACGCGGATCGCACGAGCTCCGGGCAGGGCCCGGTCCGCCCCGGATCGGTCCTGACCCGGTGGGGGATCCTGCCGTGGGTGCTGCTGGCGATCGTGCTGGGCCTGGTCTGCGGGACCTTCTTCCCCGAGGGGCTCTCGCGGGTGTTCTTCACCTTCAACGACATCTTCTCCCAGCTGCTGAACTTCGCGATCCCGCTGATCATCGTCGGCCTGGTGGTCCCGGCCATCGGGGACCTGGGGCGCGGGGCTGGGCGCTGGCTGGGGCTGACCGCGGGCCTGGCCTACGCCTCCACGATCTTCGCGGGCATGCTGACCCTCGCCGTCGCCCTGTGGATCTTCCCGGGCATCCTGCACCGGGGCACCTTCTCCGACGTGCACGCCACCGAGGACGATCTCGCCTCGACCTCCGGGTACTTCACGATCGAGATCCCCGCGCCCTTGGAGGTTATGACGGCGCTGATCCTCGCCTTCGTGCTGGGCATCGGGCTGTCCATCGTCCCGCGCGGGGTGCTGCGCCGGGGCTTCCTGGAGTTCCGGGAGATCATCACCGCCCTGATCAGCCGGATCATCATCCCGCTGCTGCCGCTGCACATCTTCGGGATCTTCCTGAACCTCACCCAGTCCGGGGAGGTCGGGAAGGTCATCTCCACGCTGCTGGTCGTCGTCGTGGTGGTGCTGGTGCTGGAGGTCGTGATCCTCGGGACCCAGTACGGGATCGCCGGGGCGGTGAGCCGACGCAACCCGGTGAAGGCCGTGTGGACCATGAAGGACGCCTACCTGACGGCCCTGGGCACCTCCTCCTCGGCGGCCACGATCCCGGTGACCCTGCGCCAGACCCTGAAGAACGGGGTGCGCCACCCGGTCGCGAACTTCGTGGTGCCCCTGTGCGCGACGATCCACCTGGCCGGCTCCGCCTCCAAGATCACCGCCTTCGCGATCGCGATCGCCTTCACCCAGGGGGTCGGGGTCTCCACGGGGCAGTGGATCGGCTTCGTGTTCATGCTCGGCATCGTGATGGTCGCCGCCCCCGGGGTGCCGGGCGGGGCGATCATGGCCGCCGTCGGCATCCTGCAGTCCATGCTCGGCTTCGACGAGCAGCAGATCGCCCTGATGATCGCGACCTACATCGCGCTGGACTCCTTCGGCACCGCGACGAACGTGACGGGGGACGGGGCGATCGCGATGGTCGTGGATCGGCTGATCGGGCGCCGGCTGGACGAGAAGCAGCGGGTCGCGCCCACCCACGAGTACGTGCCCTTCGATCCGGACGCCTACATCGAGCAGGTCAGCTACGAATAATCCGCTCCGCCCGCCACGACGCCGCCCGGCCCTCGACGATGCGAGGACCGGGCGGCGTCGTCGTGAACGGGGGTGTCAGTCCGCCTTGGGGATGATCAGCCAGGCCACGAGGTAGAAGATCGCCTGCGGACCGGGGATCAGCAGGGAGAGGATGAACAGCAGGCGCACGCGGGCGGGGGACCAGTCCAGGGACTCGGCGATGCCGCCGCACACGCCGGCGATGATCTTGTGGGTGCGGGAGCGCTTCAGTGCCATGCCCTCACTCTAGGCCCTGCCCGCCGGGTCCTCGTCGACCCGCCCGGGCTGCTCCCAGGTGCGGGCCGGCTTGGAGCCGGCGGACCACTCGAGCAGCCAGCCCGGCACCTCGCGTCCGGCCGGCAGGGGGCCGGTGAGCTCGAGGACCTCGTCGTGGCTGACGGAGCCCCCGCCGCGGCGCAGGAAGCGGGCGCGCACCGCGGCCTGCGCGTACAGATCGGCGCCGACGGCGAAGATCTGCTCCAGGTAGATCCACCGCTCATCCAGGCCCAGCACCCGCGTGTGCACCGTGAACCGCTGGCCCAGGGTCAGGGAGCGGCGGTAGCTGATGGTCTGCCCGGCCACGACCGGATACCAGCCCCGACGCCGCAGCCGGGCCCAGAACCCCGAGCGGGTCATCAGGTCCAGCCGGGCCAGGTCCATGATGGTCAGGTAGCGGCCGTTGTTCATGTGCCCGAGCACGTCCAGATCGGTGGGGGCCACCCGGAAGGCGGTCACGGCGGTGTCCCAGATGCTCAGCGGGCGACCACCGCGGCCAGCGCGGGCCCGCAGGCTCATCAGCAGCAGACGCAGGTACAGATTCACGGGTGTCCCTTCGGGATCGGATGCGATGCGGATCACTGTACCGGAGCCTGCCGGGTACCGGCCCGGGCCAGGGGGGCGACGCCGGGGCGGAGGGGGCTGATAGGATCATCACCAGGCGCGATGCCCCGTCCGACGGGGGCGGCACCGCCCTTCCACTCGCGGCGAGGAGGTCCCGATGCAGCACGGCCAGTACCTGCTCCTGCTCGGCGCCTGCCTGCTGCTGACCCTGCCGCTGGAGTTCGTCTTCCGCGCCCGGGTCTACCGCCGCCCGCTGCTGACGCTGCGGGTGATCGGCGTCGTGCTGGTCCTCTTCGGCGCGTGGGACGTCATCGCCTACCATCGCGGCCACTGGACCTACGACGCCCAGTACTTCCTGGGGATCTCGATCCCGGGCGGGCTGCCCCTGGAGGAGATCCTGTTCTTCGTGGCGATCCCTCTGTGCGCCCTGCTGACCTACGGCGCCGTGGGCACCTGCCTGGGCTGGCTGCGCCGCCTGCGCCGCGGGACGGGAGCACTCGTGCGGGGTCCCCGGGATCCGCGGGCCCTCGGGGCGGGGGAGGGGCCGCATGCCTGAGTACACGCTGTGGACCCTGCTGGGCATGGCCGCGGTCCTGCTCGCGGAGATCCTGTGGCTGCGCACCGGGATCTTCCGGCAGCCGCGCTACTGGACCTCCCTGGCCATCATCCTGGGCTTCCAGGTGCTGGTGGACGGCTGGCTGACCAAGCTCTCCGCCCCTCTGGTGATCTACCACCCGCGGGAGTTCTCCGGGATCCGCTTCCCCTGGGACATCCCCCTCGAGGACTTCGGCTTCGGCTGGGCCATGGTCACCCTCGCCATCATCCTGTGGAACCGGTGGGGCGGAGCCGACGACGCCCCGGCCCGCCGCACCCCCGACGATCGGGAGATCCGATGACACCCCATCGCCCAGCCCCGGGCATCCGGGACCGCCGCGCCGAGCTGATCCCCGGGCCGGAGGGAGCCGAGCGGCCGGATGCGCGCCGCCGGGTGCTCGTCATCGGCGGCGGCATCGCCGGACTGGCCGCGGCCACCGGACTGGCCGAGCGCGGCGTCGAGGTGCACCTGGTGGAGAAGCACCCGCAGCTGGGCGGACGGGTGCGCTCCTGGCCCATCACGACCCCGCAGGGGCCGGCCACGATGGGCCGGGGCTTCCACGCCTTCTTCCGGCAGTACTACAACCTCCGGGCGCTGCTGCGGCGCCTGCCCCCGGAGGCCCCCGGGCTGGTGCCGATCCCGGACTACCCGCTGGTCTCCTCCACCGGGCTCGCCGACTCCTTCCGGCGCATCCCCCGCACCCCGCCGTTCAGCTTCATCGGATTCGTCCTGACCAGCCCCAGCTTCCGGCTCACAGACCTGCCGCGGGTGGACCTGGACGCGGCCCTGTCCCTGCTGGACGTGGACTTCCCGGACACCTTCCGCCGCTGGGACGGGGTCAGCGCCCAGCGGTTCCTGGATGAGCTGGGCTTCCCGCCGCGGGCCCGGCACCTGGCCCTGGAGGTCTTCGCCCGCAGCTTCTTCGCCGACCCCCGGGACTTCTCCGCCGGTGAGCTGGTGGCGATGTTCCACACCTACTTCCTCGGCTCGGCCGAGGGCCTGCTGTTCGACACCGCCGCCGAGGACTTCGACACCGCCCTGTGGCGGCCCCTGCGCGGACACCTGGAGGGCCTGGGCGTGCGCTTCGCGACGGATCGGGTGCAGGCCCTGGACCTGCGCGGGCCCGCGATCCGGGCCCGCTTCGACGACGCGGCGCCTGAGGAGTACGACGCCGCGGTGCTCGCCGCCGGCCCGGAGGGCATCCGCCGGCTCGTCGAGACGGCCGAGGGGGTGGAGGATGCGGACTGGCGCTCGCGGGTCGGGCAGCTGCGCACCGCCCCGCCGTTCGCGGTGTGGCGCCTGTGGCTGGACCGCCCGGTGCACCGCGACCGCCCGGCGTTCCTGGGCACCGCCGGGTACGGCCCGCTGGACAACGTCAGCGTCCTGGAGCGCTTCGAGGCCGGGGCGGCCCGGTGGCGCGCCGAGCACGGCGGCAGCGTCATCGAGCTGCACGCCTACGCCCTGCCCGAAGCGAGCGACCCCGAGCGGCTGCGCACGCGGCTGCGCGCGGAGCTGGCCCGGGTCTGGCCGGAGACCGCCGCGGCCGGGATCCGTCACGAGGAGCTGCTGATCGAACGGGACTGCCCGCTGATCGGCACCGAGCCGTGGGAGCGCCGACCCACCGTGGCCACCCCGGATCCCCGGCTGATGCTGGCCGGTGACTGCCTGCGCACGGACCTGCCGGTGGCGCTGATGGAGCGGGCCGCGACCACCGGCTGGCAGGCGGCCAACGCCCTGCTGGAAGGGTGGGGCGTGCGCGGACACGACCTGCTGTCCCCGCCGCGCACCGCCCGCGCCTCCTGGCCGGGGTGGGCCCGCCGGGCCCTGGGTGCCCTGCCCGGGGCGAGACGCGGCCGGAAATCCGAGGAGAGGCGCGGATGAGACCGACCGGACTGGACCTGTACGACGCCGCGGCCTCGGCCGGAGCCGGCACCGTGATCCGCCGCTACTCCACCTCCTTCGGGTTGGCCAGCCGCCTGCTCTCCCGGCGGATCCGCCCGCGCATCGCCGACGTCTACGCCCTGGTGCGGGTCGCCGATGAGATCGTCGATGGCCCCGCCGAGCAGGCCGGGTTCGATGCGGCCCAGCGCCGCAGCGAGCTGGATGCCCTGGAGGCCCGCACCGAACGCGCCCTGCAGATCGGCTTCAGCGGGGACCTCATCGTGCACGCCTTCGCCCGCACCGCCCGGGAGCACGGGATCGGCGTCGAGCTGACCCGGCCCTTCTTCGCCTCGATGCGCACCGACCTGCACCGACGCGAGTTCAGCCCGGAGCAGGCCCGGGACTACGTCTACGGCTCCGCGGAGGTCATCGGACTGATGTGCCTGCGGATCTTCGAGGCGGGCCGGACCCGCACCGCGCAGCAGGAGCGCATCCTCACCGCGGGGGCCCGGTCCTTGGGGAGGGCCTTCCAGCGGGTGAACTTCCTGCGGGACTGGGCCGCGGACACCGGCCAGCTGCACCGAGTCTACCTGCCCGAGGCGGCCGCGGGCCTGGACGGGCCCGCCCGGGACGCCGTCGTCGCCTCGATCCGGTGCGACCTCGCCGAGGCCGACGCCGCGATCCCGCTGCTGGATCCCGGCGCCCGCCCCGCGGTGCAGGCGGCCCGGGACCTGTTCGGGGAGCTGACCGACCGGCTGGCCCGGACCGACCCGCAGCGGCTGCGCCGGGACCGCATCCGCGTGCCCGCACCCCGCAAGGCCGCCCTGCTGCTGCGCGCCGCGACCCGAAGGAGCCGCGCATGATCCCCCGCCCCGGCCGACGCCGGAACCGACCTCGCCCGCAGACGCGCCGCCCCGCCGAGGAGCCGGTGATCGTGATCGGCGGGGGCATCGCCGGGCTGGCCACCGCCTGCCTGCTGGCCCGGGACGGGCACCCGGTCACCGTGCTCGAGCGCAACGAGCGGGTCGGCGGCCGGGCCGGCACCTGGGCGCCGGAAGGCTGGGTCTTCGACACCGGCCCCTCCTGGTACCTCATGCCGGAGACCTTCGACCACTTTTTCGCGATGCTGGGCACCAGCACGCGCCGGGAGCTGGAGCTGACCCGGCTGGACCCGGCCTACCGCGTCTACCCGGCTCCGCGGGACGACGGGCCCGCGGACCCGGTGGACGTGATCACCGGGGACGGGCCGGCCGAGCGGCTGTTCGAGCGGCTGGAACCCGGATCGGGGCCGCGGCTGCGCCGCTACCTGCGCTCGGCCACCCGCGCCTACCGGGCCGCCCTGGCCGCCTTCCTGTACAACCGGTTCTCCACCGTGCGGGACCTGACCCACCCGCGGGTGCTGGCGGCCCTGCCGGCGGTGCTGCCGCTGCTGGGGCGCTCGCTGTGGTCCTACGCCGCCGCCCGCTTCCGCCATCCTGTGCTGCGCCAGATCCTCGGCTATCCGGCCGTGTTCCTGGGCGCCTCGCCCTTCCGCGCCCCAGCCCTGTACCACCTGATGAGCCACCTGGACCTGCGCGACGGCGTGCGCTGGCCGCGCGGCGGATTCACCGGCGTCGTGCGGGCGCTGACCCGGCTGGCCGAGCGCGAGGGGGCGGAGATCCGCACCGGCTGCGAGGTCACCGCGATCACCTCCCGCGCCGGGCGCGCCGAGTCCGTGACGTACCTCCAGGCCGGTCGGGAGCACACCCTGCGGGCCCCGATCATCGTCTCCGCCGCGGATGAGCACCACACCGAGACCGAGCTGCTGGCCCCTGAAGACCGCACCTACGGCAGCCGACGGTGGTCCCGACAGGTCTCCGGGCCCGGGGCGGTGCTCGTGCTGCTGGGGGTGCGCGGGCAGCTGCCGCAGCTGGCCCACCACACCCTGTTCTTCACCGAGGACTGGCGGGAGAACTTCGCCGCGATCTTCGGGCCGCGGGCGCACGTTCCGGACCCGGCGTCGATCTACGTGTGCCGGTCCTCGGCCACCGACGACGTCGCCCCGCCCGGGCACGAGAACCTCTTCGTGCTCGTGCCCGTCCCGCCCGATCCCGGAATCGGGCGCGGAGGTGAGGAGGGGTCGGGCGATGCCCTCGTGGAGCAAGCCGCGGACCGGGTCATCGAGCAGATCTCCGAGTGGGCGGGGATCCCCGATCTGGCCGAGCGGATCGTGCTGCGCCGCACCATCGGTCCCGGAGATTTCGAGGCCGACTACCACGCCTTCCGCGGCAGCGCCCTGGGACCCGCCCACACCCTCGGGCAGTCCGCGTTCTTCCGCGGACGCACCGTCTCCCGCCGGGTGGCCGGCCTGTACTACGCGGGCTCGACCACCGTGCCCGGCGTGGGGGTGCCGATGTGCCTGATCAGTGCCGAGCTGGTGCTCAAGGCCGTGCGCGGGCGCGGCGGCCCGGGGCCCCTGCCGGAGCCGGCCCCGGACGGCGAGACCGCCCCGGACGGGGAGACGGCCCCGACCCCGGGAGAGCCCGGGTGAGCGGGCGGGCCGAGAGCACGGGGGCGAGTGCGGACGTGAAGTCAGAGCCGGGTTCGGAGGTGAGCGCGGAGCTGGGCGCCTGCCCGATCACCCGGATCCGGTCGATGGTCCGGGCCCGCCAGGTGCTCGGGCTGCGCGGGGCGAGCACCCAGGCCGGGTTCACCGCGGAGAAGATCCCCGAGGGGCTGTTCCGCCGTCGTCCCCTGCTGATCGCGGACGATCCCGGCCGGGACGAGCGGCGCCGGGAGCTCGGCCGGTTCTTCGCCCCGCCGGCCCTGCGGGGAGCCCACGAGCGGTTCATCCGGGCGATGGCCCGGCGCACCGCCCGCCAGCTGAGTGCGGACGGCGCCCCGCGGTGTCTGGACGAGGCGGCCCTGCGCTACTCGGTGGCGGTGGCCGCTCGGGTCGTCGGGCTGCCGGAGGACCGCATCCCGGCCACCGCGCGCCGCCTGGAGAGGTTCTTCACCCAGCCGCCGGTGGACTACGCCCGGCCCGACTACGGCCGCACCCGCCGCCAGTGGATCCAGGCGGCCGTGCGCGGGCTGCGGGCCGTCCTCGGTTTCTGGCACGGCGACGTCGCCCCCGCGATCCGCGCCCATCGGCGCGTGGTGCGCCGGGACCCGATCGGGACCCTGCTGGCCCACGGGGCGGGCCGGGTGGAGATCCTCGCCGAGGCGATGACCTGGGCCACGGCCGGGATGGTCACCACCCGCGAGTTCATCACGATGGCGACGTGGCGGCTGCTCGAGGATCCCGCCCTGGCCGAGGCCTACCGCGCCGCGGACGCGGACGGTCGGGATCTGCTGCTGCGCGAGATCCTGCGGGTGGAGCCGGTGGTGGGCCACCTGTACCGGCGGGTGCGCGAGCCCATCTCCGGCGCGGGCGGGCAGGCGCAGCTGCCGGTCGGGGCGTTCCTGGACCTGGACGTGCGGGCGGCCAACCGGGACCCGGAGGCCGTGGGGGAGCGTCCGGATCGGATCCGCCCGGACCGGGGCCTGCCGGGGTCCCGGGCGGCCGGGCTGAGCTTCGGGCACGGCACGCACCGCTGCCCGGGCGAGCCCCTGGCCCTGCTGGAGACGCGGCTGCTGATCGACGAGTTGCTGGCCCGCGGCGTCCGGATCGTCCGGGAGCCGCGGCGCGCGGAGGACCCGCTGATCGCCGGGTACCGGCTGCGCGGGATGCTGGTGCGCGTCGGCCCCGCGCCCACCCGTCCGGGGGGAGCTGGTCAGCGCAGGCGCAGCCCCCGGTAGCGGGAAGCGGCGGCGAGGATCTCCTGGCGCCGCGGCATCGCCAGGTCCCCGCGCGGGTCCCGCCGGGCCCCGCTCAGCCCGTCCAGGCCCTCCTGCTCCAGCAGCTCCACCACCCGGTCGGCCAGCTGCGGCAGGGAGGTCCGCCCGTCGGCCCACCGGGCCATCATCTCCAGGGACAGGGCGATCGCCGCGGTCTGCGGGGTGCCGGCCAGCTGCGCGAGGAAGGCCAGGTCGATGTCCTGGCGGCCGAACTGGATCGTGTGCTCCCCGCGGGCCCGGGCCGGCTTGCGCTTATCCTGTGGGTTCAGGCTCGCCGGGTCCGGCACGCGGGCCGGCACCGGCCGGGCGAAGACCTCGCCCCACCCCTCGTCAGGGGCGGGACCCTCGTCGGGGAAGCGCGCGGCGATCTCCCGGGCCCGGTCGGTGACCTCCCGCGGCTCGTAGGCCTCCATCGCGATCACGTGATCGGCCACGGGGAAGAACGCCCCGGAGCCTCCGGCCACCAGCACCGTGGAGATCCCGCGCTGCTCATACAGGGCGCGGATGCGCTGCACGAACGGGGTGATCGGCTCGGATCCGGCCGGGATGAGCTCGCGCATCGCCGCATCCCGGATCATGAAGTTGGTGGCCGAGGTGTCCTCGTCGATCAGCAGAGCGTTCGCCCCGGCCTCGAGGGCTTCGGCGAGGTTGGCGGCCTGGGAGGTGGACCCGGAGGCGTTCGCTGTGGAGAAGGCGGTGGTGTCCGTCCCGGAGGGCAGGTTCGTGATGAACGCGGAGATGTCCGTGCCGGTCACGGCCCGCCCGTCCTCGGCGCGCACGCTCACGGCGTCGGGATCGGTGAGCACCCACTCCCGCCCGTCCCCGCCGACGTGCGGGCACACGCCGCGTTCGATCGCGCGCAGCAGGGTGGACTTGCCGTGGTAGCCGCCCCCGACGATCACCGTGATCCCGCGGGGCACCCCCATCCCGGTGACGGTGCGCCCGCTGGGCAGCTCGAAGCCCACCCGCAGGGAGTCGGGGCTGCGGAAGGCGACGGCGTCGGGCAGGGGCTCATCCGAGACCCCGGAGGAGCGCGGCAGCACGGCCCCGTCCCCGAGGAAGGCCACCAGGCCCCGGTCCCGCAGGCCCTCGCGCAGGGCCAGCTGGTCCAGGTGCAGCGTGACGTGCTCGCGCAGGGCGGCCTCGTCCAGGCCGCCGAACAGCGCCGAGGCGCGCACGGCCTCCGGCAGATCCCCGGTGAGCAGTCGGGCCGCCGCGCGGCCCTTGATCCGGCGGCCCGCGGCGGGCAGGGCGGCGTTGAAGCGCACCTCGATGGTCTCAGCAGGCCCGTCGGAGTCTCCCAGCAGCACGACGCTGCTGCGCTCCAGGACCTCCTGCCCCGGTGCGGACAGGCGCAGGTCCCGGCTGGCTCGGTGCAGGCGGGTGTGCAGGTCCCGGGCCAGGAAATCCGCGACGGCGGTGCGCTGGGCGCGGGTGCGGGTCAGCTCGCCGGGCACCGCGGAGTCGGCGAGGCGCACGGCCAGGCGCAGGGAGGACGGCGGGGCGTAGGGATCGGACTGGACGTGGTCGATGATCAGCTCCGCCTCGCCCAGGTCATAGCGGCCGGTGATGCGCTTGTAGCCGCCGTAGCCGGAGCCGTCCAGGCGGTGCAGCGCGTCGATGAGGTCCTGGCGTGTGCGTGTCATGCCTCGATGGTAGACACACGGGCCTGGCGGGACGGGGCGGGGCGTCACCTCAGGAACAGCTCGGCGATGGGTTTGCGGATCAGCAGCACCCCGACGATCGCGGCCACCCACAGCAGGGTGTGCTCCGCCTGGCGCATCATCCACTCGGTGAAGCGCTGCAGCCGGGCGGTGAAGCCCCGGCCCAGGCTCAGGCGCAGCCCCGTCAGCAGCAGGGCCGGCAGGAACATCACCAGGCAGTAACCCGCCAGCAGGCTCATCTTCGCTGCGGCGGGCAGCTGCGCGGCGGTCAGCATCCCCAGGGCAGCCAGGTACGGCAGCATCCCGGCCAGCTCGATGACGCCCGCGGTCAGCCCCAGCCCGGCGGCACCCCGGCGGGTCAGCGGCCGGTCCAACCGGGACCGCCAGCGGGTCAGGCTCTTCTCCGGGTCCTTGGTGAGCACGCCCCACAGCACCAGTGCGGCCCCGACGATCAGCTGGACCCACAGCCCCAGGTCCGTGGTGCGCAGCTCGGAGGCCGCGCCGATCAGGTCCAGCCCGCCCAGCCCGAGAAGGCCGATGAGGAGGTAGAAGAGGAACAGCGTCCCGGCGTACCAGGGCAGCGCCCGGTAGGGCGGGGTGGACCGGGCCAGCAGCAGCCCCGGGATCACCAGGGTGCCGACGCTCGTGGAGTCCAGCAGGGCCAGGCCGGCCAGGGGCAGCAGCAGCGTGAGCATCTTCGCCCTCCTTTCCCCGGGGCCGGAGCCCGCGGCGGTAAAAAATACGACTGTGTTGAAAAGATAGCAGAGGCCCGCGCCTCTTAGGATGCGGATATGCCCAAGATCGTGGATCACCGCGTCCGCCGCGAGGAACTGGCCCAGGCGGCCATCGACCTGATGGCCGAGCAGGGCCTCGCCGCGGCCTCCGTGCGCGCCGTCGCCCAGCGGGCCGCGTGCTCGGCCGGGGCGATGCGCCACTACTTCCCGGATCACCAGGGCCTGCTGCGCTTCGCGGGGGAGCACCTGACCGAGCAGCTGGCCCAGCGGATCGGGGCCATCGGCTTCGAGGGCGCCGAGGAGGACGCCCCCGCCCGGGTCTGCCGCCTGTGCGAGGAGCTGCTGCCCCTGGATGAGCGGCGCCGTCGAGAGCTGATCGCCTACGCCGAGCTGGCCTCACTGGACCGGGAGGACGCCTACTGGCGCGGGTACCGCCAGGAGCAGAACCGCCGCCTGCGCGCCTTCGCCGCCCGCTGCGTCGGGCTGCTGGCCGCGGCGCGGGAGCGGGACGGGCAGGACCGGGAGGGGCCGGTCGGGGCGGACGACGCCCCGGGTCGGGAGCGAGGCCGACTCGAGCAGACGCAGCGCCTGGCGCGGCGGCTGCACTGGTGCCTGGACGGGCTGGCCGCTCAGGAGATCATCTACCCCGGGGCGCTGGACCCGCGCCAGATGCGCGAGCACCTCGCGGAGGTCGTCGCGGATCTCGACGCCGAGCTGGCCGACGGCCCCTGAGTCGCTATGGAAAAACGGGAGCCCTCCGGTGTTTCGGGAGCACTGCGCGTGCTCCCGAACCACCGGAGGGCTCCCGAAACGGAGCCGACGGCGCCGGGCCCCGAAGGCGGGTCAGGCCGGCAGGGTCACGACCTGGCCCGCGTAGGTGAAGCCGCCGCCGAAGCCCAGCAGCAGGGCCCTGCCGCCGCGCGGCAGCTCACCGCGGTGCCAGTACTTGGACAGCGCCAGGGGAACGGAGCCGGCCGAGGTGTTCCCGGATTCGACGATGTCCTGCAGCACCACCTGGTCCTCGCGGGCGCCCAGGGCCTTGGCCAGCGGCTCGATCAGCCGCAGGTTGGCCTGGTGGAAGGCCAGCACGTCGATGTCGTCCATGCTCAGTTCGGCGGCCTCCAGCACCCGCTGGGCCTGCTTGGCGGCCTCGGTGAAGGCCCAGCGCATCACCTGGCGCCCGTCCTGGCTGAAGGTGGTCGGGTCCCCGTCGATGGTCACGGCGTCGGCCATCTGCGGGACGGAGCCCCAGATGGTCGGGGTGATGCCCGGGGTCTCGGCGGCGGTGAGCACGACGGCGCCCGCGCCGTCGGCCACCAGGATGCAGGTGCGCCGGTCCGTCCAGTCCGTGACCGCGGAGAGCTTATCCGCCCCGATCACCAGGGCGGTGGAGGCCGAGCCGGCCCGGATCGCCTGATCGGCCACGCCCACGGCGTACTCGAAGCCCGAGCAGGCGGTGTTCACGTCCATGATCGCCGGGGCCGTGAAGCCCAGGCGCTGGCTGATCCGCCCGGCGGTGTTGGGGCTGTGCTCGGTGGTGGTCGTGCTGGCCACCACCACCAGGTCCACGTCCGTGAGGCCGGACTCCTCCAGGGCCATGCGCCCGGCGCGCTCGGCCATGTCCAGGACGGTCTCATCCTCGGCGGCGATGTGCCGCTCGCGGATGCCCGTGCGGGTCTGGATCCACTCGTCGTCGGTCTCCACCAGCTCGGCGATATCGAAGTTGGTCATCACGCGCTCGGGCTGGTAGTGCCCGAGGCCGATGATCGTGGAACCATGGTGCGTAGTCGACATGCCGTCGATTTTATCCTCCCGGGCCGCTCGGGCGCGCATCCGCCGCCCGGAGAGGTCCGCCCGCGTCCGCCCTCGAACCTCAGGAGCCCCGTGACCGTCCTCGCCCAGATCCTCGCCCTGCTCGCCGCCGCCCTGCATGTGGTGATCTTCGTCCTGGAATCCCTGCGCTGGGAGAGCCCCCGGGCGCGCGGGGCCTTCGGCACGAGCCCCGAGGAGGCCGCGGCCACCCGCGAGCTCGCCTTCAACCAGGGCTTCTACAACCTCTTCCTGGCCGTGCTGGCAGCGCTCGGGGCGATCTGCTGGTTCGCCGGGGCGGACACCGTGGGCCTGACCCTGGGCATCGCGGGACTGGGCAGCATGCTCGGGGCGGCCCTGGTGCTGTTCTGCTCCTCACCCGGCCAGCGCGGCGCGGCCATGAAGCAGGGGACCCTGCCGCTGCTGGCCCTGCTGTGCCTCGGTGCGGGGGCGCTGCTGGCCTGAGGGCCGCCCTGTTCGCCGTTGACCTGGAACGACGCCGCTTCCAGGTCTCGTCTCTGCGCGAAACGCCGGGGCGAGCTTCCGCGGGCGGGAGGACGATGGGGGGATGAATCAGAACCAGAGCATCAGCACCCAGATCCAGCTCGTGCACCGGCCCACCGGATGGCCCGAGGAGACCGACTTCCGCACCGTCAGCGTCGAGCTGCCGGACCTGGCCGAGGGCCAGGTGCGCGTGCGCAACGAGTTCATCTCCGTGGACCCGTACATGCGCGGGCGCATGGTGGATGAGAAGAGCTACGTGGAGCCCTTCGCCCTGGGGGAGACGATGGACGGCGCGGCCGTCGGGCGCGTGATCGCCTCGCGCAGCCCCGACCTGTCGGAGGGCACCCTGGTCAGCCACCAGCAGGGCTGGCGCGACCTGGCCCAGGGCGATGCCGCGGACTTCCGCGCCGTGCCCGAGCCGGGGGGCCTTCCGAGCTCCGCGTACCTGTCCGTGCTGGGCATGACCGGGCTGACCGCCTACACCGGTCTCACCCGCGCCGCCTCCTTCCGGGAGGGGGACACCGTGTTCGTCTCCGGGGCCGCCGGTGCAGTGGGTTCGATGGTCGGACAGATCGCCCGCCAGCTCGGCGCCGAGCGGGTCATCGGCTCCGCGGGCTCGCCCGAGAAGGTCCGGCTGCTCACCGAGAAGTACGGCTTCGACGCCGCCTTCGACTACAAGCAGGCCCCCGTGCGCGAGCAGCTGCCCGAACACGCCCCCGACGGCATCGACGTCTACTTCGACAACGTCGGCGGAGACCACCTGGAGGCCGCCCTGGACGTGCTCAACCGCGGCGGCCGGGTCGCCGCCTGCGGGGCGATCAGCCAGTACAACGAGACCGAGCGTCAGCCCGGCCCGGACAACATGGTGAACCTCATCAAGAACTCCCTGACCCTGCACGGGTTCACCGTGGGCGACTACCTGGACTGTGCCGAGGAGTTCAACCGGCGCATGAGCGGCTGGCTGGCCGAAGGGAAGATCGTCTGGGATGAGACGGTGGTGGACGGCCTGGACCACGCCGTGGAGGCCTTCCTGTCCATGATGCGCGGGGCCAACACCGGGAAGATGGTCGTGCGCATCTGACACGGGTGCGCCCGCGTCACGGAGGCTGGCCCGGGCCGCCGCCCGGGATAGGGTGGATCGAGGCCGCAACGACGAGGACGGGGAGCTGGAGCGACGTGCAGGACGGCGAGAAGAGCTGGGATGACACGCCGGCGGGCATGGACCGGGATCAGTACCGGGCCGGGGAGCTGATCGTGCGGGCCAGCAGGTTCGTGCGGGCCGCCTCCCGACACCGCGGACGCGAGCGCTCCGCCGTCGTGCTGCGGACCCTGTCCAACCTGCAGGCCAAGGGCCCCATGCGCATCGGGGATCTGGCCCACGCCGAGCACATCACCCAGCCGACCATGACCGGAGTCATCCAGCGCCTGCAGTCCCAGGGGCTGGTGGACCGGATGGATGATCCCGACGACGGCCGGGCCCGGCTCGTGCTGATCACCCCGCGGGGCCGCGCGGAGCTGCAGGAGTTCCGCCGATTGGCCTCCGACCGGGTGAGCCCGGCCATGGCGCAGCTGAGTCCCGAGGAGCGCGAGACCCTGTGGGAGGCCACCAAGATCCTGCGGCGGGTCACCCGCGAGCTGGACAGTGACGCCGACTGACCCGGGTCCCTGACCCGATCCGCCGAGGCGGGCAGCTGCGCCGCTCCGCTCAGCTCGACGGCCTGGTTCCCTCCGGGGAGAAGATCCCGGAGACCCCTCGCCGGTGGCTGCCGACCCAGTGGGTGTCCACCATCCCGATCGCCTCCATCAGCGCGTAGGCGCTGGTGGGCCCGATGAACCGGAAGCCGTTGCGCTTGAGCGTCTTCGCCAGGGCCGCCGAGACCGGAGAGCTGGTGGGCACCTGCTCCGGTGACTCCGGGTGCGGGGTGGTCTGCGGGCAGAAGGACCAGATCAGCGCGGGCAGGCCGGACGGGATCTTCAGGGGCTCGCCCGCCCACCGGGGCAGCGCGAAGCCGGTCAGCGGCACCGTCCCGGTGGCGTCCAGCCCGGTCCCGGGCCCCGGACGCTCCTCGGCCTGCCGGACCCGCTCCCGCAGCTGCAGCACGGCGCGGGCGTTGGTCACGGCGGCGGTGATCTTGGGCCGGGAGCGGATGATCGCGGCGTCCTGCATCAGGGCCTGGATCCGGTCCTCGTCGAAGGCGGCCACCGCCTCCGGGTCGAAGCCGTCGAAGGCCTGGCGGAAGGCCTCGCGCCGGGAGAGCACCGTGGCCCAGGACAGCCCGGCCTGGAAGCCCTCCAGACACAGCCGCTCGTAGAGCCCGCGCTCATCCGTGACGGGCAGGCCCCATTCGCGGTCGTAGTACGAGCGCATCATGGAGCTCGCCGAGGCCCACGGGGTGCGCGGCGGCGCCGTCTCCGTCGCCTCCGGCACGTCTGCCTGCCGTGGAGCATCCTCCCGCACGGTCTCCTCCCGCGCGCTCCCGTTCTGCCTATCGGTGGTGGGCCGCATCGTCGCCTCCTGTGCTGCCGCCGGGGTGGCGGCCTCCTGCCCCGGGACGCTATCACCGGCGCGAGTTCCGCAGGCGCCGCACACCCCCGGGAGACCGCACCCGCCCCGGCCGTCGGTGGATCCCGCGGGATCGCGGGCGGGCCGATCCACAGGATCCGGCCCCGGCCCGGGCATGCGCGAGGGGGCGGGGCACCTCGCGGTGCGCCCGGCCCCTCACCTCACCTCCTCGCCCCGCGGGCGCGGGGCGCGCGGGGCGAGGTCAGTGCTGCTCGACGTCCTCGTCCACCCAGTCCAGGGTGCGCTGCACGGCCTTCTTCCACAGCCGGTACTGGCGCTCGACCTCCTCCTCGGACATCTCCGGCTCCCAGCGCTTATCCTCCTGCCAGTTGTCCGTGACGTCCTGCTCGCCCTCCCAGAAGCCGACGGCGATCCCGGCCGCGTACGCAGCACCCAGGGCCGTGGTCTCGGTGACCTTCGGGCGGATCACCGGAACGCGCAGCAGGTCCGCCTGGAACTGCATGAGGAACTCGTTGGCGGTCATCCCGCCGTCCACGCGCAGCTCGGTCAGCTCCACGCCGGAGTCCGCGTTCATCGCGTCCAGCACCTCGCGGGTCTGGAAGGCCGTGGCCTCCAGGGCGGCGCGGGCGATGTGGGCCTTCTTGACGTAGCGGGTCATCCCCACCAGCACGCCGCGGGCGTCGGAGCGCCAGTGCGGGGCGAACAGCCCGGAGAAGGCCGGGACGAAGTAGGTCCCACCGGAATCCTCCACGGAGGTGGCCAGCTCCTCGGTCTCCGCGGCGCTGCCGATCAGCTCCAGGTTGTCCCGCAGCCACTGGATCAGGGAACCGGACACGGCGATCGAGCCCTCCAGAGCGTAGACCGGCTTCTGATCCCCGATCTTGTACGCCAGAGTGGTCAGCAGGCCGTTCTCGGAGATCACCGGCTCCTCGCCGGTGTTCATCAGCATGAAGTTGCCGGTGCCGTAGGTGTTCTTGGACATGCCCTTCTCGAAGCAGGCCTGCCCGAAGGTCGCGGCCTGCTGATCCCCGAGGATCCCGGCGATCGGCACCCCTCGCAGCAGGCCGCGGGCCTTGCGTCCGCGCCCGTAGACCTCGGCGGAGGAGCGGATCTCCGGCAGCATCGACATCGGGATCCCGAAGTCCTCGGCGATGTCCTCCTCCCACTCCAGGGTGCGGAAGTTCATGAGCATGGTCCTGGAGGCGTTGGTCACATCCGTGACGTGCACGCCGCCGTCGGTGCCGCCGGTGAGGTTCCACAGCACCCAGGTGTCGGTGGTGCCGAACAGCAGGTCCCCGTTCTCGGCCTTCTCGCGCGCGCCGTCGACGTTGTCCAGGATCCACTTGATCTTGGGTCCGGCGAAGTAGGTCGCGAAGTCCAGCCCGACGCGGTCCCGGTACTTGCCCGGCCCGTCCTGACCGGCCAGCTCCTCGCAGATCCGCTGGGTGCGGGTGTCCTGCCAGACGATCGCGTTGTACACCGGCTCCCCGGTGTTCTTATCCCACACCACGGTCGTCTCGCGCTGGTTGGTGATGCCCACGGCGGCGATGTCGTGGTGGTTGACCTCGGCCTCGGACAGGCAGTCGCCGACGGCGCGGCGGATGTTGCGCCAGATCTCCTGCGGGTCGTGCTCGACCCACCCGGCCTTCGGGAAGATCTGCTCGTGCTCCAGCTGTCCGACGGAGACGATCTCTCCCTTCCGGTCGAACAGGATCGCCCGGGAGCTGGTGGTGCCCTGGTCGATGGCCAGGACGTAGCGCTTCTCCTCGTCGTTGGTCTCGGAGTACAGGTGCTCGTTCTTCTTCTCGGTCATGGCGTCGGTGCCTTTCCAGATCGGCGGCGGCGGAGGGGGCCCTCCGGTCACCGCGGGGTGGGGGGGTCGCGGCCGCCGTGGGGACGGTCGCGGCGGTTGCTTCAGGGGAGGGAGTCGGTCACAGACTGACGAACAGGGGCACGATCAGCGCTGCCAGCACGCCGCCGACGATCGGGCCCACCACGGGGATCCAGGAGTAGGCCCAGTCCGAGGTGCCCTTGCCCTTGATGGGCAGGATCGCGTGGGCGATGCGCGGGCCCAGATCCCGGGCCGGGTTGATCGCGTAGCCGGTGGGCCCACCCAGGGACACCCCGATCGCCACGACCACCAGGGCCACGGCCAGCGGACCGACCTCGGTGGGGGTCTTCCCGGCGACGATGACGAAGGCCACCAGCACGAAGGTCGCCACGATCTCGGTGAGCAGGTTCCAGCCGTAGGAGCGGATCTCGGGTCCGGTGGAGAACACCCCGAGCTTGTCCGCGGCCGGAGCCTCCTCATCGAAGTGCTTCTTGTGGGTCAGGTACACGATGATCGCGCCGATGATCGCCCCGACCATCTGCCCGGCGATGTAGTAGAGCATGTTGGCCGCGGTGGCCGGCACCCCGTCGGTCAGCTGCCCGTCGCGCAGGGCCAGGCCGATGGTCACCGCCGGGTTCAGGTGCCCGCCGGTCAGGTACGCGGCGTAGACGCCGGCGTACACGGCCAGGCCCCAGCCGAAGGCCACCATGAGCCAGCCGCCGCCGTGGTTCTTGGTGCGCGGCAGCACCTGCCCGGCGACGACGCCGCAGCCCAGGACGATCAGGATCAGCGTGCCGAGGAATTCGGAGGCGAACATGCCCCAGCCGGTCGGCACCCCGGCGTCGGTGACCAGCCCGCCGGCGGTCAGGAGGGGGCCCGCGGAGACCGCGGACAGGACGGAAGCGAACATGGCGCTGCTTTCCGGCACGTCATCGTGCCTTGTCTCGAAAGGATCCGGCCGCGCCCCCGCCCGCTGCGCTCGGGGCCCGGGCGCAGCGGGCGGGGTTTCGGCTCGGCGTCTTCAGGTGAAGTCGGGGGGGGAGGCTACTTCCCGGAGCCGAAGGTCCTGCGGGGCACGATCTCCGGATCCGCGGTGATGATCCCGGAGGCCCCGGCATCGTCATCCAGCTCCTCGGCGCGCTCGATGTCGCGCACGCGGGTGGCATAGGAGTCCTTCTCCTTCGCGATCCGCTGCTCGTCCCAGCCCAGCTCGGCCGCCATGATCTCGAGGATCTCGTCGGCGGCGGCCAGACCGCGGTCGCGCTGCTCGATGTCCAGGCGCACCCGGCGCATCAGGACGTCCTCCAGATGCAGGGCGCCCTCGTGGCGCACGGCCAGCAGGGCCTCGGCCCGCAGGAACATCGGGGCGTGCTCCAGGGGCCGGCCCCAGGAGGAGTCCTCCCGGATCAGGTCCAGCACGTCGTCGATCTCGGCGCCGTAGCGGTCCAGCAGGGAGTCCACCCGGGCGGCGGTCCAGCCCTGCTCCTCGGCGATCCGCCCGGCGCGGGCCCGAGCCGCCTCGTAGCCGTGGGCCCCGACCAGCGGGGTGTGCTCTGTGATGGAGGGACGGATCTTCGCCGCCGAACCGAGGGCGAAGTCCACGGCGTCGCGGGCCATGACGCGGTAGGTGGTCAGCTTCCCGCCGGCGATCGCGGACATGCCCGGTGCGACCTCGGTGACGGTGTGCTCGCGGGAGACCTTGGTGGACTGGGTGTCATCGCCCTTGGTGCCCGGCTGCAGCAGCGGGCGCAGCCCGGCGTAGGTGGAGACGATGTCCTCACGCGTCAGCGGCTTGTCCAGGATCGCGTTGGCGTGCTCCAGGATGTAGTCGATGTCCTGGGAGGTGGCCACGGGGCGGGCGACGTCCTGGTCGTAGGGGGTGTCGGTGGTGCCGATGACCCAGTACCGCTGCCAGGGGATGATGAACAGCACCGACTTCTCGGTGCGCAGGAAGATCCCGGCCTCGGCGTTGATGCGCTCGCGGGGCACGACGATGTGCACGCCCTTGGAGGCCAGCACCTGCAGCCCGGAGTCCGGAGCGGCCAGCTTCTCGGTCTCCTCGGTCCACACGCCGGTGGCGTTGATGACGTGCTTCGCGCGCACGGTGTGCTCCCGCCCGGTCTCCAGGTCCGTGACCACCGCGCCCTCGACCCGCCCGGTGGCGGACTTGATGATGCGGGTGACCTGGGTGCGGGAGGCCGCCAGGGCGCCGTAGCCGGCGGCGGTGCGGATCAGGTCGATGACCAGGCGGGCGTCGTCCACGCGGGCATCGTAGAAGCGGATGGCTCCGGTCAGCTCGGAGGACTTGATGTCAGGGAACAGCCGCAGCGCGCCCTTCTTGGAGTAGTGCTTCTGGGTGGGTACGGTCTTCTTCCCGCGGGCACCGGCGATGGCCATCGCGTCGTACATGCCGATGCCGATCGCCGAGTAGGAGCGCTCGATGACCGGCATCTTCAGGGGCCACAGGAAGGGCTGGGCCTTGACCAGGTGCGGGGCCAGCGACGTCAGCAGCAGTCCGCGCTCCTTCAGCGCCTCGGCGACGAGCTTGAAGTCCAGGTTCAGCAGATAGCGCAGCCCGCCGTGCACGAGCTTGGAGGACCAGGCGGAGGTGCCGGAGGCCCAGTCCCCGGCGTCCACGACGGCGGTGCGCAGCCCGCGGGTCGCGGCGTCCAGGGCGATGCCGGCGCCGGTCACGCCGCCGCCGATCACGAGGACGTCCACGCCCTCCTCGTCGGACATCGCCGCCAGCGCCTCGGCGCGGGTCTCAGCGGTCAGGTGGGTTGCGGGGGTATTCACGGGTGCTCCTTGCGTCGCGGACGTGGTTCGTATCACTGCCCACCAGTTCTACCGCGTCATGAAAGGATGGTCAGCACCGGTGGAAGAATGTGCAGGTGCGGAGGGTGCTCGGTGAAAGAACGTGATGATCTGGCGTGGGAGGTGGCCTCGAGCTACTACCGCCAGGAGCGGACCATGGACTCCATCGCCCACGACCTGGGCATCTCCCGGGCCACGGTCTCCCGCCTGCTCAAGCACGCCCGGGCCACGGGCCTGGTGCGCATCGAGATCGCCCCGCGCTCGACGGGCCGCACGGCGCTGGCCGATCAGATCCAGCGTGGCTTCGGGGTCACCGCCGACGTCGTGCCGGTCGCGGCGGGGGTCTCCGAGCTGGTGCGCCTGGAGCAGGTCTGCCGGGTCGCCGCCGAGCACCTGGACGGGCTGCTGGAGCCCGGCACCGTGCTGGGCCTGGCCTGGGGCTCGACCATCACCGAGTTCGCCCGGCACCTGTCCCACCGGCACATGCCCGACTCCGTCGTCGTCCAGCTCAACGGGGCCGGCAACGCCAGCCGCACGGGCATCCCCTACACCGGGGCCATCCTGGATGCGGTGGCCGAGGCCTACGGCTCCCGCGTCGTGCACTTCCCGGTCCCGGCGTTCTTCGACTACCCCGAGACCAAGCAGGCCATGTGGCGCGAACGCAGCATCCGCGGCGTCTTGGAGGTCCAGCGCGGCGCCCGCGTGGCCGTGTTCGGCGTGGGAGCGCTGCACGGGGCCGTGCCCTCCCACGTGTACAGCTCCGGGTACCTCGAGGAGCGCGACTACGCCGCGATCGCCCGGGACCGGGTGGTCGGCGACGTGTGCACGGTGCTGCTGCGCGAGAACGGCACCTGGGCAGACGTCGAGCTGAACCGCCGGGCCACCGGTCCGACCCCGGAGCAGCTGGCCCGGATCCCACGGCGGCTGTGCGTGGCCTCCGGGGCGCACCGGGTCCCCGCCCTGCTGGGGGCGCTGCGGGCCGGGGCCATCACGGACCTGGTGATCGACGAGGCCACGGCCCGCCTCCTGCTGGAGCGGGCCGCCCCCGCCCGCGGGTGACGCCCGATCCTCCGGGCGCCCGGCTCAGCGCCGCTGCCAGGGGTGCGCGTGCGCGGGGGCCGGGCGCAGCAGCCGGTCCAGGCGCGCGCGCCGGTCGGCGTCCAGGTGGCGCCAGGCGATCCGCTGCAGCAGCAGGGTCGTGACGCCGGCCACCAGCAGGCCCAGCACGTTCAGACCCAGCTGGGAGGCCGAGCCGGCGATCTCCGCCGCCGAGCCGATGGCCACCCCGAGGGCGAGGTTGCCCGCGGCGGGCACCGTGGTCACCGAGATGAAGACCCCCACCATCGCGCTGGTCTTGTCCGTGGTCTGGGCCCACACCCCGGCGGCGCCGGCCAGCAGAGCCACGACGAAGGACCAGATGTCCGGGCGCCAGATGAAACCCGTCTGGGGTCGGGCGCGGGTGACCTCCTCGGGGGTGAAGGCCCCCGCGTGCAGGGCGGCGAAGGCCGCCACCGCCACCACCGCCGTGACCAGGGCGAAGCTCCAGACCAGCAGCCACAGGGCCCGCCCGGCCAGCCGCCACCGGCCCAGCACCGCCCCGGTGCACGCCGCGGCCACGACGGAGAAGTCCGGGCCCACGACCATCGCCCCGACCACGAGCACCGCGGAGTCGGTGAGCACGGCGATCCCCGCCAGGGCGACCGCGATGAGCAGGAACACCAGGTAGCTGGGGGTGGCCCGGCTGGCGGCCTGCGCCTCGTCCTCGACCAGGGACCAGATCACGGCATCATCCGGATCCCCGCGGGCGGCCCGCTCGGCGTCCTCGGCGGCGGTCGACGGGGTGCCCAGCGGCTGGCTGATCGCGACGCCGCCGCGCTCGCGCACCCCGGCCCGGTCCAGCTGCTCGAGGATGTCGCTGGCCGCCTCGCGGGCGACGTCGGCCTCCAGCAGATCCCCCGAGGGGCGCACCGCCCCGGGCAGGTGCACGACGTCGATCAGGCGCGGATCGTCCAGCCAGCGGCGGAGGATGTCGCGGGCGAGGTCGGCGGGGGCGGTGACGCGGAAGTGCACGAGCATGGCTGCGATTATCCCCGATGCCCGGTCATCGCCGGCCGTCGTCCTCCGGCCGATGACCGGAGCCCGAGGCCGGAACCGCACAGTGCGGAGGGTCTCAGCCGTGAGCCAGCATCTCCAGGCCGATCAGGGCCAGGCCCAGCACCGACTCGGCCCCGAGCAGGAGCAGACGCTGCCAGCGCGGCAGCCGCGTGGTGCGCACCGCCAGGCGGGCGACCACGGCCAGTCCCGCGATGAGGGCGATCATGCTGCCGGTCAGGGCCGCAGCGACGTCCCACACGCCCAGCCAGCCCAGTCCCAGGAAGATGATGGGCAGCGAGACCGCATCGATCGCCCCGAAGGAGACCGCGGCCTGGCGCCTGAGCGCGGCAGCATCCGGCAGCCGCCCGGTCACGGCGGTGGTCGAGATGACGCCCGCGGTGAAGACGGCCAGCAGGGAGCCCAGCAGGGTGATGACGAAGGTCAGCAGCGCCTCGGAGGCCTCCGGGAGATGACCGTGCGAGCGCATGGTCGGCCCCGCAGGGCCTCACCCGGGCAGGGGCAGGGCCTGCGCGGCGTCGTGCAGGCAGGAGCGCACCGCCTCGATGGCCGGGCGCGGGGCCATGTCCCGGCGCGCGGAGGTGAACACCTCCCGGTGGGGGTCCCCGGGCAGCGGCACCCACCGGATGCCCGCCGGGGCGTTCACGCAGGCCAGCCACGGCAGCAGGGACACCGCGTGCCCGGCGGCCACCAGATCCGCGTGGGCCCGCACGTCGTCGAACTCGAAGCGCACCTCCGGCTCGAAGCCCGCCGAGCGGCACACGTGCAGGGCCCAGTCGCGGCTGGCGTTGCCCGCCGGCTCCATGGCCCACGGCAGGTGGGCCGCCTGGGCCGGGGAGGCGATGTCGGCGTCGCCCGGCACCGCCAGACGCACGGGGTCGCGCAGCAGCTGCCGGGAGTCGACCTCCGGGAACTGGGCCACCGCGTGGTGCGGGTACTGCTCGGCCACCACCAGGTCCACCTCTCGCAGCTGGGTCTGGGCCAGGGCCGCCTCGGGCTCGCGCTGGACCACCTGGACCCGCACCAGCAGATGCCGCCGGGCCAGCAGGTCCAGGGCGCGGGGCAGCAGGGCGGAGGCGGCGGTCTGGAAGATGGCCAGGCGCACCCGCCCGGCGGGCTCGTCCTGGGTGCTCTGCAGCGCGGTGACGGCCAGGTCCATCTCGTGCAGGATCCGCTCCGTGTGCTCGATCAGGGTCCTGGCCTGCGGGGTCAGCACGAGGGCGCGGCCCTGCCGCTGCACGAGGGGGACCCCGCACTCCCGGGCCAGGGCGGACAGCTGCTGGGAGACCGCCGAAGGGGTGTAGCCCAGGGCCCGGGCGGTCTCGGTCACCGTCTCGCGTCGGGACAGCTCCTGCAGCACCCGCAGCCTCTTGACGTCCAGCATCGGAACCTTTCAGAAGATCTTCAGATGAACTGTCAGAAAGTGTCATTTCTGCTTCATCGTGTTCTCGACCATACTGGATCCCAGCACCCGGCGGACCGCGCGCTGGGCACCGTGCCCCGCCGGATCGCCCCGGCGAGATCTCGAGGAGGAGTCCCCATGACCACCCACCCCTTCGACGCCCCCGAGCTCCAGCGCCTGGCCGAGCAGGCCGGTGAGCTGGTCTCCCGCTGGGTCGAGGCCTCCGCCGAGATCCCTGAGGACAAGGCCGCCGAGCAGCTGGCCGGGGTCCTGAAGGACCCGCACGGCCTGGAGTTCACCGTCGGCTTCGTCGACGGCGTGATCCGCCCGGAGGACGACGCCGCGGCCGGGCACAACCTCGGGCGCCTGGCCCCGATCGTCCCGAAGTTCCTGCCCTGGCACCTGCGCGCCGCCGTGCGCGCCGGCGGGCTGGTGGCGCCCAAGGCCTCCTGGCCGACCATCCCGCTGGCCCGGCGGGCCCTGCGCGAGATGGTCGGGCACCTGATCGTGGACGCCCGGGACGAGAAGCTCGGCCCCGCCATCGAGCACCTGACCGCCGGAGGCAACAAGCTCAACATCAACCTGCTCGGAGAGGCCGTGCTGGGCGATGCCGAGGCCGAGCGGCGCCTGCGCGAGACCGAGCGGCTGCTGCGCCGCGACGACGTCGACTACGTCTCCGTCAAGGTCTCCGCCGTCTCCGGCCCGCACGCCCCGTGGTCCTTCGACGAGGTCGTGGACACCGCGGTGCGCCGCCTGACCCCGCTGTACGAGTACGCCGCCTCCGCCCCGACCCCCAAGTTCATCAACCTGGACATGGAGGAGTACAAGGACCTGGACCTGACCATCGCGGTGTTCACCCGCATCCTGGATCAGCCGCAGCTGCGGGGCCTGGAGGCCGGCATCGTGCTGCAGGCCTACCTGCCGGACACCCTGGCGGCGATGCAGCGGCTGCAGGAGTGGGCCACCCGGCGCGTGGAGACCGGCGGCTCCCGGATCAAGGTGCGCCTGGTCAAGGGCGCCAACCTGTCCATGGAGCTGGTCGAGGCCGCCGTGCACCAGTGGCCCCTGACCACCTGGGACTCCAAGGAGGCCACGGATGCCAACTACAAGCGGGTCCTGGACTGGGCGCTGCGCCCCGAGCGCACCCGCAGCATCCGCCTGGGCATCGCCGGGCACAACCTGTTCGACATCGCCTTCGCCCACCTGCTCAGTCAGCAGCGCGGGGTGCAGGAGGACGTCGAGTTCGAGATGCTCATCGGCATGGCCGCCCAGCAGGCCGAGGTGGTCCGCCGCGACGTCGGCGCGCTGCTGCTGTACACCCCCGTGGTGCGGCCCGAGGAGTTCGACGTCGCCATCTCCTATCTGGTGCGTCGGCTGGAGGAGAACGCCTCGAGCGAGAACTTCATGTCCGCGGTCTTCGACCTGGCCGACAGCCGGTTCCTGTTCGACCGGGAGAAGGTCCGCTTCCAGCGGGCCCTGGCCGCGGTCACCGACGAGGTCCCCGCCCCCAACCGCACCCAGGATCGCGCCGCGGAGACCGAGCAGAGCGTGTTCCGCCCCGAGGACGGCTTCGCCAACTGCCCGGACACCGACACCTCTCTGGCCGCCAACCGGGAGTGGGGCCGGCGGATCCTGGAGCGGGTGCCGGGATCGAGCCTCGGGCAGGAGCTGATCGAGGAATCCTTCCTGACGGACGAGGAGCAGGTCCGGGAGGCCCTGGCCACCGCCCAGAGGGCGGGTCGGGCCTGGGGCGAGCGCCCGGCGGCCGAGCGGGCCGCGATCCTGCGCCGGGTCGGCGTCGTGCTGGGGCTGAAGCGGGCCGAGCTGCTGGAGGTCATGGCCAGCGAGGCCGGGAAGCTGCTGGATCAGGGCGACCCGGAGGTCTCCGAGGCCATCGACTTCGCCAACTACTACGCCCAGCTGGCCGAGGAGCTGGAGCGGGTCGACGGCGCGCAGTTCCACCCCGTGGACGTCACGCTGGTGACCCCGCCGTGGAACTTCCCCGTCGCGATCCCCACCGGATCCGCGCTGGCCGCCCTGGCCGCCGGCTCCGCGGTGATCTTCAAGCCGGCCGCCGAGGCCCAGCGCTGCGGCGCCGTGATCGCCGAGGCCCTGTGGGAGGCCGGGGTCCCGCGGGAGGCGCTGCAGCTGGTCCAGGTGGACGAGAAGGCCCACGGGCGCCAGCTGGTCAGCGCCCCGGAGATCGACCGGGTGATCCTCACCGGCGCCTACGAGACCGCGGAGCTGTTCCGCTCCTTCCGCCCGGACCTGCAGCTGTTCGGGGAGACCTCCGGGAAGAACTCCATCATCGTCACCCCGCACGCGGACCTGGACCTGGCGGTCAAGGACGTCGTGCAGTCGGCCTTCGGCCACGCCGGGCAGAAGTGCTCCGCGGCTTCCACCGTGATCCTCGTCGGCACGGCAGCGACCTCCCGGCGCTTCCGCAACCAGCTCGTGGACGCCGTGCGCTCCCTGCACGTGGCCCACCCCGAGGACATCACCGCGCAGATGGGTCCCGTCATCGCCGCCCCCGAAGGCAAGCTGCTGCGCGGACTGACGCAGCTGGGGGAGGGGGAGCACTGGGTCATCGAGCCGCGGCAGCTGGATGAGACCGGGAAGCTGTGGTCCCCCGGGGTGCGCGCCGGGGTGCGCCCGGGCAGCGAGTACCACCTCACCGAGTACTTCGGGCCGATCCTCGGGGTCATGACGGCCGAGACCCTGGAGGAGGCCATCGAGCTGCAGAACGCCCCCGAATATGGGCTGACCGCGGGGCTGCACTCACTGAACTCGGAGGAGCTGGCCCTGTGGCTGGACCGGGTCCAGGCCGGCAACGTCTACGTCAACCGCGGCATCACCGGGGCGATCGTGCGGCGCCAGTCCTTCGGCGGCTGGAAGAAGTCCTCCGTGGGCACCGGCACCAAGGCCGGCGGGCCCAGCTACCTGATGGCCCTGGGGGAGTGGACCTCGCGTCCGTCCACCGCGATCGCCACCCCCAGCGCGGAGCCGGTCAAGGAGCTGCTGCGCCGCGTGCGCGAACCCCACGCCCTGAGTGCCGTCCAGCGGGAGTTCCTGACCCGCGCGACCAGCTCGGATGCGGCCGCCTGGGCGGCGGAGTTCGGCCTGGGCCACGACCCGTCCCAGCTGGGCGTGGAGCGCAACATCCTGCGCTACGTCCCCCAGCCGGTGCACGTGCGCGCGGATGCGGACGCGGACCTCGCGCACACCCTGCGGGTCCTGGCCGCGGGCCTGGCCGCGGGCGCGCCGATCACCTTCTCCACGGCCCGGCCCGTCCCCGTCTCGGTGGCCGGGGCCCTGGAGCAGGCCGGGGTGCGCATCGTCGAGGAGTCCGACGACGCCTGGCGCGACGCCCTGCGCGGCATCCGCCGGCGAGGCCCCCGGGAGCTGGCCGGAACCCGCTTCGAGGGCATGCGCATCCGGCTGATCGGCGCGGATCACGCCTCCGTGTACGAGGCCCTGGAGGGGCGCCCGGATCTGGGGATCTACCACGGCCCGGTCACCGAGGCCGGGTGGGTCGAGATGCTGCCGTTCCTGCGGGAGCAGGCCGTGTCCATCACCGCCCACCGCTTCGGCAACCCGGACCGGTTCTCCGAGGGCGTCATCTAGGCCCGGTCGGGTACGCGCCCTCCGGGCTGTGACCGGCGCGGCAGGGTAATGTGTCCTGTGCAATTCGAGCGCGTCCGCCCGCAGCGAGTTCCCTCGGGATCCTGCGGGCGGGCGCGCAGCGATCCCCCACACCCACGCATGAGAAGAGGCCATCGCCGATGAGCGCCGTCCCCACCGAGTTCTCCTACACCGCCGAGCACGAATGGATCTCCGCGGCCGATGCCGACGGCGTCGTCACCGTGGGGATCACCGACCACGCCCAGGACGCGCTGGGCGACGTCGTCTACGTGGACCTGCCGGAGGTCGGGGACTCCTTCGCCGCCGGGGACTCCTTCGGCGAGGTCGAGTCCACCAAGTCCGTCTCGGACCTGTACCTGCCGGTGGCCGGGGAGATCGTGGCCGTCAACGAGGCGCTGGGGGACAACCCCGGGGCCGTCAACGAGGACCCCTACGACGCGGGCTGGCTGATCCGGCTGCGCCCGGATGATCCCGCGGACCTGGCCGGTCTGCTGGATGCGCAGGCCTATCGCGACCAGCTGTCCTGACCGACGCGGCGCGGACCGGGCCGGCACAGACCGGGGCCGAGGGCTGAAGCCCGCGCCCGCGCCGCATCGGCCCGCTAGACTGGGGATCCGGGATCTTCCCCCGCGCCCCCGATCGGTCGGCGCCGGGGTGGGACCCGCCGCGGCCGCACCACGGATCCGGGAGACCGGGACCGTGCCGGCCGGAACCGACCGCCGCTCATGACCCGAGGGGAAGACATGTCAGAGCACGAGCAAGCATCACCGGAGACCACCGTCATCCGGGTCAACCCGTCGCAGGAGCGCCCCGTGCGCCGCCGCCTGGCCGACGAGGAGGCCGCCGCCGTCGCGGCCCTGCCCGCCGATTCGGCGCTGCTGATCGCCCAGTCCGGCCCGCACGGCAGCGCCCGCTTCCTGCTGGATGCGGACGCCGCGAAGCCGGATCACGGCATCGTCGCCGGGCGCCACCCGGACGCGGACATCTTCCTGGACGACGTCACGGTCTCCCGGCGCCACGCCAGCTTCTCCTTCAACGCCGGGGCCTTCGAGATCACCGACGCCGGCTCCCTGAACGGCACCTACGTCAACGGGGACCGCGTGGATCACGTGAGCCTGCAGGACGGGGACGAGGTGCGCATCGGCAAGTTCGTCTTCGTGTTCTGCGTCGGGCGCAGCCGCTGAGGCGGGCGAGCCCACCCATGGACGCCGCCGAGGACGCCACCGCACCGGAGCAGGTGACGGATAAGACCATCGGCCAGGTGCTCAGCCACCTGGACGCCGAGTTCCCGGGACTGAGCGCCTCCAAGGTGCGCTTCCTGGAGGACCGCGGCCTGATCTTCCCCCAGCGCACCGCCACCGGCTACCGCAAATACTCCGCGCAGGACATCGTGCGTCTGCGCTACATCCTCACGCTCCAGCGTGACCGCTATCTTCCCCTCAAGGTCATCAAGGAACAGGTGGACGCGGTGGAGCGCGACGGCGGGGACTTCGCCCTGCCCGAGGCCGAGGGCCCCGGCCCGGCCCCGGAGGTGGCCACGCCGACGGCGCGGACGGCCGGGGCGCGCACCTGGTCCATGCGCGAGCTGTCCAAGCACACCTCGGCCCCGCTGCCGCTGCTGCGGGAGCTGATCTCCTACGGGCTGATCAGCGAGGGGCCGGAGGGCACCTTCGACGAGCACGCCGCCCAGACGGCGACCCTGTGCGTGCGCCTGACCTCCCACGGCCTGCAGCCCCGACATCTGCGCTTCTTCCGGGCGGCGGCCGACCGGGAGGTGGGGCTGGTGGAGCAGGCCGTGGCCCCGCTGGCCGGGCGCCGCGACGAGCAGTCCCGGGAGCGGGCCGCGGCCACCGCCCGGGAGCTGTCCGGGCTGTGCACGCAGCTGCACGCCGAGCTGGTGGCCGACCGGGTCCAGCGCACCTGGTGAGCCCGCCCCGGCGGACACGCGGGGCCCGGTGGGCCGATGTCTTTGACCGGACCCCGGGTTGCCTCTAACGTCGAGGGAGTGGATCCGGATCCCGTCCCCGACGGCGCGCCGGGCTCACCGGCCGGGGCGGGAGCGCCCGCCCCGGACGTGCTCTTGCACCACCGCGCGCCAGCGCCGACCGAGGAGACGACCAGGGTGAGTCGAGACGGATCCCAGCAGGACCCCCACCGGAACCCTCCGGCGTCCCTGCACGCGGCCCCCGCGCCCTCCTACCAGGAGCAGCAGCTGCCCGGGATGGAGACGGTCGCCCCGCCCACCGGCCGCCAGGGGCTGCTGTTCGACGAGGACCTCGTGGCCCTGGACGAGAGCATCGGCTACCGCGGCCCCGTGGCGTGCAAGGCCGCGGGCATCACCTACCGACAGCTGGACTACTGGGCGCGCACCCACCTCGTGGAGCCCACCGTGCGCGGGGCCAAGGGCTCCGGAACCCAGCGGCTGTACGCCTTCCGGGACGTCCTGGTGCTGAAGATCGTCAAGCGCCTGCTGGACACCGGCGTCTCGCTGCAGCAGATCCGCTCCTCCGTGCAGCACCTGCGCTCGCGCGGGGTCGAGGACCTCGCCCAGATCACCCTGATGTCCGACGGGGCCAGCGTCTACGAGTGCACCTCCCCGGATGAGGTGATCGATCTGGTCCAGGCGGGGCAGGGCGTGTTCGGCATCGCCGTGGGCCGGGTCTGGCGGGAGCTGGAGACCAACCTCTCCAGCATGCCCGGGGAGGATCTGCGCGCAGCGGAGCACTCCGCGCAGCAGCAGCCGGCCCCGTCCGCGCCCGACGAGCTCTCCGCCCGGCGCGCGCGGCGAAACCTGGCGGGCTGAGCCGGACTCGTCCGCGGCGACGCCGAGCTCTCGGCCGGCCGGTTGTCAGCCCGCCGCCGTCGGTGGGGTGGCTGCGGGATCAGCCCCGCAGCAGTCCGGCGAGGATCGCGTCGTAGGCCTCGGCCAGGGCCCTGGCCTCCGCCCCGCCCCAGGCGTGCACGGGGTGCGCCGAGCCCTGGATCTGCTGCCACACCGGAGACTGCGGGATCGCGGGGGAGACCAGCAGGCGCCCGAACATCCCCTCCATCTCCTCGATGCGGTAGCGATGCTCGGGCCAGTCCTCCTGCACCTTGTTGACCACGACGCTGGCCGCGCGCACCTTCAGGGAGCTCTCCGACTCGAAGCGGGCGATCGCGCGCATGGTGCGCTCGGTGCCGGCCACCGAGAACAGGGAGGGCTCGGCCACGGAGAGCACCTTGTCGCTGGCGGCCCAGGCGATCATCGTCAGGGTGTTCAGCGCGGGCGGGCAGTCGATGAGCACCAGCTCGTAGCCGGAGGCCCCGGCCAGGGCCTCGCGCAGGCGGCCCAGCTGCCGCCGGTTCGGGCGCAGGTGCTCGTAGGCGGCCGAGCGGGCGGATCCGGCCAGCACATCCAGCCGGGTCCCGGACGCGGCGTCGCTGCGGCGCAGCCACCCGGCCGGGGTCGCGGCGCGGGCCACGGCCCGGCGTCGGCCCGGGGCTGCCAGGACCTGCGCGACGTCGGTCCCGTGCGCGTGGGTCGCGGACAGTCCGAGCCCCGTGCTGGCGTCCCCGTGCGGATCCAGATCCACCACGAGCGTGTCCACCCCGCGGTGCAGGGCCGCGGAGGCCAGGCCCAGGGCCACGGAGGTCTTGCCGACCCCGCCCTTCAGGGAGCTGACGCTGACGATCTGGGACACACACACCTCGCGCGGGATGGGCCGGGTTTTTTCGGAATCGGCCCCATCATAGCGGCCCGGGCGCCCGATGCCGTGTCCCGAGGGTGCGGCGGATTCCTCCCCGGGGTGTGATCTGACATATATTGTTCGGGACACCTCCTGTCCGGCCAACCAAGCTCCCGCGCGTCCCGCTTCCGGTCGGAAGCGGCGCGATGCGGGACGGAAACGGTGGAATCCCCGATGTTCTCCAAGATCCTGATCGCCAACCGCGGCGAGATCGCGATCCGCGCCTATCGCGCCGCCTACGAGCTCGGCGCCAAGACCGTCGGCGTCTTCCCATACGAGGACCGCAACTCGATCCACCGCCAGCAGGCCGATGAGGCCTACCCGATCGGGGAGGAGGGCCACCCCGTCCGGGCCTACCTGGATGTGGACGAGATCATCCGGGTGGCCCGTGAGTCCGGTGCGGACGCGATCTACCCCGGCTACGGGTTCCTGTCCGAGAACCCCAAGCTCGCCCAGGCCGCGGCCGAGGCCGGGATCACCTTCATCGGCCCGCCCCCGGAGGTCCTGGACCTGGCCGGGAACAAGGTCGCGGCGCTGAAGGCCGCCCGGCGCGCCGGGATCCCCGTGCTGGATTCCACCGAGCCCTCCGCGGACCCGGAGCAGCTGCTGGCCGAGGCCGGGCGGATCGGCTTCCCGATCTTCGTCAAGGCCGTGGCCGGCGGCGGCGGTCGCGGCATGCGCCGGGTCAACACCGCCGAGGAGCTGCCGGATGCGCTGGCGGCGGCGATGCGCGAGGCGGAGACCGCCTTCGGGGACCCGACGGTCTTCCTGGAGCAGGCGGTGCTGCGGCCCCGGCACATCGAGGTGCAGATCCTCGCCGACGCGCAGGGGCACATCGTGCACCTGTTCGAACGCGACTGCTCCCTGCAGCGTCGGCACCAGAAGGTCGTGGAGATCGCCCCGGCCCCGCACCTGGACGAGCGGATCCGCCAGGCCCTGCATCGGGATGCGGTGAAGTTCGCCCGGGAGCTGGGCTACGTCAACGCCGGCACCGTGGAGTTCCTCGTGGACACCGCGGGGGAGCGGGCCGGGCAGCACGTGTTCATCGAGATGAACCCGCGCATCCAGGTGGAGCACACCGTGACCGAGGAGGTCACGGACGTGGACCTCGTGCAGGCCCAGATGCGCATCGCCTCGGGGGAGACCCTGGAGGACCTGGGCATCTCCCAGGAGACCCTGAGCGTCAAGGGTGCGGCCCTGCAGTGCCGGATCACCACCGAGGACCCCACCAACGGCTTCCGGCCCGACGTCGGGAAGATCAGCGCCTATCGCTCCGCCGGCGGTGCCGGGGTGCGCCTGGACGGGGGCACCGTGTACGCCGGGGCGGAGATCTCCCCGCACTTCGACTCCATGCTGTGCAAGGTCACCTGCCGCGGCCGGGACTTCCGCACCGCCGTGCAGCGGGCCCAGCGGGCCCTGGCCGAGTTCCGCATCCGCGGGGTGGCCACCAACATCCCCTTCATCCAGGCGGTGCTGGAGGATCCGGTGTTCCAGGCCGGGGACGTCTCCACCCCCTTCATCGACGAGCACCCGGAGCTGCTGACCAAGAAGCACTCATCGGACCGGGGCACCCGGGCCCTGAGCTACCTCGCCCAGGTCACGGTCAACCGCCCCCACGGCCCCCGCATCGAGGGCATCGACCCGCGGGACAAGCTGCCCCGCTACCCCGGGGACAAGATCGCCGAGCCGTACCGCAACCCCTTCGACGGCGGGCACCACACGCCCCCGGACGGGTGGCGCCAGGTGCTGCTGGAGAAGGGCCCCGAGGGCTTCGCGAAGGCGCTGCGCGAGTCCGAGGCTCTCGCGGTCACCGACACCACGTTCCGCGACGCCCACCAGTCCCTGCTGGCCACCCGGATCCGCACCCGGGATCTGCTGGCCGCGGCCCCGGCCTACGCCCACGTGCTGCCCGGGCTGTTCTCGGTGGAGGCCTGGGGCGGGGCCACCTACGACGTCGCCCTGCGCTTCCTCTCCGAGGACCCCTGGGAGCGCCTGGCCCACCTGCGGGCGGCCATGCCCAACCTGCCGATCCAGATGCTGCTGCGCGGGCGCAACACGGTGGGCTACACCCCGTACCCCGAGGAGGTCACGGAGGCCTTCGTCAAGGAGGCCGCCGAGACCGGGGTGGACATCTTCCGGATCTTCGACGCCCTGAACGACGTCTCCCAGATGGCCCCGGCGATCCGGGCGGTGCGCGAGACCGGCACGGCGGTGGCCGAGGTGGCCATGTGCTACACCGGCAACCTGCTGGACCCGCAGGAGCGGGTCTACACCCTGGAGTACTACCTGGATCTGGCCCAGCAGATCGTCGACGCCGGCGCGCACATCCTGGCGATCAAGGACATGGCCGGCCTGCTGCGCCCGGAGGCGGCCCGACGCCTCGTCGCGGCGCTGCGCGAGCGCTTCGATGTGCCCGTGCACCTGCACACCCACGACACCGCCGGCGGGCAGCTGGCCACCCTGCTGGCCGCCGCCGAGGCCGGGGTGGACGCCGTCGACGTCGCCGCCGCCTCCCTGGCCGGGACCACCAGCCAGCCGGCCGCCTCCTCGCTGGTCGCCGCGCTGGCCGACACCCCGCGGGACACCGGGCTAGGTCTGGAGCAGGTCAGCTCCCTGGAGCCGTACTGGGAGGCCGTGCGGGCGATCTACCGGCCTTTCGAGATGGGACTGAGCTCCCCGACCGGGCGGGTCTACCGCCACGAGATCCCGGGGGGTCAGCTGTCCAACCTGCGCGCCCAGGCCACCGCGCTGGGCCTGGCGGAGCACTTCGAGGAGATCGAGGACATGTACTCCGCCGCGGACCGGATGCTGGGGCACATCGTGAAGGTCACCCCCTCCTCGAAGGTCGTGGGGGACCTCGCCCTGCAGCTGGTGGGCATGAAGGCGGACCCGGCCGAGTTCGAGCAGAACCCGCAGAAGTTCGACATCCCCGACTCCGTGATCGGCTTCCTCAACGGGGAGCTGGGCACCCCGCCGGCCGGCTGGCCCGAGCCGTTCCGCACCAAGGCCCTGGAGGGGCGCCACGCCAAGCCGAAGATCACCCAACTGTCCGAGGAGGACCGGGAGGGTCTGACCGGGGACTCCCCGACCCGCCGCGCCACCTTGAACCGGCTGCTGTTCCCGGGCCCTGCCGCGGAGTACGCGAAGGCCAGGGAGGAGTACGGGGACCTGTCCGTGCTGCACACCCGGGACTTCCTCTACGGCATGGTCGAGCACCGCGAGCACGTGATCTCCCTGGGCCGCGGGGTGCGGCTGCTGGCCACGCTGCAAGCGATCTCCGAGCCCGATGAGAAGGGCTACCGGACCGTGATGTGCACGCTGAACGGCCAGCAGCGCTCGATCGACGTGCGCGACGAATCCGTGGAGACCAGCTTCCAGGCCGCGGAGAAGGCCGACGCCTCCCGCCCCGGGCACGTGCCCGCCCCCTTCGCCGGGGCGGTGAGCGTGATCGTGGAGGAGGGCCAGGAGGTGGCCTCCGGCGAGCAGGTCGCCACGATCGAGGCCATGAAGATGGAGGCCTCCATCACCGCGCCGGTGGCCGGGACCGTGCAGCGGGTCCTGGCCCGGGAGGTCACCCAGATGCACGGGGGAGACCTCGTCATCGTCATCGATCCCGCCTGATCCTTGCGCGCCCGCCTCCCGGCGGGAATGCGCGGCTACGGTCCGGACGTTGAGCCGAGGGACGGGGCCGCGCGCCCCGGGCCAGGGCCCCGACGGACCGCGCGGGGCCGGCGCGACCACGAGGAGGACCATGTCCGAGACCCGCGAGTACGATCTGGTGATCCTGGGATCCGGATCCGGCAACACCATCATCGACGAGTCCTGGCGGGACCGGCGGGTCGCAATCGTGGATTCCGGGATCTTCGGCGGCACCTGCCTGAACGTCGGGTGCATCCCCACCAAGATGTTCGCCTACCCGGCGGCCACTGCCCTGCACGGGCTGGACCTGGAGCGGCTCGGCGTGCGCATGCGCCGCACCGGGGCGGACTGGCCGGGCCTGCGGGACCGCATCTTCGGCCGGATCGACCCGATCTCCGAGGGTGGGCTGTCCTACCGGCAGGGCCAGGACTTCGTGGAGGTGTTCACCCAGGAGGCCCGCCTGCAGGATCCGCACACCCTGGTGCTGGACGACGGGACCCGGATCCGCGGGCGGCAGCTGGTCCTGGCCGCCGGCGCCCGGGCCGTGCTCCCGCAGATCCCCGGCATCGATCTGCCCGGGGTGCACACCTCGGACACGATCATGCGCCTGGAGGAGCTGCCGGAGACCGTGGTGATCGTCGGCGGCGGGTTCATCGCCGCGGAGTTCGCGACCGTCTTCACGGGGCTGGGCTCGCGGGTGATCCAGGTCAACCGCTCCGAGCGGCTGCTGCGCGAGCACGACGCGCAGATCGCCGAGCGCTTCCGCCGCGAGGCCGCCCGGCGCTGGGACCTGCGCACCGGGACCGAGATCGAGCGGATCGAGCAGGGCCCGGAGGGTGGCCTGCAGGTGCACCTTCTCGACGGCGAGGGCTCGCGGGAGGCGGTGTGCGCGGACGTCGTCCTGGTGGCGACCGGGCGACGGTCCAACGCGGACCGGATCGGGGCGGCGGAGGCCGGGCTGGACGTGCGCGACGGGGTCGTGGCCGTGGACGCCCAGCAGCGGGTGCTGGCCGACGGGCGGCCCGTGACCGGGGTGTGGGCGCTGGGGGACATCTGCTCCCCGGTGCAGCTGAAGCACCTGGCCAACGCCCAGGCCCGCACCGTGGCCCACAACCTCACCCACCCGCAGGACCTGCGGGCCACCGACCAGCGCTACGTGCCCCACGCGGTGTTCTCCGACCCGCAGATCGCCGCCGTGGGGCTGACCGAGGAGCAGGCCCGCAGGCTCGCGGAGCGGGAGGGCTTCGCGATCACCGTGAAGGTCCAGGACTACGGCGACGTCGCCTACGGCTGGGCCATGGAGGATTCGGCCGGGCTGGTCAAGCTCATCGCCCGGAAGGACACCGGTCAGCTGCTCGGGGCCCACCTGATCGGCACGGAGGCCTCGATCCTCATCCAGCCGCTGGTGCAGGCGATGAGCTTCGGGCTGGACGCGCACACGATGGCCCGGGGGCAGTACTGGATCCACCCGGCGCTCAGCGAGGTCGTGGAGAACGCCCTGCTGGGCCTGGACGTGCCCGGCACCCCGGGGCTGCCGGACTGACCCGCACCCCGCGGCCGGACCGACGTCGGTCCGGCCGACCGCGGCCCCGCCGCCCGCGCGGCGGCCGACGTGCGCCGCCGGGCCGGGGGGGCGGCGGGGCCCCGGCGGGGGGGGGCGGGGCCGGTACCGGGGGCGGGTTGGGGTGAGGATATAAACACGAAGTCCG
>NZ_JANJES010000015.1:0-46728 GCF_044878465.1 Rothia sp. BD8 | reverse complement strand
GTTAAGGCTCTTAGCGCTGATGGTACTGCACCCGGTAGGTGTGTGGGAGAGTAGGTCGCCGCCGAGATTCATTTTTTGATGTGGTGGGGGTCCCCGGTCGGGGATCCCCACCCTTTTTTTGTGCCCGCGGGATGTGCGGGGCGCGCCTGCAGGTACCGACGCGGCACCTGGAAGGGCTGCGGAGGAACCGCCCGGCGTCGGGGTTGCCCGTCCGGCCGGGACGGCCTAGACTGGGAAGCGTCGAGAACGACGAGACTTGCCGACGCCGCGGCGTCGAGCTCGAGGTTTTCGGTGGTTATAGCCAGAGGGAGACACCCGGTCCCATTCCGAACCCGGTAGTTAAGGCTCTGAGCGCCGATGGTACTGCACCCGGTAGGTGTGTGGGAGAGTAGGTCGCCGCCGAGATACACCACCCGAAGGGGCGGATCCGATGGAGGACCCGCCCCTTCGTCGTCTCCGGAACCCCTTCCCGCTCCCGCGCTGTCTCCGCCCTCTGCCGCGGGCCGGTAGAGTGCCGGTATGCCGCAGACCCCTCCGCAGACCCAGACCACCCCGACCGTGCACCGCGGGAACTGGCTCACCCTGGACCCCCGGCTGACCTACGGTCTCGCGCAGCTGCGCTGTGAGGTCTTCGTGATGGGCCAGGGCATCACCTCGGAGCCTGAGCTGGACGGCCGGGACCTGGAACCGGAGGCCGTCAGCTACTGGATCGCCGATCAGACGGGGCGGCCCGTCGCCACCCTGCGCACCCTCGCCGGGGATCCGGAGACCAAGGAGGTCGTCATCGGCCGGGTCGCCACCGCCGCCTCCCACCGCGGGCGCGGACTGGCCGGGGCGCTGCTGCGCGCGGTCATCGCGGACCACCCCGGCCGGGTGCTCACGATGCACGCCCAGGCCCACCTGCGCGACTGGTACGCCCGCTACGGCTTCCTGCCGGTCGGGCCCTCCTTCCAGGAAGCCGGCATCGAGCACCTGCCCCTGCGGCGGGAACCCTCCGGCGACTGAGGTCGACCCGAGCGGGGGGGCCAACCCTTGTCCGGGGTGCTGTTCCCGCCCGTCGCGCAGCCTCCGATGCCGCCTCCGGCCTCACCCGCCCGAGGGAACGGCGGCGGCCCGACGGGCCGGGCTACACTGGACGGGTCCCGCGCCCCGGCAGCCCCCGGTCGTGTTCGGGCGCGTCCCAGCCCCGTGCCGCCGACGACGGGCCGGCCCTCCGGTTCTGCGCCGGGGCTGCCGTCGTCGACGGACGACGCCCGAGTGGCGGCTCGCGCCCACCCAGCGCAGACCCGTCGGCACACCGAAGGAACCCCACGGAAACGGAGCCCGCACCCCATGGCATGGCTGAGCCTCGTCCCCTCCCTGGCCCTGTGCGCCGCGATCCTGGTGATCCCGGGGCTGCTCGTGACGCTGGCGGTGCGGGTGCGCGGCTTCGACGCCCTGGCCCTGTCCCCGGCCGTCTCCGTGGCCGTGATCGCCGTCAGCGCCATCGTCGCACCGCATCTCGGTCTGCGCTGGGCGCTGTGGATCCCCCTGCTGGGCGCACTGCTCCTGGCCCTCGTGCTGGGGGCCGTGCACCTGCTGCTGACCCGCAGCGGCCTCGCCGATCGACCCGCCCCCCGGCCCACCGACCGATCCGCCGAGACCCCCGCCTCCGCTGCCGCCGGGAGCTGCCGGCCCGCGTCCCGGTGGTTCGACCGCGAACAGGGTCGATACTGGGTCGCCCTGGTCCTGGCCGGCGGGCTCATGCTGCGGGTGCTCACCAATGCGGTCGGCAGCCCCCAGTGGTTCTCCCAGACCTTCGACAACAACTTCCACCTCAATGCCGTGCGGTGGATCGCGGACACCGGCGACGCCTCCTCGATGACCCTCACCGCGATGACCTCCGGGGACGAGGCACCCGCGTTCTACCCCGCGGCCTGGCACGACGTCGTCTCCCTCGTGTTCATGACCGGAGGGGACACCATCCCCGCGGCCACCAACGCGATGATCCTCGTGGTCGGCGCCCTCGTGTGGCCGCTGAGCGTGCTCTTCCTGCTGCGCAGCATGCGCCGCTTCGGGCTGCCCGCCGTCCTCTGCTCCGCGCCCCTGCTGGCCGGATTCAGCGCCTTCCCCCTGCTGCTGATCTTCTTCGGGGTGCTCTACCCCAACGTCCTGGGCCTGGCCCTGATCCCGGCCGGCCTCGGAATCGTCCTGGAGCTGTTCCGCCTGGGGGAGGCCCGCCGACTGGACACCGCCCAGGCCGTGCTCCTGGGCCTGCCGTCCGCCCTCGGCGTCGCCCTGGCCCACCCCAACGCCGTCATGTCCCTGCTGGTCATGGCCGTTCCCATCCTCGTGCTGCGCGCCCTGCGCCAGATCCGCCGCGCCGCCGCCGGAACCACCCGTCCCCTGGCCGCGCTCGGGCAGGTCCTGCTGATCGCGGGACTGCTGTGGTTCGTGTGGTACCTGTGGGGCGTCGTGCGCCCGCAGGAGAGCGCGGCCGCGTGGGGCCCGTCCACCAGCGACAGCCAGGCCTTCGGCGAGGCCCTGCTCAACGCGCCGCTGAGCCTCGTGTGGGCCCAGTGGACCGTGAGCATCTTGGCGGTGCTCGGCGTCGTCGCCGCCTTCCGGGCACGCACCAACCGGTGGCTGCCCCTGACCTACGGCGTGCTCATCTACTACTACGTGGCCGTGCGCTACCTGCAGTGGGACCAGGATCGCATGTGGGTGACCGGGGTCTGGTACAACGATCCGTACCGCCTGGCCGCGCTGCTGCCCCTGGCCGCGATCCCGCTGGCCGTGCTCGGGGTGCAGATGATCGCGGAGGACCTCGCCCGCTGGCGCCCCCTGCAGGTGCTGGCGCGCCGCTCGCCCCGGGCCGCCGGGCGGGTCGGTCTCGGACTGGGTGCGGTCAGCCTGATCCTGGTCACCGCCCTGACGCAGTTCGCCCGGCCCCTCACCCAGATGATGGACAACTCCTACTGGACCTACTACCCTGGCCCCGGGGCGGCCCTGGTCTCCGCGGACGAGCTGGACGTGCTGGAGGCCATGGATCGCTGGGTGCCCGCGGAGGACGTCGTCGTCGTCAACCCATTCACCGGCGGTGCCCTCGCCTACGCCCTGGCCGACCGGCGCACCACCGCCGAACACACCCTCTACACGCCGACCCCCGCCGAGCGGACCATCGACGAATCCCTGAGCGAAGCCCGCGAGGACCCCGCCGTGTGCCGGGCGGTGGAGGAGGCCGACGCCCGCTGGGTCCTGGACTTCGGGGATCGGGAGGTCAACAACGGGGACCACTCCGATCGGTACCGCGGCCTGGAGGGTCTCGAGCAGGCCGGGGTCGCCCGCACCGTCTACCGCGCGGGAGACGCCAAGCTGCTGGAGATCACCGCATGCCGCTGACCCCGTGTACCCGCCGCGCCGCGTCCGGTCCCGCTGCGCAGGCGCCGGTGCCATCGGGTTCGGCCCGGTAGACTGGAGGCACTATGGCACAGACTCCCGAGGCCCCGCAGCAGCCGAGCTGCCTCATCATCATGCCCGCGTGGAATGAGGAAGAGGTCATCGACTCGACCCTGCGCGAGCTGCAGGACACCATGCCCGGCCATGACCTCCTCGTCGTCGACGACGGATCCACCGACGCCACCGCCCGCGTGGCCCGTGCCGCCGGCGCCAACGTGCTCCAGCTGCCCTACAACATGGGGGTCGGCGGGGCCATGCGCGCCGGGTACAAATACGCCCAGCGCCTGGACTACGACCGCGCGATCCAGGTCGACGCCGACGGCCAGCACGACCCCCGCGATATCGAGCGCGTCCTGGCCGGGCTGGAGCACGCCGACATCTCCATCGGGGCGCGCTTCGCCGAACGCGGCACCTACAAGGCCTCCGGGCCCCGGCGGTGGGCCATGAGCCTGCTCGCCCGGATGTTCTCCCGCGTGGCCGGGACCCGGCTGACCGACGTCACCAGCGGCTTCCGGGCCGGCAACCGCCGGGCCATCGCCCAGTACTGCCGCTACTTCCCCGCCGAGTACCTCGGCGACACCATCGACTCCCTGGCCATGGCCCTGCGCGCCGGACTCACCGTGACCCAGGTGCCCGTGGAGATGCGCGAACGGCAGGCCGGCACCCCGTCGAACAACCCCTGGAAGTCCGCGGTGTACCTGGTCCGCTCGCTGTTCTCCTTCCTGCTGTCCATGACCCGGCGCCGCATCACCCCCCATGCAACCGAAGGAGGGCAGGCGTGAGCATCTCCACCGTCTTCTTCCTCATCCTCGGCCTGATCGTCCTCGTCGCCGTGGTCAGGCTCGTGCGGAACCTCAAGCTGCGCGAGAAGTACGCCGCCCTGTGGCTGTTCCTCGGTCTGATCACCGTGGTCCTCATGCTCTTCCCCCGGCTGCTGGACCGGCTCGCCTCCTGGGTGGGGGTGGCCACGCCCGTGAACCTGCTGTTCCTCATCGCGATCCTGCTGCTGCTGGGCATCTGCCTGCACCTGTCCCTGGAGATCTCCCGGCTGGAGGATGAGACGCGGGTGCTCGCCGAGGAGTCCGCGATCCAGCGCTCGCTGCTGATCCGGGAGCTGGAGCGCACCGGGCAGCGACGCAACCCCACCGCCTCCCTGCCCATCATCCACCCCGATGACGTCCCCCGCCCGGACATCGCTGAGGCGGGTGCCGCCCGCGGCGGCGCCTCCGGCCGACCGGGTCGCACCGGGGCCGGGCCGACCGAGACCCCTGACACCGACACCCCGGAGAAGCCATGACCGTCGACATCCTCTTCCCCTACTACGGCGACGTCGCCCTGATGAAGCAGGCCGTGAAGTCCGTGCTCGGCCAGACCGAACGCGACTGGCGCATGGTCGTCATCGACGACGGCTACCCGGATGACTCGATCCCCGGCTGGTTCGACTCCCTCGGGGATGAGCGCGTCACCTACCTGCGCAACGAGCAGAACCTCGGTGCCAACGGCAACTACCGCAAGGCCCTGACCTTCGTGGAGAACGAGCTCGTCGTCGTCATGGGCGCCGACGACGTCATGCTGCCCAACTACATCGAATGGCTGGTGGCGGCCGCCCAGGCCCAGCCCGAGGCGCAGATCTTCCAGCCCGGGGTGTTCGTGATCGACGAGCACAACGCCCCTTCCAACACGCTCGTGGAGAAGACCAAGGCCGTGTACCGGCCCAAGCGCACCACCCTCCTGAAGGGCGAGGACCTGGCCGTGTCCATCCTGCGCGGGGACTGGCTGTACTTCCCGTCCCTGGGGTGGCGGGCCGAGACCATCACCGAGCTCGGCTTCCGCGAGGGCCTGGACGTCGTGCAGGACATGGCGCTGGTCATGGACGTGGCGATGAGCGGCGGGGCGCTGTACTACGACGAGACCGTCGCGTTCATGTACCGCCGCCACCAGGCCTCCGACTCCTCCTGGCGCGCCCTGGAGGGCACCCGCTTCGACGAGGAGCGACGGTTCTTCCAGACCATGGCCGATGAGATGGGGGCCCTGGGCTGGACCAAGGCCGCCGGAGTGGCGAAGCTGCACCTGTCCTCGCGCCTGCACGCCGCGAGCCTCCTGCCGCGCGCCGCGATGGCTCGGAAGTGGTCCGGCGTGAGGAACCTCGCCGCGCACCTGGTGAAGTAGGGGCCGCGATGAGCGGGGCGGGGCCCGCGAACGGCGGGTCCGACGCCGCCGGAGCCCCGTTCCCCGCCGCGGGGCAGGGTGAGGCCGGACGCACCATCACCCGGCGGGAGTCCCTCGGGATCCTCGCCGCCTCGATGCTGGCCGCCGCCTCCGCGCTGGTGGCCACCGTGCTGGCCGCGCGCGCCCTGGATGAGCGGGGCACCACCGAGTTCCTCGTGTTCTGGTCCCTGCTGTTCGGGGTCTTCGGGGTGATGGCCGGGGTGCAGCCGGAAGCCACCCGCGCCGTCGGCGCCGCGCGGCTGCGCCCGAGGGATGCCGGCGGGTCCGCCGGGGCGCGGGTGCTGCCGGTGGCCCTCGGATTCGGGGCGGCAGCCGCCCTCCTCCTGGTGGGCGGGGCCCCGCTCTGGGCCGCCTCCTTCCTGCCCACGGGCACCGGCTGGGCCGTGGCCCTGCTGGGTGCGGGGGTGCTGCTCTACGCCGGGCACGCGGCGATGTCCGGGATCAGCGCGGGCCGGGACCAGTGGACGCTGTTCGCCGTGCTGGGCGGGGGTGAGGCCCTGTGGCGGCTGGTGGCCATGTTCGGCGTGGCCCTGATCGCCGCGAGCGTGCTGGGCCTGGAGGCCGCGGCCGTCTCCGCGGTGCTGCTGTGGATCCTGCTCACCCTGGCGTGCCCGGGCGCGCGGGCGGCATCGCGGGCCCGGGCCGACGTCCCCGCGCCCCGCCTGGTGCGCAACATCCTGCTGTCCATGGGCTCCTCCGCCTCCTCGGCCGTGCTGATGGTGGGCTTCCCCTTCGTGCTGCGGGTGACCGAGGGCGGCGGGCTGAGCCGGGATCAGTCCGTGCTGCTGGGCGGGCTGATCCTCGCCATCTCCATCACCCGCTCCCCGATCATGATCCCGCTGCAGGCCTTCCAGGGGGTGGCGATCTCCGCGTTCCTCAAGCAGCGGCATCGCCCGATCGCCGCGATGGCCAAGCCCGTGGGAGCGCTGCTCGGGGTGGGGGCGCTGGGGGCCGCGCTGGCCGGGAGCATCGGGCCCTGGCTGTTCGTGCTGATCTACGGGCCGACGTACGACGGCGTGATCCGCGGCGGGCTGCTCGCGGTGCTGACCTTCGGCTCGGCGGTCATGGCCGCGCTGGTGCTCTCCGGGACCGCCGTGCTGGCCCTGGACGCCCACCGGCTCTACGTGAGCGGCTGGGCGGTGGCCGCGCTGACCGCGATCGGGCTGCTGTTCCTCCCGCTGGACCTGGTGCCGCGCGCCGTCGCCGCCCTGTACCTGGGACCGGCGGCGGGCTTCGGCGTGCACCTGGCGGGGATGCGCCGCGTGGTGCGGCCTCCGACGGGTCGGTGACACGGCGGCGCGGGTAGGCTGTGCGGGTGCACCAGACCCCCACCGCGCCCCGGACGCAGGCGCCCGCGCCGATGCTGCGGCGCAGCCTGCGCAACCGCCACGTCACCATGATCGCCCTGGGCGGGGTGATCGGGGCCGGCCTGTTCGTCTCCTCGGGCGCCGTCCTGAACAGCGTCGGTCCCGGCGCCTGGTTCAGCTACCTCCTCTCCGGCACGCTCATGGCCCTGGTCATGCGCGCCATCGGGGAGATGGCGGTGCTCCTGCCGCAGGCCCGCGGGCTGGCGGACTACGCCCGGATCGGCCTGGGGCACTGGGCCGGGTTCTCCGTCGGCTGGATGTACTGGTACTTCTGGGTGATCGTCGCCGCCGTGGAGGCCATCGCCGGGGCCAACATCATCACCGCGTTCTGGCCGCAGCTGCCCACCTGGCAGGTCTGCCTGGGGCTGATCGTCGTGATGACCGGCATCAACCTCGCCTCCGTGAAGGCCTACGCCGAGGCCGAGTTCTGGCTCGCCTCCCTCAAGGTCACCGCGATCATCGCCTTCGTCGTCGCCGGCTTCGCGTTCCTCATGGGCTGGCTCGGGCGGCCCTCCCCGGGGCTCGGGGTGATCCGGGACCACGGGGGGCTGCTCCCGCTGGGGCTGGGCGCCGCCATCGTCGGCTCCGTGACGGTGCTGTTCTCGTTCTCCGGCGCGGAGATCGCGACCGTCGCCGCCGCCGAATCCGAGGATCCGCCCCGCTACGCGGCCCGGGCCACCCGGCAGGTCACCTACCGGATCGTGCTGTTCTACCTGACCTCCATCGCCGTCATCGCGTGCATCGTCCCCTGGGACCTGCCGATGTCCGGGGAGCGGGTGCGCAGCCCCTTCGCCGTCGTCCTCGGGATCATCGGCATCCCGCACGCGGAGACCATCATGCAGATCGTGGTGCTCACGGCGGTGCTCAGCTCCCTGAACTCCTGCCTGTACCTGACCTCCCGGGTGATGTTCTCCCTCGCCGCCCACGGAGACGCCCCGCAGCGGCTGGTGCGGGTCACCCGCCGGGGCGTGCCGGCCCGGTCCATCCTCCTGGCCACCGTGTTCAGCTACCTCTCCGTGGCGGCCAACTACTTCTTCCCGGAGCAGGTGTTCCTGTTCCTCATCAACTCCTCCGGCGCCATCTGCCTGGTGTACTACCTGATCCTGATGCTCGCCCAGCTGCGGGTCCGGCGCCGGGCGGAGGCCGACGGGACCGCGGTGCGGATGCGGATGTGGGGCCATCCGTGGCTCTCTCGCGCGGTGATCGCCTGGATCTGCGCGGTCCTGGTGTTCATGGCCGTGTGGCCCGCCACCCGCGCCCAGTTCTGGCTCTCCGCCCTCTCCGTGGCCGTGGTCTTCGCGGCGTACGCGGTGCGACGGCGCGCGGACCGGGGCCGCCGCCGTCGCACCGCAGAGGAGGAGGGGATCAGATGACGCCCTGCGCCAGCATCGCGTCCGCGACCTTCCGGAAGCCGGCGATGTTCGCGCCCGTCACGTAGTCCCCGGTCCGCCCGTACTCCTCCGCGGTCTGCTCGCAGGCCGTGAAGATGTTGGTCATGATCTGGCGCAGCCGCTGATCCGTGTACTCGAAGTCCCAGGTGTCCCGGGTGGCGTTCTGCTGCATCTCCAGGGCCGACGTCGCCACCCCGCCCGCGTTCGAGGCCTTCCCCGGGGCGAAGGTGATACCCTCCTCGCGGTACACCTCGATGGCCTCCTGCGTGGAGGGCATGTTCGCGCCCTCCGCCACGAAGCGGCACCCGTGCGAGGCCAGCAGCCGGGCCGCCTCCCCGTCGAGCTCGTTCTGCGTGGCGCACGGCAGGGCGATGTCGCACTCCAGCTCCCACAGGTTCCCGCCCTCCACGAACCGGGCCCCCGCCACCTCCTCGGCGTAGGCGGAGACGCGCTCGCGGCGCTGCTCCTTGACCCGGCGCAGCAGGTCCACGTCCACCCCGTCCGGGGTGTGCACGTACCCGGAGGAGTCCGAGAAGCCGACGACGGTGGCGCCCAGCTGCTGAGCCTTCTCGATCGCGTAGATCGCGACGTTCCCGGACCCGGAGACCAGCACCTTCGCGCCGTCGAACGACGCCCCGTGGGCGCGCAGCATCTCCGCGGTGAAGTACACCAGCCCGTAGCCGGTGGCCTCGGTGCGCACCAGAGACCCGCCCCAGGCCAGGCCCTTGCCCGTGAGCACCCCGGACTCGTGGCGGTTGGACAGGCGCCGATACTGGCCGAACAGGTACCCGATCTCCCGGGCGCCCACCCCGATGTCCCCGGCGGGCACGTCCGTGTACTCCCCGAGGTGCCGGTGCAGCTCGGTCATGAACGCCTGGCAGAAGCGCATCACCTCGGCATCGGACTTGCCCTTGGGGTCGAAGTCCGAGCCGCCCTTGCCGCCGCCGATGGGCAGACCGGTCAGGGAGTTCTTGAAGATCTGCTCGAAGCCCAGGAACTTCACCACGCCCAGGTTCACGGACGGGTGGAAGCGCAGCCCGCCCTTGTACGGGCCCAGCGCGGAGTTGAACTGCACGCGGAACCCCCGGTTGACCTGCACCCGGCCGTGATCATCCACCCACGGCACCCGGAAGATCAGCTGCCGCTCCGGCTCCACCAGGCGCTCGATCAGCCCGTGGTCCCCGTAGGCGGGGTCCTTCTCCAGGAGCAGGCTCAGGCTGCCGAACACCTCGGCCACGGCCTGATGGAACTCCGGCTCACCCGGGTTGCGCCGCAGCACCTCCCGGTAGAAGCCGTCGATCTTCTCGCTCACGTCCGATGCCACGGTGTGCTCCTCATCTCTCGGCTGCCGTCCGCCGCCCACTCTACGGGGACAGCCGGATCATCCGGAGATCAGGGCGACCCCGCCGAGCACCACCGCGGCCCCCAGCAGACGCCGGCCCGGGTTCGCCTCCTTGAAGATCAGCCACCCCAGCAGCGAGCCGATGACGATGCTCGTCTCCCGCAGCGGGGCCACCAGGGACACCGGCTGGGTCTGCATCGCGATCAGCACCAGCACGTACGCGGAGGGGGGAGAACGCCGCGATCGCCAGGATCGGCCACACGTTCTCCCGGAGGGTCCGGCCCAGCACGTACCACCAGATGAACACGAAGGAATCCCCCGTCTTCGCCTTCGCCGCGAGGTTCCAGATCGCGTGGAACACGGCGGCCGTCAGGACGAGGCCGAGGGCTGCGGGTGTCATGGGTCGAGTCTAGGAGCTCGCGCTCGGACCGTCACCCGGCGGAGGCTATCCTGGGACGAGGCCGAGACGACCACAACGACGTGTCCAGTCTTCCAGGAAGGTATCCGCCACCGTGCCTCTGAACCCGAGCACCGAGTCCACCGAGCCCCTCGCCGATCCCCGCGATCCCCAGATCGACCCCTGGATCCGGCGGTACTACCAGCACTCCACCGCCGAGGACCTGGCCGAGAGCACCCGGGAGGAGCTGCTGGAGCGGGCCCGCCTGCACCGGGACCTCGCCGAGCATCGCCGGCCGCAGGAGGCCTCCGTGCAGGTGGTGCGCACCGGGCGCGGCTGGACCCTGATGATCGTCACCGACGACATGCCCTTCCTCGTCTCCTCCGTGACCGCGGAGGTCGCCGGGAACCACGGCGGCTCCGACGCCCTGTTCCACCCCGTCTTCCTCGTGCACCGGGACCCGGACACCGGCGCCCTGGAATCCCTGCGCGGACTGGAGACCAAGCAGCCGGTGGCCAGCGGGGACACCGCCGCGATCCCGTCCCTGGGGCCGGCCGTCGGCAAGGCCTCCGCGATCGAGTCCTGGATCAGCATGGACCTGTCCGACGTCGACGACGAGCGCTCCGCCCAGCACCTCACCGCGGCGATCCACCGGGTCCTGGCCGATGTGCGCCGGGCCCACCGCGACGCCGAGGCCGTGCGGGAGAAGGTCCTGGACCTCTCCGAGCGGGTCGGGACCCTCGCCGACCCGGAGCAGGGCACCGGGCCCCTGCGGGTCCAGGACGCCGCCCCGGACGCCGCCGAGCATCCGCAGGTGGTGCGGGAGTTCCTGGCGTGGCTGGCCCGGGAGAACTTCCTGTTCTTCGGGTACAAGGAGCGGGACCTGCGCGAGGGCCCCGACGGGCTGAGCATCTCCGACCGGCCCGGCACCGGCCTGGGCATCCTCGCCGAGGAGGGCGGGCACGACGTCGACCCCGAGCCGCGCCTGCTCACCGGACGCTCCCGGGACAACGCCGCCGACCGGAAGATCGTCTACATCACCAAGGCCAACTCCCGCTCCACGATCCACCGGCACGAGTTCCTGGACTACATCGGGCTGCGGGACCTCGACGCCTCCGGGCGGGTGATCGGGGAGTACGTGATCCTGGGACTGTTCTCCCTGCGGGCCTACTCCCTGCCCGCCACCGAGACGCCGCTGATGCGCGAGCGGGTGCGGGTGGTGCGCAACCGGCTGGGATTCCAGCCCGGCTCCCACTCGGACAAGACCCTCACCGGCATGATCGAGGAGTACCCGCGCCTGGAGCTGCTGCAGGCGGACCAGGACACCCTCACGGACACCTTCGCGGGGATCATGGGCCTGGAGGAGCGGCGGCGCACCCGGCTGTTCCTGCGCCCGGACGAGTTCGGGCGGTTCGTCTCCGCCGTCGTGTTCCTGCCGCGGGACCGGTACAACACCGGGGTGCGCCAGCGCATCGAGGCCGTGCTGCACCGGGAGATCGACCTGGCCTCCAGCGACTTCGAGGTGCACCTGTCCGTCTCCGCCCTGGCCCGGATCTTCTTCCGGCTGCGCCTGGCGGACCCGGATCAGGTCCCGGACCTGGACGTCGCCGCGATCGAGCGGAAGCTGCAGGCCGCGACCCGCTCCTGGCCCGAGGCCCTGGAGACCGCGCTGCATGCGCAGGGCACCGCCGACGCCGCCTCCTGGGCCGACGCCGCCCCGGCCACCTACCGCGCGGACTACGAGATCGAGGACGCGGTGGCCGACGTCGCCGTGTTCACCCGGCTGCTGGCCGCCGGAGCGGACCGCCCGGCCGCGGTGCGCCTGCACCGGCCCGACGGGCACGGGCAGCACCACCCGGACCAGACCCGGGAGCTGCGCCTGAAGACCTACCTGCGCGAACCCCGCACCCTCACCGCCCTGCTGCCGCTCATGCAGCACCTGGGCCTGACCGTCGTGGATCAGCGCCCCTACGACCTGCGGGCCCCCGGCGGGCAGGACGTGCTGCTCTACGACTTCGGGGTGATCTTCCCCGACGGGGTGGATCCGGAGGCCGTGCTCGAGCTGTACGAGGACGCCCTGTGCGCGGTGCTGTCCGGGCGGGCCGAATCCGACTCCCTGGACCGGCTGGTGCTGGCCGAGGCCCTGCCGTGGCGCACCGTCGCGATCCTGCGCGCCTACACCCGCTACCTGGTGCAGCTGGGCACCGGGTTCACCCCGGCGTTCATGGCCGACACCCTGCTGGCCCACCCGCGGGTGACCCGGCTGCTGGTGGAGCTGTTCGAGGCCGGCTTCGCCCCCGCGGCTTCCTCCCCGGCCGACGTCGACCCCGACGCCGCGCCGACGCAGGCGGACGACGTCGCGGCCCGGCGCGCCGCCCGGGAGGAGATCCGGGAGCGCATCGGGCGGGCTCTGGACGAGGTGCCCACCCTGGACGCGGACCGGATGCTGCGCGCGCTCGCGGAGGTCGTCGCGGCCACGGTGCGCACCAACGCGTACCAGGACCGGGTGAGCATCGCCTTGAAGGTGCGGCCCCGGGAGATCTCCTTCGCGCCGCTGCCGCGCCCGGCCTTCGAGATCTGGGTGCACTCCCCGCGCGTGGAGGGCGTGCACCTGCGCTTCGGGGAGATCGCCCGCGGCGGGCTGCGCTGGTCCGACCGGCGCGAGGACTTCCGCACCGAGGTGCTCGGGCTGGTCAAGGCGCAGATGGTCAAGAACGCCGTCATCATCCCGACCGGCGCCAAGGGCGGATTCTACGCCAAGCAGCTGCCGGACCCGGCCGTGGACCGCGAAGCCTGGCTGGCGGAGGGGCGGGCCGCCTACTCCCTGTTCATCCGCTCCCTGCTGGACGTCACGGACAACCTCGTCACCGACGACGCCGGGCACCAGAGCGTGCGGCGCCCGGAGGGCGTCATCGCCCTGGACGCGGAAGACACGTACCTGGTGGTCGCCGCGGACAAGGGCACCGCGACCTTCTCGGACCTGGCCAACTCCATCTCCGCGGAGTACGGGTTCTGGCTGGGCGATGCCTTCGCCTCCGGCGGATCCGTGGGCTACGACCACAAGGCCATGGGCATCACCGCCCGCGGCGCGTGGGAGTCGGTCAAGCGCCACTTCGCGGAGCTGGGCATCGACTGCCAGGCCGAGGAGTTCACGGCCGTGGGCATCGGGGACATGTCCGGGGACGTGTTCGGCAACGGGATGCTGCGCTCGGAGCACACCCGGCTGGTGGCGGCCTTCGACCACCGGGACATCTTCATCGACCCGGACCCGGACCCCGCCTCCTCCTACGCCGAGCGGCAGCGGCAGTTCACCACCCCGCGCTCCAGCTGGCAGGACTACGACCGCTCCCTGATCTCCGCCGGCGGCGGGGTGTTCTCCCGCCGGGAGAAGTCCATCGAGCTGACCCCGCAGATCCGGGAGGCCCTGGGCATCGAGGAGGAGGTGGCGCGGCTGTCCCCGCCGGAGCTGGTCTCCGCGATCCTGAAGGCGCCCGTGGACCTGCTGTACAACGGCGGCATCGGCACCTACGTGAAGGCCTCCGGCGAGACCCACGCCGAGGTGGGGGACAAGGCCAACGACGCCCTGCGCGTGGATGGTGCTGACCTGCGCTGCCGCATCGTCGGGGAGGGCGGGAACCTGGGCTTCACCCAGCGCGGGCGCATCGAGGCCGCCCGCGCCGGGGTCATCCTCAACACGGACGCGATCGACAACTCCGCCGGGGTGGAGACCTCGGACCGGGAGGTGAACCTGAAGATCCTCGTGGACCGGCTGGTGGCCCGCGGGCTGCTGGAGGCCGAGGAGCGGGCGGGGTTCATCGAGGAGCAGACCGACGCCGTCGCCCGCGCCGTGCTGGAGACCAACCGGGAGCAGAACGTGCTCCTGCAGGCCGAGCGCCTGGGCACCATGCCCACCCGCTCCTCGGCCGTGCGGCTGATGCACCACCTCGAGGAGCACGCCGGGCTGGACCGGGGCATCGAGGACCTGCCCTCCGACGCCGAGCTGACCGCGCGCTTCGAGGACGGCTGGGGGCTGACCGGGCCGGAGCTGTCCGTGCTCGCCGCGTACGCGAAGATCGACGTGACCGCGGCCCTGCTCGACGCCGGCTTCGGCGAGGACCCGTGGCTGGCGCGCATCCTCGAGGAGTACTTCCCGGAGGAGGTGATCCGCCGCTTCGGCGGTGAGCTGGACGAGCACCCGCTGCGCCGGGAGATCATCTGCACCCGGGTGGCCAACGAGATGGTCAACACCGCCGGCATCACCTTCGCCTACCGGGTGCTGGAGGAGACCGGGGCCTCCGCGGCCAGCGTGGCCGCGGCCTTCCTGGTGGTGCGCGAGCTGTTCGGGATCCGCGGGCTCATGGAGCGCTTCCGCGCCCTGCCGGCCGACGTCGCCCCGGAGGCCTGGCGGGCCGTGGGCCGGGAGATCCAGCGGCTCGTGGACCGCGGCACCCGCTGGTTCATCGACGAGGGCACCCTGGCCGCCGGGGAGGTCGCGCAGTCCGTGGCGGAATCCCAGCGGATCGCCGCGGTGATCCGGCGGTACCGCCCGGCCCTGGAGCTGGCCGGGGACGTCCCGGAGCTGCTGGGGCCCGAGGCCGCCCGGCGCTGGACCGAGCGCTTCGAGGACGCCCGCTCCTGGGGGGTCCCGGAGGATCTGGCCCGGGACTGGGCCGGCCTGCTGGAGGCCTACCCGCTGCTGGATGTGGCCCGGCTGGCCGAGCAGGCCCCGGTCGGTCTGCGCTCCTGCGCCCTGGTGCGCTACGCGGTCGCGGACCGGTTCGACGCCGAGCTCCTGCTCGAGGCGATCACGCATCTGCCGCGAGGGGACCGCTGGGAGACCCTCGCCCGCTCCTCCCTGCGCTCGGACCTGTACGAGACCCTCGCGGACCTGACCCTGGCGGTGACCGAGGAGATCGGCGGCGCTGCGGCCGGTGACGGTGACGCGGCGGGCAGTGCTGGTGGCGACGGCGGGCCGGCTGAGGACGGCGCGGCGTCGTCCGGTGCCGACGAGGTGTCCGGGCCTGAGGAGGCCGAGCGCGCCGTGGCCGCCTGGGAGGAGCGCCACCCGGTGCACACCGCGCGGGTCGAGCGGCTGATGGAGGAGGTGCGCGCGCAGCTGGAGCACTCCCCGGATGCCCCGCGCCTGTCCACCCTGTCCGTGGCGGTCCGGGCCCTGCGCGACCTGGTGTAGCCGCCCTCCCCTCCCTCCCCTCACGCCGAACCGTCACTGGCGTGGCGCATCCGGGGCTCAGAAGGCACGCGAGTGACGGTTCGACGCCGTCACGTGCGCCGAGCCGTCACTCACGTGGGCTATCCGGGGTCCGGAAGCCACGCCGATGACGGTTCGGTGCGCACGGAAAAAGGGGCGGCCCCGGGACTGGTGAGTCCCGGGGCCGCCCCCGTCGCATCGGGTGCGAGGATCAGATCGCGCGGATCGAGCTGGCCTGCATACCCTTGGGGCCGCGCTCGGGAGTGAACTCCACGGCCTGACCCTCCTCGAGGTTGCGGAAGCCGTTGCCCTCGATGGCGGAGTAGTGGGCGAACAGGTCGTCCGAGCCGTCGTCGGGAGCGATGAAGCCGTAGCCCTTTTCGCCGTTGAACCATTTCACGATGCCAGTGGCCATAATCTCTTGCTTTCGTTGGGGTGGCCGCGGAAGCGGCCGGTGCTGCTTCGCCGGCGGGGATGCCGGCGCGGGCGTCCTGCTCCGTGGGCGGCCGATCACCGGGACGCACGGCAGGTGCAGGAAGTCAGATGGAGAACTCATCGAGAAGTCCGGCCGGGCGCACCGGCCTGGGACTGCGAAAAGACCGCATCAGGGTCGTCATGAAGATCATGGGCGGTCCGTGCGAAGGTGATCTCCGAACCGCCGGATCACGTGCACCGTCAACACTACCAGCTCCAGGCCGCCGGCGGGGGAGCGTCGGTGAGTCCCTCGTCCCTCCGGCGTGTCACCGGGGTCGACGCAGCACCAGGGCCATGCCGCTGAGGTGGCGGCGGTGATCCCAGAACACCCGGTGCATCCGCTGCGCCCGCCGGGCCGCCCGAGGCCGACGCGCCATGTTCCCCAGGATCCGGAGGACTCCGGCGGCACCTTCGTCCGCCAGCATCCGCCGCGGCTGCAGCATGGACATCGGCACCAGCTTCATCTGCTCCGGCCGCAGCCCCTGCGACTGGGCGAGGTCCTCCCAGTCCGGCACGGTCAGCGGACGGGCCGGCAGGCGCAGCTCCCGCGTCAGGTTGCGGCGGATGCCCTCCTGCTCCAGCGCGGAGAGCTGACCGGGGCGCAGGGCCAGCTCGTGCACCCCGCACACCCCTCCCGGACGCAGGATCCGGTGGGCCTCGGCCAGCACCGCGGCCTTCTCCTCGTCTCCCAGGGTGGACAGCACCGCCTCGATGAGCACGACGTCGGCGGATGAGGCGGGCAGGCCGGTGCGCTCGGCGCGGCCGATGACCGCCCGGTATCGGGAGCCCTCCGGCAGCAGGTCCGCGATCATCTGCTGGGTCTCCTCGTCGGACTCCACCCCGGTGTACCCGGCGGGCGCGTCCGCCAGGATCGCCCGGGTGCCCAGACCCCGGCCGGGGAGGATCTCCACGACGTCGCGTCCTTCGACGGCGAGCTGAGTCAGCAGCCAGCGGGTGGTCTCCAATCCTCCGGGGCGCAGGACGCGCTTGCCCAGCTGAGCCAGAATCCACGGGTCCCGCGCCGCGGCCGATGGGCCGGCCCCTCCCCGATCACGGGCGGGATGAGTGCCGGTGCTCTCCGGGGGAGTCATCGTGCGGGCTTCCTCTCGGCGTCGATGCTGATGGGGGCGCTTCCAGCTTAGGCCGAGCGGAGTGCGCTCCGGGAGAGCGTGACGTTCTCCCCCGCGCCCTTCGGGCGACCCCGGTACCGTGGTGCCATGAGCACCGCCGCCCACGCCTCCGCCTCCTCCGCCCCTCGCGTCGCCGTCGAGCCCGCTGCCGATGCCGCCGCCGGGCCGGCGATCCCCGAGCCGGCCCTGGGCAAGCGGGCCGCGCAGCGCCAGCGCAAGACGGCCGCCATCGTGGAGGCCGCGACCCAGCTGTTCCGCAGCCGCGGCTATGAATCCGTGACCACCCAGCAGATCGCCGAGGCCGCCAGGGTCACCAACGGGGCCTTCTTCCGGCACGTCGGCTCCAAATCGGATCTGCTGGTGCGGGTGGTCAACGACCAGCTGCGCACCGGGCACGACCGCGCCCTGGCCTCCCTCGAGGAGGGGGCCGACCCCACGCAGGCGATCCTGGACCTGATGGTCCCGCTGCGGGACCTCTCCCTGGAGCACCCCGAGCTGGCCACCGCCTACATCCGCGAGGTGGTCTTCGCCCGCAGCACCCTGACCGCGGGCTCCCTGGAGCAGATCGATCGGATGCGCTTCGCGATCGAACGGATCCTGCGTCACGCGGATGCCGCGGCCGACGCCGACCGGGCCGGGCAGCGCCCCGCGGACTACTGCGCATTCGCCGCGGACACCGTGTTCTCCTCGATCTGCATCGAGCTGGTGCGCGCCTCCCTGGGCCGCTCCGACGTGCTGAGCCTGCCCGAGCGCTTCCGCACCATGATCACCCGGCTGGTGGAGATGCTGCTGCGCTGAGGCCCGCGAGTCCGGACGGTGCGACACCCCGTGCATCGCGCCGTTGCTCGGCTCGTCATCGACGATGGCGCTCGGCCCGACCGGGCGGGGTGATGGGGGAGATCGACGGGCGTCATCGTGCTCTCAGGGCGACCCCTGCGCCGAAAAAGCGGAGTACACTCCGAATTGAGGGCGGGCCCGATGGAGCGACTCGCCGGAAGGAGACGAACCATGTACTACAGCAGCGGCAACTACGAAGCATTTGCCCGGCCCCGCAAGCCCGAGGGGGTGGAGCACAAGCACGCTTACCTCGTCGGCGCCGGACTCGCCTCCCTGGCCGCCGCCGGATTCCTCGTCCGCGACGGGCAGATGCCGGGGGAGAACATCACGATCCTCGAGGCCAGCGACATCGCCGGCGGGGCCCTCGACGGCGTCGAGGACCCCCACCGGGACGGCTTCCTCATCCGCGGCGGGCGCGAGATGGAGAACCACTTCGAATGCCTGTGGGACCTCTTCCACTCGGTGCCCTCCCTGGAGACCGAAGGCGCCAGCGTGCTGGATGAGTTCTACTGGCTGAACAAGGACGACCCCAACTACTCCCTGATGCGCGCGACCCGCAACCGCGGCGAGGACGGGGGCACGGACGGGAAGTTCGACCTCAGCCTCAAGGCCCAGAAGGATCTCCTGGACCTGTTCATGTCCCGAGACGAAGACCTCTACGACAAGAGGATCAACGACGTCATGGGTCAGGACTTCTTCGACTCCACCTTCTGGCTGTACTGGCGCACCATGTTCGCCTTCGAGGAATGGCACTCCGCCCTGGAGATGAAGCTGTACGTGCAGCGGTTCATCCACCACATCGGCGGCCTGCCGGACTTCTCCGCCCTGAAGTTCACCAAGTACAACCAGTACGAATCCCTGGTGAAGCCGCTGATCGCCTGGCTGCAGGAGCAGGGCGTGAAGGTGCAGTTCGACACCCGGGTGACCAACGTCGTCTTCGACATCACCGCGCAGAAGAAGACCGCCCGGCGCATCGAATGGCTGCGCGGCGGCGAGAAGGGCGGCGTCGACATCGACGAGGACACCCTCGTGTTCGTCACCAACGGCTCCCTGGTGGACAACTCCTCCTGGGGCACCAAGGACACCGCCCCCGAATGGGATTACAGCACCCCTGAGGGCGGGGCCTGGAGCCTGTGGAAGAACATCGCCCAGCAGGACCCGGACTTCGGGCGCCCGGACAAGTTCATCCACGCCCCCAACGTCCACGCCGAGCACGAGACGGCCTGGGAATCCGCGACCATCACCACCCTGGATGACAAGATCACCCCGTACATCGAGAAGATCTGCCGACGGGACCCGCATTCCGGGCGCGTGGTCACCGGTGGCATCGTCACCGCCCGGGACTCCGCCTGGCTGCAGTCCTGGACCATCAACCGCCAGCCGCACTTCGCCGCGCAGAAGCCCAACGAGCTGACCATCTGGTTCTACGGACTGTTCATCGACACCCCCGGCGACTTCATCAAGAAGCCGATGCGCGAGTGCACCGGGGACGAGATCTGCCAGGAATGGCTCTACCACCTGGGCGTACCCGAGGAGCAGATCCCGCAGCTGGCCAAGGAATCCTGCATCACCCGGCCGTGCGCGATGCCCTTCGTCACCGCGTTCTTCATGCCGCGCACCGCGGGTGATCGTCCCCAGGTGGTGCCGGAGCACGTCACCAACTTCGCGTTCCTCGGGCAGTTCGCCGAGACCGTGCGGGACACGATCTTCACCACCGAGTACTCGGTGCGCACCGCGATGGAGGCCGTGTACCAGCTGCTCGACGTCGAGCGCGGCGTGCCCGAGGTGTGGGGCTCCGTCTACGACGTGCGGGACCTGCTCCACGCCACCACCGCCGTGCGCGACGGCAAGCCCCTGCCGGTGCCCGGCTGGCTGCGCAAGCAGCTGGACAAGACCATGGTCGGGGACATGCTCGAGCGCTACGGCGTGATGAAGCAGGCCTGATCGAGGCCGGCACGTCCCGGGAGCCCAGCACGACGCCGCCCGGCCCCTCCCCGGTGAGGAGGGGCCGGGCGGCGTCGTCGTGTCCGCCGGGCAGATGGGTGCGTCGGGTCAGTAGGTGTAGAACCCGCCGCCGGCGTCCCGGCCGCGGCGACCGCGGTCGATGAACTCGGTCTTGATCCGCTGAGCCACCTTCTTCGACTCCTCGGTCCCGGCGTTGAGGTTGATCTGGTAGACCGTCTCCATCCCGACGACGTCGAGGATCTGGAACGGGCCCAGCGGGGAGCCGGTGGCGGTGCGCCAGGTCTTGTCGATCTCCTCGGGCTCCGCGATGTCCTGGACCCACAGGTGCGTGGCGGCGTTGAGGAACGGCACCAGCAGCGTGTTCAGCACGTAGCCGGGCTGTTCCTTCTCCACGTGGATGGGCACCAGCCCGATCTGTCCCGCGAACTCCAGCACCTGCTGCACCGCCTGGGGGTCCGTGCCCGCGTGGCCCATCACCTCGCCGGTGTTGTTCTTCCACACCTCGTTGGCGAAGTGCAGGGCAAGGAACCGCTCCGGGTGTCCCGTGGCCGCGGCGATGTCGCTGGGCAGCAGGGTCGAGGAGTTGGTGCACAGCACCGCCTGCTCCGGGGCCGCTGCCCCGATCTGCGCCCACACCTTCCTCTTCAGCTCCAGGTTCTCCGGCACGGCCTCGATGACGACGTCGGCCTCGGCCAGCGCCTGCGCGAGATCGGCGCTGTGGTGCAGCCGGGAGCGGGTCTGCTCCAGCTGGTCCTCGGTGGCCTCCATGTCCCGAACGTAGAATCCGGCCAGCCGATCCCACCGGGTGGGGAGCTCGGCGAGGATCTCCTCGGAGATGTCATAGACCATCACCTCCTTCCCGAAGAACGCCGCCTGGAAGGCGATCTGGGAGCCCAGAACCCCTGAGCCGATGACGGTGACGTGCGTGAAGCCGCTCATGGTGTGCCTCGATCCTCGAATCGGTCCGGGAGCGCATCCTCGCGCCCCTCGCCGCCCACGATAGTCCTTCCGGAGTGCGCTCCGGAATGGGGTCAGGGTGGGTGGGTCCTGGGCTGATCCCCGGCGATCGGTGCCTTCCGGGGGCTGCGGCTGACCTAGAATCGGTATAGAAGATACCGAATATCTGGGAGGGGTCATGGCTCGAACGGGCATTCCAGGACGCGGCCCCGGTGCGCAACAGCCACGCCGAGCTTCTGCGCAGGGTCGGGCTGAGCTCGAGGAGGCGCAGATGAGCTCCGGAACCGCTGTCCACCTGCTCGACGCCGCCCCCGTTCCGGACCCCGGCCGTCCTCGCCCTGCAGTGGCCCGCGTGCTGCAGGGAGCCGGGGCGAATCTGATCCTGTTCGCCTTCGCCCCGGGGCAGAGTCTGCCCGAGCACCGGGCCGCGCACCCGATCACGGTGCAGTGCCTGCGCGGCACCCTGGACTTCACCTGGGGCGGACGCACCGAGCGGTTGGACCCCGGCACGGTGGTGCACCTGCCCGCACACGTCACGCATCGTGTGGACCGCCCGGACGACGACGCGTCGAACCCCCGTGACGGGGAGATCTCAGCCGTGCTGCTGCTGACCATGCTGACCGGCGCGCCGGAGACGGTGCCGCATCAGGCGGACCCGGGCTCGGCGTCGAAGAGCTGACCCCGGTGCCCGCCCCCGTCTGCCATGATGGTGCGCGACGTCGAGGAGAGCGGGGTGAGGGGCGATGGTCGCCGCCGGAGCGTCCCTGGTGGGGCTGGGACTGGTCATGGGGTTCAGCCCCAGCATGTACGCCGTCGTGCTGCACCTGCTGACCACCGAGAACCGGCCCGCCCGACTGATCCGGTGGCTGACCCTCGGCATCGTTCTGGGGGCGACGATCCTGATGTTCGCGTTCCGCGCCGTGGACCCGGATGTGCTGGCCCGGCTGCTGGAGGACCGCACCCGAGAGCTGCTGGTGCGCCGCGGCGTGGACCTCGCCGCGGGCCTGGTGTTCCTGCTGCTGGCCGCCTGGCAGTGGCACCGCTCCCGCCGACCCCTGAAACCCCACCGCCCGCCGTCCCCGGGGGACGCCCGACCCTCCCGGATGGTGCTGATCGGGCTGGCCAACACGTTCATCGGCTTCAGTGGCCCCGCCACCATGTACGTGGCCGGGCGGGCCATCCGCGGGGCCGGGCACCATCACCTGTGGGTCGAGGTGCTCCTGTACCTGGTGTTCCTTCTCGGGGTGGTCGGGCCGTACCTGCTGGCCGCCTGGGCGTGGGGCGCGTTCCCCCGCGCCGCCCGGGCCGTGCGCACCGGCTCCGCGTGGGCGGCTCGCCAGGACATCCGCCCGGCCGTGGCGATCCTGCTGGCCGCGGCCGGCGTCGTCTTCCTGGTGCTGGCCGCGGTGGGGTGAGTCGGCTGCGCTCGCTCTCTGGGGCGGGGCCGGGGTTGGGCGGGTGGGCGTTTTGGGAGCGGTTTTGGTGTGTGGGAGCCTCGAGAACGCTCCCAAACGTCGAAACCCCTCCCAAACCGGCTGGCTCGGCTCGTCAGGCGCACCGGCTCACCCGGCCAGGCGGTCGTGGGCGAGCTGGGCCAGGCCCGCGGCCATGACGGGCAGGACCGCGTCGTCGAACCGGACGCGCGCGGAGTGGTTGGTGGGCGAGGCCGCCGGGTCCTCGTCCGGGTAGGAGGCGCCGACGTGCAGGAACGCGCCCGGCACCTGCTCCAGGACGTAGGAGAAGTCCTCGGACCCCATCCGGGAGTGCTCCCGCTGCGTCACGGCATCCTCCCCCAGCAGACCCCGCAGGCTCCGCGCGGCGAAGTCGGCCTCCGCCGGGTCGCAGATGGTGGCCGGGTACAGCTCGGAGAAGTCCACCGTGACCGTGCAGCCGTGGGCCGCGGCGATGCCCTGCGCCAGCTCCTCCACCATGCTCCCGAACCGCTGGGTGCCCGCCCGATCCATGGTGCGCACGGACCCGCCGATGAAGGCCTCGTCCCCGATCACGTTCTCCGCGGCCCCGCCGGCGCGCAGCTGCGTGATGGTCGCGACCACCGGCTCCGTGGCCGGGAAGGTCTGCTGGATCCTCGCCGGCAGGGCGGCGGCGATCTCGACGGCGGCCGGCACGGGGTTGCGCGCGTTGTGCGGTTGCGAGCCGTGCCCGCCGGCCCCGTGCACGGTGATGCCCAGGATGTTGGCCGCGGCCATGTAGGTGCCCGGTCGGTACTGGAAGGTGCCCCGCCGACCGGGGTGCACGTGGAAGCCGTAGGCGGCGACGACGCGCGGGCCCGCGGCGTCGAGCACCCCCTCCTCGATCATGGGCAGCGCGCCGCCCGGGTTCTCCTCGCCCGGCTGGAACATGAACACGACGTCGCCGGCCAGCGTGTCCCGGTGGGCGCTGAGGATCCGCGCGGCCCCGACCAGCCCGGCGGTGTGCAGGTCGTGCCCGCAGGCGTGCATGGTGCCGGTGGCGGCGGCGAACTCCTCCCCGGAGTCCTCGAGGACCGGCAGCCCGTCCATGTCCCCGCGCAGCAGGACGGCGGGGCGGGTGGTGGTGTCAGCGGATGCGGCGGCGGGCCGACCCTGCCCGCGCAGCACCGCGGTGACGGAGGTGAGGGATCGGCCCGTGGTGATCTCCAGGGGCAGGACCTCCAGCTTCTCCAGCACCCGCTGCTGCGTCCACGGCAGGTGGGTGCCCAGCTCCGGCTGGCGGTGCAGCTCCCGGCGGAAGGCCCGCAGCTCGGGGCCGATGGTCTCGGCGGCGGGCAGGAAGGCTGGGGAGGGGTGGGTTGTGTCGGTGGTGGAGGTGGTGTCGTTGGCGGGGGTGATGTGCGGCATGGGGGTGATGGTAGCGGGCTGGTGTTTCGGGGGTCGGGGCGCGGGGGAGCGCACTTGGAAGTACATATCATTTATTTGGATACAGGGTCTTGAACTACCGGATTGGAGGCCGTACTGTGTGTCCCACAGGGAGCCCGGCACCGGGCCGGCTCGCGGTCGAAGATGGAGGAAAGCTCATGGCGAGGCGGATCGACTCGGCGACGCGAGGACGTTGCGTGGAATTTTGCATGCTATTCGGACCGCTGTTCCGTTCGGACAAGGCAACCAACGTCGCAGCCGCGCTTCTGCACGGGATCTCGGAGGAGTCAGTGAGACGGATGCGGAAGGGCAATCCGGGGAAGTATGGAATCCAGCCTCCCCTTCCTGGGTTGGGTGACGACCTGCTCTAGGCTGTATGGGTGGAGCGGGGCCCTTCGTTGAGGGATATCCTGCATCTGGATGCAGTGTCGCTCGTTTCCTAGGCCCCGCTCCTCCCCTGCTAGCGGTCCTCTGAGACGCGCACGCGCTTGTACATGAACAGAGAGGTCCGCGCTCCCTTCCCTTGGAGAACGCCGTGATTCGTAAGGATCTCCTGCGTTCAGAGATGCTCAGGCCGACGGCGGTGTCGGGGCACCGGCCGGCGGGGCGATGCGGGGGTAGCGATCTGCGGCGTCGGTTTCAGGCCGGGCGGTCGGTGCGCCGGTCTCCGCCGTATCCCCGGTGATCTCGGCGGTGTCTCCGCCGGGTGCCGAGGCGCGGGCCGGTGCCGGGTCCCAGGGGCGGTCCACGAGCCGCTTCTGCACGAGGATGGCGGCGCCGAGCAGCACCATACCGATGATGATGAGGATGATCGATCCGAGGACCACCCCGGGCTTCGCTCCGTAGCCGATGAGGATGCCGAACCACCCGAAGTCGGTGTCTCCGAACGTCGTGTTGGCGGAGCCGAAGGACCCCAGGACCTTGAGCAGCAGCGCCGGCAGGAAGGTCAGGAGCAGGCCGTTGACGAAGGCCCCGGCGACGGCGCCGCGTCGTCCGCCCGTGGCGTTGCCGTAGACGCCGGCGGCACCGCCGGTGAAGAAGTGGGGGACCAGTCCGGGCAGAATCAGGGCGAGGCCGAACATCGGGCCGAAGACGGTGCCGAGCAGCAGCAGCCCGATCAGGCCTCCGGCGAAGCTGGAGAGGAATCCGATGAGCACCGCGTTCTGCGCGTACGGGAACACGATGGGGGCGTCCAGGGCGGGGATGGCGCCGGGGACGATCTTGGCGGCGATCCCCTGGAAGGCCGGTACCAGCTCACCGAGGATGGTGCGCACCCCGAAGAGGATGACGGCCACGGCGATGCCGAACTGCAGCCCCTGGGTCACCGAGAGCATCATGTAATTACCGACGTCGGTCGCTCCGCCGTCGAAGGCCTGGAACGCGGTCTCAGATCCGGCTCGGACGAGGTAGATGACGGCGACGATCACGTACATGACCACCATGGACAGCGCGGTGGCGACCATGGAATCGCGGAGGAACCGCAGCCCTTCCGGGACCTTGATGTCCTCGGTGGAGCGGCTCTTGCCACGGGGGTCCACGAGGCGCCCCACGGCTCCGGAGGCGATGTATCCGGCGGTGCCGAAGTGCCCGATGGCGATGGAGTCGTCACCGGTGACTTTGCGGGTCCAGGGCTGCGCGAGAGCGGGCAGAGCGACCATCAGGATGCCCAGCAGCACCGCGCCCAGGCAGACGACGAGCGTCCCGGGCATCCCGGCGGAGGCCATCACGATGGTGATGAGCGTGGCCATGAACAGCAGGTGGTGTCCGGTGAGGAACACGTAGCGCAGGGGCGTGAATCGGGCGAGGAGGATGGCCACGAAGAACCCGAGGATCATCAGCCAGGACACCTGGGCGCCGTATTCCTGCTGAGCAATCCCCGCGATGGCCTCATTGGTGGGGACCACTCCCTGGGCGCCCAGGGCCCCCTGGATCATGGTCCCGAGTGGGTCCAGGGAGGCGGTGACGAGGGTGGCTCCGGCGCTGATGAGGAGGAATCCGAGCACCGCTTTGATGGCGCCTCCGACTACCTGGCCGGCGCTCTTCCGCAGCGCGATGAGGCCGACTGCCGTGATGATGCCGATCAGATAGGCGGGGACGCTGAGGATCTCATTGACGATGAACTGGCTGATCGCGATGAGGACGTTCATGGGGTGTGCTCCGGTTGGCGGGTGGTACGGATGTGCCGGGGGACCTCAGATGGCGTAGCGGCGGCGCAGGGCGGCGTCGACCTCTTCCTGGGAGGAGAAGTTCTCGATCACCTCGACGGGCACGCCGACATCCCCCAGCGTCTGGGCGATGGCCCCGGAGGTGAGGAGGAAGTCGGCTTCCTTGGCTCGGCCCTTGGCGGAGATGGTGTCGGTGGCTTCGACGGAGAGGTACGGGGACCAGCCCCAGCGGTCCAGGACCTGCTCGGTGGTGTTCTTGAGGAAGAGACTGGTGCCCAGGCCGTTGCCGCAGACCGTGAGCAGCAGGTTCTTGGAGGGGATGGTGTCGCCGGATGCGGCGGGGTCATCCGGCGTCGGCCTCTGCTGTGCGCTGTGCTGCCGCGGTGCTCCGGTGCTGGGAGCTCGTGTGGGGGCTGAGGCGAAGACCTCGAGAACCTCCTCCGGGGTGGCGGCGTCGTCCAGGGCGGCTCTCTTCTGCGTATCACCCAGGACCTGAGCGAGGGAGGCGAGAGCCTGCTGATGGGCGCCAGGGTCCTGTGCGGCCAGCGCCATCACGATGGTGACGGGGTCGTTGGAGGCGTGACCGAAGCGCACGGGTGCGGCCAGGCGGACGAAGGACAGGCCGGTGGCGGTCACCGAGGCGTCCGGTCGGGCATGAGCCAGGGCGAAGCCGGGCGTGATGACGATGTACGGCCCGTGCTCCTCGACGACGTCGACCATGGCCTGGGTGTAGGACGGCCCGGCGACGCCGACGTCGGCCAAGAGCGCTCCGGCGTGCTGGATGGCGCTGCGCCAGTCCTCGGCATCGACCTCCAACTGGATCGCTGGGACGGAGATGAGGTCGCTGAGGCGGACCATCGCTGATCGCTCCTTGCTCGGTGGCGCACGTCGTTGTGGCTTCGATTCTACTGTGGCGGACGTCGACGATGCCTGAGGTGCGTCCGGCTGTTGGAACGGGCGAAGGCCTCCCCCTAAAGGGGAGCGTGGGTCGCGTGTGCTACCTGCACCTCGGCGTCGACATTTCCTCAACGAAGGCCTCCCCACGAAGGGGGGGCGAGGTCGAACAGGGCCGGGCGGACCAAGCCACCCTCCGACCCTCAACGAAGGCCTCCCCACGAAGGGGAGGCGAGAGTCCTTCTCGCAACACGGCTTCGGAAAGCGCGCGCCCTCAACGAAGGCCTCCCCACGAAGGGGAGGCGAGGTCCAGACGTTCCTCGCGCCGGTCTGGAACTGGCTCCCTCAACGAAGGCCTCCCCACGAAGGGGAGGCGAGACCGTGTCGAAGTGCGCGTGGACCCACGCGCCGAGCCCTCAACGAAGGCCTCCCCACGAAGGGGAGGCGAGCCGCCGCGGCCGCGCCGGCACCCCCGACGACGCCCCCTCAACGAAGGCCTCCCCACGAAGGGGAGGCGAGAGTCCCCCAGGCGGGGGAAGTGGTACAGCAGGACCCCTCAACGAAGGCCTCCCCACGAAGGGGAGGCGAGTCGCATGCCCTCAACATCCCGGCCGACGCCACGATCCCTCAACGAAGGCCTCCCCACGAAGGGGAGGCGAGCTGGGCGCGTGTGGGTGGGGCGCTCGTCCCCGTCCCTCAACGAAGGCCTCCCCACGAAAGGGAGGCGAGCTTTCAGCGCCTCAGTAGGCGCGGTTATCAGTGGACCCCTCAACGAAGGCCTCCCCACGAAGGGGAGGCGAGGGCCGTGGTAGCCCCGGCCTGCGCCCGCTCCGCCAGCCCTCAACGAAGGCCTCCCCACGAAGGGGAGGCGAGCCGTCCGGGATGGGTCCGTTGGAAACCTCCCAAACGCCTCAACGAAGGCCTCCCCACGAAGGGGAGGCGAGCGGCTGTAGGCATCGGCCCACTCTGCTGCGGACTGGCCGGCGCCTCAACGAAGGCCTCCCCACGAAGGGGAGGCGAGGAGCACACGATGGGGCCCGTGGCCGTGAAATCCCCGCCTCAACGAAGGCCTCCCCACGAAGGGGAGGCGAGCCCTTGCCCTTCGCGTCGTAGGCTTTCCGCTCGAGGGTGCCTCAACGAAGGCCTCCCCACGAAGGGGAGGCGAGCCCAGCTTGTGCGTGACCCCGTTGAAGTCCTTGGAGCCTCAACGAAGGCCTCCCCACGAAGGGGAGGCGAGTCCCTCCAGGTTCTGGTCCGCCGTCGAGACTCGCGCGCCTCAACGAAGGCCTCCCCACGAAGGGGAGGCGAGGCCCGTGGACGGTCTCTAACCTGCTGCCGGGCGCCGGCCTCAACGAAGGCCTCCCCACGAAGGGGAGGCGAGGTGCGAGAGAGGCCGCTGTGGGGCGCTGCGGGCCCGCCTCAACGAAGGCCTCCCCACGAAGGGGAGGCGAGGAACCGTGCGCACATGACCGGAGAGCCCTATGAGGGGCCTCAACGAAGGCCTCCCCACGAAGGGGAGGCGAGCCTCGGGGTGACCCCGGTGAACGTCACCGATGCCCGGCCTCAACGAAGGCCTCCCCACGAAGGGGAGGCGAGTCGGGTGGATCATCGAACGATTCCATGAGGGAATCGCCTCAACGAAGGCCTCCCCACGAAGGGGAGGCGAGGCGCGGCCCTCCGCGGAGAATTCGACCCCCTCGAGCAGCCTCAACGAAGGCCTCCCCACGAAGGGGAGGCGAGCCGCCCGCCCGCGAGACAACCCGGACACGATCTCCGCGCCTCAACGAAGGCCTCCCCACGAAGGGGAGGCGAGCTGAAGTGGGCCGTCGACGGGCTCATCGACTACGGGGCCTCAACGAAGGCCTCCCCACGAAGGGGAGGCGAGGGTCCCCCGGATATACCAGCCCGCTCCGTCCCGGAGCCTCAACGAAGGCCTCCCCACGAAGGGGAGGCGAGTCGCGTGTCCCAGGATTTCGGGCAGAACGGCACCCAGCCTCAACGAAGGCCTCCCCACGAAGGGGAGGCGAGATGGAGACCCCATGACCGAGGAACCCCTGCCCGCCGTGCCTCAACGAAGGCCTCCCCACGAAGGGGAGGCGAGCGCGTGGAGACCACTCTGACTAGGCCATATAGGGATGCCTCAACGAAGGCCTCCCCACGAAGGGGAGGCGAGTCGACCTCCCCGTGAGGGATCTCCATCCCTCTGTTCAGCCTCAACGAAGGCCTCCCCACGAAGGGGAGGCGAGCCGGGACCGGATCAGGGACCTCTACGAGAGGCTCTGCCTCAACGAAGGCCTCCCCACGAAGGGGAGGCGAGGGGCCGATCAGGAACGCCTCCACTCGTGTCTCCTTCGCCTCAACGAAGGCCTCCCCACGAAGGGGAGGCGAGATCACGGGGTACTCCGGCGGCGGCGGAGGCAGCTCGCCTCAACGAAGGCCTCCCCACGAAGGGGAGGCGAGGGCGGTTGATGGAGAGGTAGGCGTCTTCTCCGATGCTGCCTCAACGAAGGCCTCCCCACGAAGGGGAGGCGAGCTGCTCCTCAGTGGACCCTGCTGCCTTGTCCTGGAGCCTCAACGAAGGCCTCCCCACGAAGGGGAGGCGAGTCCGGACCGGCGAATCTTCGGTTTCCCGATTGAGCCAGCCTCAACGAAGGCCTCCCCACGAAGGGGAGGCGAGAATGATGCCCTGATAAAACCATTCGATGGGGTCACAACGCCTCAACGAAGGCCTCCCCACGAAGGGGAGGCGAGCAGGGCCGCACCTGGCCGGGCTGGGGGAGTCGGTGGCCTCAACGAAGGCCTCCCCACGAAGGGGAGGCGAGTTGCAGGCTACCCGGGTCCCGCTACCAAAAGCACACAGGCCTCAACGAAGGCCTCCCCACGAAGGGGAGGCGAGAGCCGCGTCGCAGAAGACCCCGCCCCTTCCAGTTGCCTCAACGAAGGCCTCCCCACGAAGGGGAGGCGAGCCGCACGTAGGCGTAGGCCGTAGACCTGCTGACCCCGAGCCTCAACGAAGGCCTCCCCACGAAGGGGAGGCGAGGTCATCGGGGTCATCGGCCCACCGCTGGGCGGACTGGCCTCAACGAAGGCCTCCCCACGAAGGGGAGGCGAGGTCATCGGGGTCATCGGCCCACCGCTGGGCGGACTGGCCTCAACGAAGGCCTCCCCACGAAGGGGAGGCGAGATCTGGGTCAACTCCTTCTGATGGGTCCAATGCTTCGAGCCTCAACGAAGGCCTCCCCACGAAGGGGAGGCGAGCGTGGCCGGGGCACCCGCTGGGTGCCCGCGTGATCGCCTCAACGAAGGCCTCCCCACGAAGGGGAGGCGAGGTGTGCCCGGACCCGTAGTCCCCGTCCAGGCCGACGGAGCCTCAACGAAGGCCTCCCCACGAAGGGGAGGCGAGCCTGACCGAAATTGACGCGGTCTGACTATGGGAAACCGAGGGTCATGCGAGCGCTCGCTCCACAGCCTAGCGGAAGCCGGCCGTGTCACCCCGGGATGGGGCGCTCCGCCGCGGAATACCGGGGAAAGCAGTGGCGCGACGGCTCGCCGAGGATCCGCTACCGCCGGAGCGCTCGCGGTTCCTCGAGTACGCACCAGGGCCGTCAGAAGATCATCACGGAGTCGTCCGTGATCGGACGCTCCACTCCCAGGTACTGGAAGTTCTTGTCGGAGACCTCGGACTTCAGTCCCAGATCACAGATCAGCACGGAATCCTCCCCCGTATCCACCAGATCCAGGATCTCCGTCTTCAGTCGCAGCATCGCCGCCGGTGAGACGTCGAAGAGGAATACGCTGTACTGGATCCTGTCCCCGTAGTGCTCCAACTCCTTCGCCAGCCGGGTTCGGCGCCGGTCCTGAGCCACGTCATAGGTGACGAGATACCGGCGGACATCATCCCGGCTCATCGGGTGACCACCCCGCGGTACGTCGGCTGAGTTCCGTCGATCACGCCAAGGACGAGTCGGGCCTGGATCTCCAGCGCTCGTCGCCACGTCACCGAATAGCCGAACAGCGGATGTCGGAACTGCGCGGTGATTCGCTGCTCCACCGCCCGGATGATGGCCTTGCGTCCCTGATCTGTCAGCCGGGCTGACCCCAGACTGACGTCGAAGGACTCCTCCCGCAGCTCCCCGTTGTTGAACGCCCTGAACACCGCCGAGTCCGCCACCGGCGCCCGGAACTCCTCCATCAGATCCAGTGCCAAAGCAGGCTTGTTGCGGCCGCTGCTGTGGAGAAAACCCGCGTGGGGATCCAGGCCACAGGCGGCCACGGCGCGGATGGCTTCCGCAGTGAGCATGCCGTAGGCATAGTTCAGCGCCACATTCACCGGATCCACCGCGCCGCGCCCCACCCGGCCGGTGAACCTCCCCAACCACGGCTGGTTCTCGAAGCCGCCGAGGAACAGCGGAACCTGCTCGAAATACACCGCCGCGGCCTGACCCTCGACACCCATCAGCGCGGTCAGCGAGATCGCCGAAAGCGCTTCTCGCTGCAGAGCCCGGAGCCGCTTCACGGCGGTCTCCGGGGCACCGTAACGACGCGCGATCGTCGCCTGATTGGCGATCTTGGCCGTGATGAACTGCGCCGCCAGCGCCAGGTCCCCGCGAGCGCTGGCCACATGCTGCTCCACCCGCGCCAAGCCGTTCGCCGTGCGGGCCGTCTGGGACCACCCGACCACCCTGCCGGAGCCTGTGCACCAGACGATGGGCAGGTTCCGCCACAGGCACTCGCGGATCATCGCACCGGACAGATCCACATTTCCGTGAACCACCATCGCCTGGACCTTCTCAATCGGCACCGACGCCAGCTGCTCATCCCACTTCTTCACCAGCACCCGCCCCGAGGAGAGCGAGACTCTGGACCCATAGGTCGCGGCATGAAGCACCGCTCCTTCCGGGTCAGGGACCAGGATCCTCCGCTGGATCTCCCGGAAGGTCCGCTCCTCCGGAAGGCAGATCGATGCGTGAGAGCAGCTGCGGCACCGGGGATCATCCTCCAAGGGTTCAGGAGCCGTGGAAGACGAGACGGTGGCGCGGGTGGCCGCCACAGCCTGCCGGGCCGCGGCCTCATCCGCATCATCCAGCTCCACGAAGACCCGCCGCTTGTGTCCGGTGAAGTACACCGCCTGATCGAGCACCGCAACACCGGCCTCCTCCAGGGCCTTCCGCTGGAGTGTCAGCTGGATGCGGTTGGCCACGGTGACCTCGGGGATCCGCCGCACCGGGGTGGCCTTGTACTCCACCAGCACCACCCCGGTCTCCGGGTCGCCCTCAGCCACGTCGATGCGCCCGTGGATGCCCAAAGAGGGGGAGCGGACATCGATGCCTCGCGCCGTCCCGTGATCGCTGGCATTCGGATCGTGGGCGCGTCGATGATCGAAATGCCCCTGCTCGATCTGCGAGGACTGGCGGATGCGCTCCCCACTGGCTTCCAACCACGCCCGCCGCGGACAGAACTGATGATGAGCCACCCAGCCGATGGGGATCGAGTCATCCTCCTCCAGGGATTCGACGGTCATAGGATCGTCACCACCCCGGTCTCCGCCCGGCGCTCGGGGGCACTGGGGTTGTCCGATCGGGACACCTCGAAGAGCACGACGGCCGCCGCCCCCTCTTCAGCGAGACGGGCCTGGGCCGTCTCCGCCACCGCCGGATCCACATCCTTCCTCGCCGGGAATCGCACCAGGGGCGCGCTGCGCTGGAGTCTCGCCCACCGCATCGGAGAGATCAGCTGCCCGGGCATCACCGTGAGCAGCCGCTCCTTCCCGTCCTCGCCCTGCGCCCCGGTCACCCGACCCGCGAAGGACGAGGGGCGGGGGCGTACTAGGCCCTTGCCGTGGGGATTGCTCGGCTGGGTCCGATGCAACGGCGGCTGCATGGCCATCCCCCACAGGGCGCACCACGCCAGCGCGTTGTCACACGGCCCGGGAGGGGCGAAGCCCGTCGCCGTCCGGGACTCGGCCTTATTCCCCCCGACGGCGTCGTCCCGGGACTCGCCAGTCAGCCCGGCGATGATCTTCTCCGGATCCCACGTCGCGACCTCGGCCGCCAGGGGCAGGAAGCGATTCTTCAGAAACTCCTCGCCGCGGTTGCGCGTCTTCATCTCCCAGGGTGAGGCCCCCAGATCAGGGCGGAGCCCGGAGGGCTCGGACAGCCACCAGGAGCGTTCGCCCAGGCCGCGCACCAGCTCCTGCTCCAGCGGGGTGAGCTCCGCCATGATCGACGCGCGACGATCCTCCAGCTGCTGCCACCATCCGGGAGCCTCACCAGAGAGGTCCTTGAACTTCGGCAGACCCGTGCGAGGGGTCAGCAGGCTCACGGTGTGCTCCTTGGCGTCGCGCCAGGCCACCTGAGACGCCCAGTGCTCGCTGGCTGAGACCCGCAGCGCCAGCCCCTGGATGATCCGGCCGATCTCGATCTCGGAGACCCCGTCCGCCTCGATGACGGCCTGAGGATTGAGCAGCGCAGCCGACCCATCCTCATCCAGCCATCCCGCACGCACACGGGACGGTCCGAGGTCCTCGGTGAGGATCATCGCCGTCCCCCACAGCGCCGCGTGGGTCAGCAGGGTCTGGTGGTCTCCGGTGATGGTGATCCGTGTCATCGTCCCTCCTGGGAGATCGTGACGTCCGCCGCTCGCAGCAGCGCTTCCAGGTAGCTCGCGCCCCAGGGCCCGAAGGTCCGCTCCATGAGAGCGGCCAGGTCCTCCCAGAGGCCGACGCCGTAGAGCAGCCGCACCGCCTCCTCGACGCCGTCCTGCCTCTCCTCGGCGGAGAGAACGCCCAGCAGCTGGGCTACCCCGACGGGGAAACCGCACCGACCCAAGCCATGATGGGTGCCGATCAGCCAGGCCGTCAGCTCCGTCTGGCCGGCGGTCTCCGGCAGGACGGCGGGGTTCCCCACCGTCTGGTCCGCCCAGAACATCGCGGCGGAGACCATCTCGTGGCGCCAGCCCTTCGGAACGGGATCCGCCTGGGTGCGGGACAGCGGCAGCAGACCCTCGGATTTCGCGTAGCTCATCTTTCGCTGCTTCTTTCGGAAGTCTCCGCGTTCCTGTGCGCTGAGACCCTCTCCCCGATGGTTGCCGCCGAGGAACAGCCGCGTCTGGAATGCCGACGTCTTCTTGCCGGCGTCGTGCTTCAGGCCGGCTTCGCGCAGGGCATCTCGAACGAACGGCGGCAGGGCGAGGAGCTCACCCAGCGCCTTCGCGCGAACCGCCACATCCTCCTGATGGTCCTCCAGCAGCACCGGCTCTGGGTCTTGCCCGCCCTCCGACAGCGCCAGACGCTCATCCTGGACGGCTTCCCGTCGGATCGTGCAGGTCACCCAGGCCGGTTCCCCTTCGGTGGCTTCGATGACGGGGCCGAGGAGCACGTCGTAGGCACCCTCCGGGAGGCCATCCCGGAGAGGGAGGTCTTCGACGGCGATCCGCCCGTCCTCGTCCGGCTCCGCCTCACCTGCGGCACGGCAGATGCGGGTTTCCTCCGTCTCCTGATCCGCGGGAACCGCGGGAATCTGGTGCAGGAAGGTCCAGACCCCCAAGGCCTCGGGGTGGCTGTGATCCCCGATAGGACGATCTCCTTCAGGCAGGAGGACGGTCCCCGGACCCTGGGCCCCGGCGGCCTCATCGGCGGAGATCCCCAGTGTGCAGGGGAATGCGGCATCCAGCACCACCAGATCCCCGCCGCGCAGCGGGAAGCCGCTTGCGGCCACCGCGTGAGGCAGACCCTCACTGCTGCCGGGTCGGAGCAGCGTCCATTCGCCGTCCCGCTGGACCCAGGCCTGATGCACCGGGTCCATGCCCTTCCTGGTGAGCACCGCTCGAACCCAGGCGGGGGTGCTGGGGTAGATCTCCTGATCCTCATACTCCAGCTGATGCAGCAGCTGATATGCGGCGTCGACGACTTCGCCCTGCAGCCCCGGATCCAGGTTCTGGTCGAGTCTGGGGAGCGTCCGACCGATCACCCGCACCTCCTGCTCATCGCTGTCCAGGCTGTCCCGCAGCCAGAAGGTCAGATCCGGTTCCGCAAAGAGGTCTTCGCTGGTGCGGCTGAGCAGGCGGGCGTCCGCATCACCCAGATGGGAGAGCACCGGGCGGTCCGGGGCCGTAGCGGGGATGGCCCGATCCCGCAGCGCCCGGGGGCTGATCCCCGCGGGATCCTGAGACAGCCCCCGGATCCATTCCCGAGCCTGACGCAGGTCATCTCCCTCATAAGGCAGCGCCTCGGGCGGAGGAACCGCCCCGGAGCCCTCCGGCCCGATCACGATGACGCGCCCCTGCGCGCGCTCACCTCGACGGTTCACCCGGCCCGCACGCTGGATGAGCGCGGAGGCGGGAGCCAGATCCGTGACCATCCCCGCGAAGTCCACGTCCACGCCGACCTCGATGGTCTGCGTGGCGACCACCAGATCCGCCTCCTCCAAGCGCAGGTCACGGGGTTCGCCGACGCGCTGGGGGCCGACGAGCAGCCTGGTGCGCAGCCCGCTGCGGTGGGCCAGCTCCTGGATCTCCACCGCCGTCTTGACCCGATTGACCACGACGCCGATGGTCCCGGAGGATTCTGCGCGCAGCGCTTCCACCTGCTCCAGGACAAGGGAGGCGTGGTCAGCCAGCGCCTTCTTCGTTCCGCTGTTCCAGCCCTCCAGCCCCAGGTACTCCACGGGTTTGGGCTGAGTGAGGATCCTGGCCAGGGGCTCCTCCAGCTGGTCCCAGTCCAGACTGATGCGCTCCTGTACCGCGTCCTCCCGCCCGCCCGGGCCCTGGTCAGCTGGAACGTGGGTGGCGGTCGCGGCGCAGACCTGCAGAGCGGGAACCTCGGCGGTGGCCGGATTCCAGCGCCCGCACATGCGGCTGACCCGCCGGAACGTGTCCAGCAGCTGCCGGCTCAGATGCGCCTCGTCCAGCACGGCCACGTGGTCGTACCCGAGCAGGCCGGCGGACCTCGGTTGGGCCCGGGAGGTGACGCCGTAGCCGCGGTGGAGCAGACGCGATCCGATCATGTCCGGGGTGCCGCACAGGATCTGCACGGCCGCCGGATGGTGGATCCACTCGTCGCGGCGCCTGCCCAGGGAGCCGTCACCGGTGACGGCGGCTGACCCGCCGCGCAGCAGGTGGACCCGCAGCGCCCTCTTCTCCTCGTTGCGGATGTCGGTGGGGTACCCGCGGCGCACCAGGAGGTCGCGGACCTCGGCGAGGATGCCGCCCTGAGCGTGATCGAGCGCCTCCATGAGGGTGGAGGCTCTGGTCAGGTGGTCATCCACGACGGCCCGCCGGGCCACGATCATGCTCAGCCGCCGCGGAACACGAGGGGCATCTTCCCGACCCTCCTCCGTACGCTGCTGGGCGACGGCGTTGGCGAAGACGTGGATCTCGATGGCGGTGCTCTTGCCGCCGCCGGTCGGGATGTCCAGCTGCTGGGGCCAGCGCCCGGTGGACAGCAGCCGCTCCAGGAGCTCGCGCTGCCAGCGGTAAGGTACGCGGTCCTGCCCGTGCAGGGCCGCGAAGAACTCGTCGAAGCGCTCGATGGTGAGGCTCATCGTCCTCCTCCTTCAGTGGATGGAATATCCTCCGGCAGGAGCAGGCCTCCGCCGAGGTGTCTGCTCTGCCCGAGGGCGACGACGCCGCTCTGCGAGAGCAAGCCGGGAGCGTGCAGCTCGGCGTCATAGGGGCGGATGGGCATCCGACCGTTGGTGCGGTGCACCAGGCGATACGGGGCGGTGGTGACGTGGTGCCGGGTGCTCAGGGAGGCGGTGTCCTCGTCGTCACTCATCGCGGCAGCGGTGGCGAGGAGCCGCTCCGCCGGGGTCCGGTCCTCGATCAGGTCCTCGCGGCGCAGGTCCCGGAAGACGTTGCCCAGGCTCCACAGCACCGTGACGTCCAGGTCGGACAGGGACCCCAGGCGCTTGGTCCGCCGCTCCGCGACGGCCGGGCTCTGGGTCTTCCACCGGCGGACGGTTCCATCCGCCGGCTCGGCCCAGAGGGAGGCGCCGTCCAGGATCCGCTCGGACCCTTCCACGATGCTCAGCGCCCCGGCGTCCCGGTCGTAGATCCTGCGCAGCCTGCCCGCGGCGGAGAGCACCTGGTCGATGTCCTCGCCCGTAGCGCCGTGCGGCACCATGATCGCCAGATGGCTGGCACGGACCCCGGCTGCGGTGCGGCGGCTCTGCTCCTCGTCGAGCAGGTGGATCGCCAGACCGTTCGCCAGCGCCCGCCCGGCACCGCCCACGCCGGTGAGCAGCGGACTGATCTCCCCCTGCCCCGCGAGGCGGACGAGACTGCGGTGAGCCGCCGTCGCCAGTCGGACCCGGTGCGCGGGGGAAAGATCCGGATTCAGCCCCGTCACCTGGAGGAGCAGCACGATCTCCCACGGGGCATCCACGACCTCCCGGTCCACCGGCGAGTACAGCGCTCGGCGGACCCCGTCCCTCGGTGCGGATGGCGGCGGGGGCGGAGCGGTCCAGGCGGACTTCTCCGGTTTGAGGGCCTTCTTTCCCGTGGGATTCAGGGAGTCATGCCAGGCGTCCAGGATGTGCCGCCGCCCCTCGGCAGCCACCGGAAGGACCGTCCCCAGGCGGAGGTCCTGCGGGGTGGGAGCGGGGGTGAGCAGGTGCGTCGGCTCCAGATCGCCCACCACCCCGAGGAAGGCCGGGCTGTCCGTCTCCCCGAGGTGGCCGATATCGGCGCACAGCGCATCCAGGGCCAGGGCCACATCCTCGGGGATGTCCGTGCTCTGCCACCCCCAGGCGATGCGGTCCCCGAGGGTGAAGCCGTCGGAGAGAGGCTTCTTCGACTTCTTGTTGCGGATGCTCTTGGAGGCCGCCTCCTTCTCCAGCCACCCCTCGTCCCGGTAGGCCGCGCGATCCGCCGTGGAGACCGGCAGGACCTCGGGGACCTCCAGGCAGTCCGGAGGGTTGGCTTCCACCCAGGCCAGGGCGCGCAGGGCGTCCTCGGACGGGCGCAGCCGGCGGGGGTCCTTCGGATCCGGCACGGCGGTGGCGCCGGTGTAGGCGGCATGGACCAGAGCGGAGTACAGGCGGACCGGGGTGGGCAGGGGCTCGGCGGACCCGCTGGGCCCGTGGCCCCGATAGACCGTATGCGGGAATTCGGCGGCGATGGCGGAGGTCATCGGCTCACGCCTCCGGCTCATCCGTGGATGCCGAAGCGGTGATCGCCGAGTTCCCGGTGATCTCCAGGACCTCCCCGTTCCACTCGACGCCGGCCACCTCCTTCAGGTGAGCCAGGGCCTGCTCCAGCAGGGCGACGCCGTCCTCCACCTCGATGGGCGCCAGCTCGAGCTTCTTCCCCCGACGCTGGTCCAGCACCACGTTCGGCGCGTCGTCCTCCACCAGGTCGCAGTTGGCCCGCAGCACCAGCTCACTCTCGGAGAGCGCGGAGGCGAGCAGACCGTAGGCCGCCAGCACCGCCCGGTGGGCGGCATCAGCCGCCGCGGTGCCGCCGAAACGCAGCTGCCGCAGCGCGGCGAAGGAGAGCACGCGGGTGCGGATGATGCGGGAGCACGCCACACCGCCGAGGTTCTGATCCACGCTCGGCGGAATGCTGCCCAGGCCCAGTGCGGCCAGGGAGATCGGCTTGTCCTTGGCCTTCTTGACCTGGGCCTCGATCTTCCCGAGGTTGGTCGCGGAGAGCTCGTCCTTCTGACCGGCGACGATGCTCTCGAGGGTCTTGGCATCCAGCTTCACGCTGGGGGAGATGACGTCCGTGCGCCCTGCGCCGCGGGTGGGAGAGGCGGTGGCATAGCCCTCTCGCTGCTCCGCGGTGACTCCGATGACCTCACCGGTGAATGCGGTGCGGAAGCGAGCCTGGTTCGACTTCCGGGTGGCGTCCCAGCCCCCGTAGAGAGCGGTGGTGGGGGAGGTGGTGAACACGGCCGCGGCATTGCTGGGGGAGGCGTTGCGCACCGCCAGGTACTTCTCGTGGTGGGTGGCCGGGGTTCCGTCGATGGTCCCGGCGCGGAAGTGGCCCTCGTAGGCGCGGGCCGGGACCTCGAGGTCCGTGTAGGTCCCCCCTTCGTAGGACACCTGGATGGTCGGCACACGGGAGAGCACCTCGTGGGCGGGGGAGTCCTCATCCTGCCGAGCCTGGAGGACCGCCATCTCGTCTCGGTTGCTGACGGACTGCTTGGCATCCAGGATCACCGTATTCACCGGTGCTCCGTCGATGAAGCGGGTCTCGAAGGCGAAGGTCGGGGTGTTTCCGCCGGAGACGTACCGTGGCGGAGCCACAGTGGCGTGCTCACCGCCGGCGGGGGCCAGGTCCGTCCGGATGGTCAGGGCGGTGGCTCCTCCGGCGGAGCAGACTGTCAGAAGGTGGTCGAAGGTCAGCTTCTCGGTCATGGGATCTCCTCGGAGTCTCAGCGTGGGTGGTGAGGGCGTCGGGTCGCTGGCCTCGGCGCTTGATGTGAACGGTAACACCCTTTCCGACTGTGTGCAATAGAAGTAGTCCCTGGGAACCAGTAGAACAATCCAGTAGATGAAATTAACGGTGGAAGGGTGTGGGAGGCGGGGTCGCCTCCCCCGCGTAGAGTGCCAACCAGGTGGGGCGGCCTTCGTTGGGGGTGGATTGCTCTCCGGGTGCCGATCGGCCCCGCTTCATCGCCGTCCCGCCTCTTTGCTTCCCGCCCACCGTGAGGAGCCTCCGATGCCCTGGTCTCCCGAGCATCCCCACAACGATCTCCCCGGACTGCCGCCCGACGTCGAGCTGGAGACGGCACCGGTGCTGCGCGCCCTCATCGCTGCGCGCGCCGAGCTGGCCGGGTTGGAGGAGAGCCTCTCCGCGCTGCCCAACCCCCAGGTCTTCATCCACTCCCTGGCGCTGCTGGAGGCCCAGGCGAGCTCGGAGATCGAAAACATCGTGACCACCACGGACGAGCTCTTCCGGGCCGAGACCCTGGCGGCCGAGGCCAGCCCCGCCACCCGCGAGGCCATGCGCTACCGCCAGGCGCTGTTCGCCGGGTTGGAGCTGATGCGGCGTCGGGAAGGGCTCATCACGGCCTCCATCGCCGCCGCCATCTGCACCCAGATCCGCGGCGTCAGCACCGAGGTGCGCGCGGACCAGGGCACCTTCATCGGCAACCCGAGCACCCAGAAGCGCATCTACACGCCTCCGGAAGGCGAGTCCGTGATCCGGGAGAAGCTCGACGACTGGACGGCCTTCGTCAACGGCGCGGACGGGCTGGACCTCGATCCCCTGGTGCGCATCGCCGTCGCCCACTACCAGTTCGAGGCCATCCATCCGTACCCGGACGGAAACGGTCGCACCGGGCGCATCCTCAACGTCCTCCAGCTGGTGGCCTCCGGGTTGCTGAGCCGGCCGGTCCAGTACGTCTCCCGGGCGATCATCGAACGCAAGGGCAGCTACTACCGGCTGCTCAACCAGGTCACCGAGCAGGGTGCGTGGGAGGAGTGGATCCTGTTCATGATCGAAGCCTTCCGGAGCACGGCGAGCTCCACGCGCGGGAAGATCAAGCGCATCCAGGAGCACCAGCTGCACCTCTCGGACAGCATCCGCGCCCTGTTGGGCGTGCACGTGCCGGCGACCTTCGCGGAGGTGCTCTTCGAGCAGCCCTACTGCCGGATCGCCGATGTCATGACCCGGTGCGAGGTCTCCCGGCCCACAGCCACCAAGTACCTCGCGATACTGCAGGGGGCCGGGCAGCTCGCCGTCGAGCAGGCAGGGCGGGAGAAGCTCTACGTCAACACCGGCTTCCTGGAGATCCTGCGCGGAGTCTGAGGCGGCTCGCACCCGGGGCATATGACAAGCGAGTTGGCACGTTCCCGGGACGTGTAAAAAATCCCCGGAGATCTTTACACGTCCTCGGGTGCCGGGCCGCCCCTGCCCCCTACACCAGCACCCCGTCGAAGTACCGCGCGATCCCGGCGACGTCGTCCAGGGCGAACACCCCGGCCACGTACTGGTCCGGGCGCACCACCACCACGGCACCCTCGCGGGAGATGCCCCGCTCCGAGAACGCATCCTCGCCCGGCAGGCTCGCGTGGACCCGGTCCCAGTACTCCAGGCCCAGCTCACCCACCCGCGGGCGGAAGGCCTCCGGGACGTCGGTGATCTCGAACTCCGTGTGCTCCTGTTGGTACACCACCACCGGCTCGATCTGCGCGGAGAAGTCCTCGCCCTCCCGCCGATGCCGCACGAACGGAGAATCAGGGGACCCCACCAGCCAGTCGGACAGCGCCCGGGCCCCGGAGTCCTCGGCCTCCGGGTGGGCGGCGTCGGCGAACACGTACAGCCGCCAGCGACCGTCGGCCACGGTCTCGTGCCCGATGTGCACAGGGAAGGCATCGCACCGCCGGTTGGCCCGCACGGACTTGAACCGCTTCCCCACGGGGAACCCCTCCGCCAGCTCCTGCCGGGAGCCCGACGCGACCGACGCCGTGACCAGCGAGGGCCGGTACTGGGTCATGAACCCGGCGGGGAACTCGGCGGTCTTCACGTAGAAGTCCTCTAGGTAGGAGGCATCCGGCAGCTGATCCGCCGGGGTGGCCATCAGGGTGGACCACTCGCGGTCGAAGTCGATGAGGTTCTTCGCGATCTCCTGCCGCTCCCCGGAGTAGGTGTCCAGCAGCGCCGCCGGAGACCTCCCGGAGACCACCTGCCCCAGCTTCCAGGCGATGTTGAACCCGTCCTGCATGGACACGTTCATCCCCTGCCCGGCCTTGGCGGAGTGGGTGTGGCAGGCGTCCCCCGTGATGAACACCCGGGGGCAGCGGGTGCCGCGCTCGGCGTCGTCGACGTCGTCGAAGTGGTCCGTGAGCCGGTGGCCCACCTCGTACACCGAATGCCAGGCCACCGAGCGCACGTCCAGGGTGTACGGGGTGAGGATGCGGTTGGCGCGGTCGATGATCTCCTCGATGCTCGTCTGGCGCACCCGGTGCTCGTCATCGGCCGGCACCTCCCCGAGGTCCACGTACATGCGCACCAGGTGCCCGCCCTCCCGCGGGATGTGCAGGATCGAGCCGTGCCGGGAGGAGATCGCGCACTTGGTGCGCAGATCCGGGAAGTCGGTGTTGGCCAGCACGTCCATCACGCCCCACGCGTGGTTGGCCACGTCCCCCTCGAGCTTCCGGCCGATCGCCCGGCGCACCCCGGAGCGGGCGCCGTCGCAGCCGATGACGTACTTCGCACGCACCGTGCGCTCCTCGCCCGCCCGCGGGCCGGCGGTGTGCTTCACCCGCACGACGACGGGCCGCTCGCCCTCCTCCTGCACCTCCAGGCCGAGGAACTGGACCCCGTAGTCCGGGGTGATCCGCCCGGGGGAGCGGCGGGCGAACTCGGCGAAGTAGTCCAGCACCCGCGCCTGGTTGACGATCAGGTGCGGGAACTCGGAGACGCCCGTCGGATCATCCGGGGTGCGGGAGGTGCGGATGATGTGCTCCGGGTTGTCCGGATCCGGCTTCCAGAAGCACATCTCGGTGATGTGGTAGGCCTCGGCGATCACCTCGTCGGCGAAGCCGAAAGCCTGGAAGGTCTCCACGGAGCGGGCCTGGATGCCGTCGGCCTGCCCGATCTCCAGGCGCCCCTCCCGCTGCTCGATGATCCGCACGTCCACCTCCGGGTACTGTGCCAGCTGCGCCGCGGCGATCATCCCGGCCGGCCCGGAGCCGACGATCAGCACGTCCGTCTCCTCCGGCAGCTCGGTCGGGCGGTCCAGCCCGTGCCCGCGCGCCCGCTGGGTGCGGGGGTCCTCGGAGACGTATCCGTGCTGGTGGAAGTGCATGGTGGACCTCTTTCCCTGGACCGACATCATCGTCGCCACGGCGCGCCGACAGTGGCGTGCGTCATAGATGACTCGGATCATATACAATCCACCGGGGAGGGGCAAGGTCCCGCCCGCCGGATCCGTAAGGACCCGCTCGAGGATGAGAACCGAGGAGACCCCGTGCCAGCTTCCGCCGCCCTGCGCCCTTCCGCTCCGGAGGAGCGCCCGGACCAGACCGTCTCCGAGGTCATCGCCCGCGCCCTGATCCCCCACGCCGGGGCCTTCTTCGGGCTGATGGGCAACGGCAACTCCTTCTTCGTCGACGCTCTCGAGCGCCTCGGCCCCGGCGTCATCCCCGTGCGCCACGAGGTCGCGACCGTCGCCTCGGCGGACGCCTACCACCGGGTCACCCGCCGCCTGGCGGTGGCCACCGCGACCTACGGCGCCGGATTCACCAACACCCTCACCGCCCTGGCCGAGGCCGCGCAGTCGCGCACCCCGCTGGTCCTGGTGGCCGGGGACGCCCCCACCTCGGGTCCGCGCCCCTGGGACGTGGACCAGGTGGGAGCGGCCGCCGCCCTCGGCGCCCCCACCCTCATGGTCTCCGCCGACGACGCCGGGGCCACGGCCGTGCGGGCCGTGCACCGGGCGCTGACCGAGCGGACCCCCGTGGTCCTGGCGATCCCCTACGACCTCGTCGCCGCCCCCGTCCAGGGCGACGGCGCCCGGATCCCCGAGCTCGGCCTCCCCGCGCACGCGCTGCCCGCCCCGGAGGAGGCGGCCGTGGAGCGCTTCGCCGACGCTCTGCGCGGGGCCGAGCGACCCCTGATCCTCGCCGGGCGGGGAGCCCGCGGCGCCGAAGCCGACCTGCGGGTCGTGGCCGGCCTCCTGGGCGCCGACGTCGCGACCACCGCCCCCGCCCAGGGCACCTTCACCCCCGCGGCGGGGGAGACCACCGGGTACCGGGACCTGGGGATCTGCGGCGGGTTCGCGGCGGCCGGCTCGGCCGAGCGGATCCGGGCGGCCGACGTCGTGCTGGTGGTGGGCGCGGGGCTGAACCAGTTCACGATGTCCTTCGGCCGCTCCTTCGGCGCCGAGGCGCAGGTGCTGCAGATCGACCTCGCCTCCGCCGCGACCCACCCCCGGGTGGGCGAGCACCTGCGGGCCGAGACCGTCCCGGCCCTGGCCGCCCTGCGCAGCCTGCTGGAGGACGACGACGCCGCCCGCGGTCTGGTCGACTCCAGGTCCGCGCCCGACGCCGATCCCGCCGACCGCGGTGAGGCCGGGCCCGCCGAGGTCGATCAGGCCGTCCGGACCGCGATCGCGGCCGCATCTCCTGCCGATCCCGCCGAATCCGCGGGCCGCCCCGTCGTCGCCGATGCCGACCCGGCCGCCCGCCCGGACGGCGACCCGCTGGCCCCGGACGGCCGCCTGGACCCGCGCAGCCTGATGCGCCGCATCGACGCGGCCCTGCCCGCCGAGCGGATCGTGAGCATCGACGGCGGGCACTTCATCGAATGGGCCGTGACCTACCTGCCGGTCACGGCCCCGGACCGGATGATCATGCTCGGCACCCAGTTCCAGTCCATCGGCCTGGGCTTCCCGGCCGCGGCCGGGGTCAACGCGGGCGCGGGGGAGGCGGTCTCGGTGCTGGTCACCGGCGACGGCGGCGGCCTGATGGGCATCGCGGACGCGGAGACCTTCATCCGCACGGCCCGGCGCGGCGTCATCGTGGTGATGAACGACGGCGCCTACGGGGCCGAGATTCACCAGTACGGCTCCCGGGGCCTGGCGGAGGCGCCGATGCGCATCCCGGAGATCGACTTCGCCGGGATCCTCGGGGCCCTGGGCGCCCGCTCCCGGGTGGTGCGCACCCTCGAGGACCTCGCGGACTTCCAGCGCTGGGCCGAGGCTGGGTGCGACGGCGTCTACGCCCTGGACTGCCGCATCTCCGGGGCGGTCATGGCCCCGCACATGCGGGAGGTCCTGGCCCAGGCGAAGGGCGCCCGCACCCGCCGCCCCTGATCCGGGCCGAAACGCTGGTGGGGTGGGCGGCTAGGAAGCGCGGGTCCGACGACGCCGCGCCAGTGCGGTCAGCAGCGCCCCGGCGAGGATCGTCCCCCCGGCGATCCCGAGGGTCCCGGCCGCATCGACGCCGGTGGAGGCCAGCCCGGTGCCGCCCGAGCCGTAGGTGCCGGAACCGTTGCTTCCGACGCCGCCCGCCGGGGAGTCGCAGGTGCCGCCGCCGTTCCCGGAGGTGCCGCTGAGGGTGAAGCCGGAGCCGTCGCCGGTCCCGCTGCCGCCGCCGCGGTTCCCGGCGTCACCGCCGCCCGGCACGGGGGCCACGGCCGCACTCGCGGAAGGCTCCGGGCTCGCGGGGGTCGAGGGGCTCGCACTCGCGGAGGGCGCGGCGCTCGGTCCGGTGCTCGGCGAGGCGGTGGGCTCAGCCGTGGGAGCGGCCGTCGGGGGCGCGGTGGGCTCCGCCGTCGGGGACGCGGTGGGCCCGGCGGTGGGTGTGGCCGTCGGCTCGGCGGTCGGCGTCGGGCTCGGGGCGGGGTCGCTGCGGACCACGCTGGCGCGGGCCTGGCCCGGGACCACCGAGGTCACGGTCCCGGCGGCATCCACGGTCACCTCGGAGCTCATCGCGGCGGGCAGGTCGATGCGCTGCCAGCCGTCGGAGGAGGAGTCCAGGGCAGAGCCGGAGGGGATCTCCGTGGCGGCCAGGACCTGACGGCGCTGCTCGGCGCTCAGGGTCGGGAAGGTCGTGGCCAGCAGGGACTCCGCGCCGGCGGGCACCCGCGGGGCCTGGCCGGTGGCGCCGACGGCCGGGAAGCCGTAGGTCATCCGGGCCCGGTAGGCCTGCAGGGCCGAGGCGCGGTCGGTGACCGGTGCTGCGGAGACGGCGTCGGTGAAGGTGTTGCGGTACCCGCCGGAGTCGTTGGCCTGGGTCGCGTCGATGCACGCGGTGAGGGTCTGGCCGAGGCCTGCCGCCTGGCAGCGCTGGGTGAGGTAGTCGGTCAGCTCGGCGCGGGCCGGGGCCAGGGTGGTCTGGGCGTAGTCACCGGAGTACAGGGCCGCGGTGCCCAGGTGGCCCTCGATGCGCCCGCCCATCACATCCAGCGGGTAGTGCACGCCCAGCACGATCCGGTTGTTGCCGGCCTCGGAGGAGCGGGTCAGGATCTCCGGGCCGAGCTCCGGCAGGACCATCGCCAGGCCGATCCCGATGCCGTAGGCGTAGGTGGTGTGCCCGGAGGGGAAGGCCTGGGAGTGCCCGGCGAGCATCGCGTCGTAGCTGGCGGTGTGCAGCTTCCCGGTGGCGGGGTCCAGCCAGTCCGGCACCCGGGTGGTGTGCAGGTCCGGGGCCAGCCCGCGCAGGTCGTTCTTCCCGCCGAGGCTGCGGTCGGGCATGTAGGGGCGGGGGTAGTTGTAGTGCTTCTTCGCCGCCCCGGTGCTGATCGCGGAGCCGGAGTCCTTCACGACGGCGGTGGTCAGGGGCAGCTTCCCCTGCGCGACGCCGTCCTCCAGGTACCCGCCGAGCACCGGGCCCAGCGCGTCGGGCAGGGTCTCGGTCCAGTCCATGTCCGCGTCGATCAGCGCCCGGTGGGCCTGGGTGGTGTCGGCCGCGCCGCGGTGGTTGATGGCCGCGTACTGCTCGTCGTTGGTCTTCAGCACGGAGGCCCCGGCCTCGGTGACGCTGCCGCGGAAGGCGGTCCCGGCCGGGTCCGCGGCGTCGTAGGCCACCGGGGTCCACCACTGCTCGAACTCCGCCATGGGGGCGACGCCGTCCGGGGCGGTGGTCGCGGCGGCCGCGAGGGTAGGCGCGGAGGTCGCGGTGACGGCGGTCGGGGTCGCGGTGGTCTGGGTCGTGTCGTCGGCGGGTGCGGCCAGTGCTGGGCCGATCGCGGTGCTCAGGGCGAGGACGGCCAGCGCCCCGGCGGCGCCGAAGCGGCGACCGCGCGGGCAGGAGGCGGCGGTGCGGATGCTGATGGGTTGCATAGCGATGAGATTAAGCGCGGTCGGTGAACCGCATCACCAGCCTCGGTGAAGCCCGGGTGAACACCCCCGCCCGGCGGCCCCCGCCCACCCCCGGGAAGCGTATTCGGGGCGGGGGGGGGGGGGGGGGGGGGGGGGGGGGGGGGGGGGGGGCGGGGGGGCCGCCCGCGCCGCGCCCGGCGGGGGGGGGGGGGGGGGGGGGGGGGGGGGGGGGGGGGGGGGGGGGGCGGGGGCGCGGCCCCGCGCACTTGGAAGTACATATCATTTATTTGGATACAGGGTCTTGAACTACCGGATTGGAGGCCGTACTGTGTGTCCCACAGGGAGCCCGGCACCGGGCCGGCTCGCG
>NZ_JANJES010000014.1:0-49834 GCF_044878465.1 Rothia sp. BD8 | reverse complement strand
GGGGGGTTTGGGGGGGGGGGGGGGGGGGGGGGGGGGGGGGGGGCCCCGGGGGGGGGGGGGGGGCGGGGGGGGCGCACGCTCCCCCCGCCCCGGCGCACCGGAGGGGATCAGCGGGCGGCGGAGCCGTCCGTGTAGTCCTCATCGGCGGACTTCCAGGAGAACAGCTTGCGCAGCTCCTGGCCGGTCTTCTCGATGGGGTGGGCGGCACCGCGCTCGCGCAGCCGGGTGAACTCGGGGGCGCCGGCCGCCTGGTCGTCCATGAACCGCTGGGCGAAGGAGCCGTTCTGGATGTCCGCCAGGACCTCCTTCATGTGCTCCTTGACGTCCGGGGTGATGACCCGCGGCCCGGAGACGTAGTCACCGAACTCGGCGGTGTCCGAGCAGGACCAGCGCTGCTTGGTGATCCCGCCCTCGTTCATCAGGTCCACGATGAGCTTCAGCTCGTGCAGCACCTCGAAGTAGGCGATCTGCGGCTGGTAGCCGGCCTCGGTCAGGGTCTCGAAGCCGTACTGGACCAGCTGGGACACGCCGCCGCACAGCACGGCCTGCTCGCCGAACAGGTCCGACTCGGTCTCCTCGGTGAAGGTGGTCTTGATGACCCCGGCGCGGGTGGCCCCCAGGGCCTTGGCGTAGGACAGGGCCAGGTCCATGGCCTTCCCGGAGGCGTCGACCTCCACGGCCACCAGCGCCGGCACGGCCCGGCCGGCCTCGAACTCGCGGCGCACCGTGTGCCCCGGGCCCTTGGGGGCGACCATCGCGACGTCGATGCCCTCGGGCACCTCGATGTAGCCGAAGCGGATGTTGAACCCGTGGGCGAAGAACAGGGCGTCCCCGGGCTGCAGGTGCGGCTGGATGGACTCGCGGTAGATCTGGGCCTGGACCTGATCCGGGGTGAGGATCATGATGACGTCGGCCTCGGCGGCCGCCTCGGCCACGCTGAGCACGCGCAGCCCCTCGGCCTCGGCCTTGGCCTTGGAGCGGGAGCCCTCGGCCAGTCCGATGCGCACGTCCACGCCGGAGTCGCGCAGGTTCAGGGCGTGGGCGTGGCCCTGGGAGCCGTAGCCGATGATGGCGACCTGGCGGTCCTGGATGATCGACAGGTCGGCGTCGTCGTCGTAGAAGATCTCGGTCATGGGGTCAGCTTCTCCTTGCTGGTCGGTGGGTGGGTCTGCGGACCCGGTGTGCGCCCTGGCGGGCGGGCCGGGTGGTTCGGTGGGTCAGCGGCGCAGGGCCTTCTCGGACAGGGAGCGGGGACCGCGGGAGACGCCGAGGGTCCCGGCGCGCACGATCTCGCGGATGCCGAAGGGCTCCAGGACCTCCAGCAGGGCCTCGAGCTTGCCGGCCGGTCCGGTGGCCTCGATGACCACGGATTCGGTGGAGACGTCCACCACGCGGGCGCGGAACAGCTCGGCGGCCTGGGTGACCTGGGTGCGGGTCGCGGCGTCGGCGCGGACCTTGACCATCACGTGGTCCCGCTGCACCGAGGTCTCCGGGGGCAGCCGCACGACCTTCAGGACGTGGATGAGCTTGTTCAGCTGCTTGGTGACCTGCTCCAGGAGGACCTCGTCGGCCTCGACGACCACGGTGATCCGGGAGATCCCGGGCACCTCGGTGCCCCCGACGGCCAGCGAGTCGATGTTGAACTGTCGGCGGGCGAACAGCCCGGAGACCCGGGTCAGGACGCCGGGGGTGTCCTCCACGAGCACGGACAGGGTGTGGGCGGCCATGGGCGCTCAGTCCTCTCGGTTCCAGTCGGGTGAGGTGTCCTTGGCGATCTGGATCGCGTCGTTGGACACCCCGGCGGGCACCATCGGCCAGACCATCGCGTCCGGGCTGACGGTGAAGTCCACGACGACGGGGCGGTCGTTGATCTCCAGGGCCCGGGCGATCGCCTCGTCCACCTGGTCGTCGCCTTCGCATCGGAAGCTGGCGCAGCCGTAGGCCTCGGCGAGCTTGACGAAGTCCGGGATGCGCCGGGAGGCGTGGCCGGTGTTCAGGTGGGTGTTGGAGTAGCGGCCGTCGTAGAACAGCGTCTGCCACTGCCGGACCATCCCCAGCGAGGAGTTGTTGATCACCGCGACCTTGATGGGGATGTCGTTCAGGGCGCAGGTGGCCAGCTCCTGGTTGGTCATCTGGAAGCAGCCGTCGCCGTCGATGGCCCACACCACCCGGTCCGGGCAGCCGACCTTGGCGCCCATCGCCGAGGGCACGGCGTAGCCCATCGTGCCCAGGCCCGCGGAGTTGATCCACTGGTGCGGGCGCTGGTAGCCGATGAACTGCGCGGCCCACATCTGGTGCTGGCCCACCCCGGAGCAGTAGATGGCCTCGGGTCCGGTGAGCTCGCCGATGCGGCGGATGACGTGCTGGGGCGAGCCCAGCCCGTCCTCGGTGGGCACCCACCCCAGGGGGTACTCCTCCTTGAGCCGGTTCAGCACGGCCCACCAGTCCCGCAGGTCCGGGGTGCGCCCGGAGGTCTGCGCGCGGTAGGCCTCGATGAGGTCCGGCAGCACGGCCTTGAGGTCCCCCACGATGGGCACGTCCGCCCAGCGGATCTTGGAGATCTCCGCCGGGTCGATGTCCACGTGGATGACCTTGGCGTGCGGAGCGAAGGAGTCCAGCACGCCGGTGACCCGATCGTCGAAGCGCGCGCCGAGGGCCACCAGCAGATCGGCCTGCTGCATCGCGGTGACGGCGGGCACCGAGCCGTGCATCCCGGGCATGCCCAGATGGTGCGGGTCCGCGTCCGGGAAGGCCCCGCGGGCGGTGAGGGTGGTGACGACGGCGGCATCGGTGGCCGCAACGAGCTCGGCCAGCTCGGCCCCCGCATGCGAGCGCAGCATGCCTCCCCCGACGTACAGGACGGGGCGGCGGGCCTCGGCCAGCAGCTGCGCGGCCTCGCGGATCTGCTTGGCGTGGCCCTTGAGCACGGGGTGGTAGCCGCGCAGCTGCAGGGGCACGGGCCATTCGAAGTCCATCTGGCCCTGCTGGGCGTCCTTGGTGATGTCCACCAGCACCGGGCCCGGGCGCCCGGAGGCGGCAAGGTGGAACGCCTCGGCCAGCACCCGCGGGATGTCCTGGGCGCGGGTGGCCATGAAGGAGTGCTTGGTGATGGGCATGGTCATCCCGACGATGTCCGCCTCCTGGAAGGCGTCCGTGCCGAGCACCGCGGAGGAGACCTGCCCCGTGATCGCGACCATCGGCACGGAGTCCATGTGGGCGTCGGCCAGCGGGGTGATGAGGTTGGTGGCCCCCGGCCCGCTGGTGGCGATGCACACCCCGACCCGGCCGGTGGCCAGGGCGTAGCCCTGCGCGGCGTGTCCGGCCGCCTGCTCGTGGCGGACCAGGATGTGATTGATGGACTCGGAGTCCAGCAGCGGGTCGTAGGTCGGCAGGATGGCCCCGCCGGGCAGGCCGAAGACGTCGGTGACCCCGAGCTCCTCGAGGGTGCGGATCACGGCCTGGGAGCCGGTCATGCGCTCGGGCGGGCGGGTCCCGGTCGGAGCGGTCGGGGTGGGTGAGGAGGCGGTGCTCATTGCGTTCGTCCTCATTCTGTGGGTGGTCTTACCGGATGGTGCGTTCGGCCTTCGACCGCTGCTGTTCCTCGGCGGATGGGCCGGTGCGACGGGCGGATCGCGAAAGACCCCTCGGCCCGGGTGCGGGGCGAGGGGTCCGTGTCAGCTGTTCGGCCGCCGCCCGACTCGGTGCGGCGGTGGCGGCCGGCAGGCTGCCGTCCTCTAGCGGACGCCACGGACCCCGCGCTCCGCCGGAATGAGCGGAATGCGTGCGTCCGTGAGGGCTGAGGATGCGCGGCGTGCCATGTGCTCCATACAACGCCGGGGCATCCAGGAGATCAAAAACGTTTCATAATGTGAAACAGCCCTCCCGAGGCCCGCGCCGGGGGGGGTGACTCCGGGCGTCACCGGGGCACGGACCCCTCCCCTGCAGGGGCCGGCCCGTCTAGACTCGCAGACATGTCTCTCAGCGGACCCTCGGTCGCCCTGCAGGATCGCCTGCGCAGCATCTTCGATGCCCAGGTGATGAACTACGGCGCTTACAACCTGGTATGCACCCCGGGAGACGCCGCCTCCGCGACGGGGGGATCCCCCGCCGAGGAGCACGCCGCCGCCGGGCACTTCCTGGTGGGCTATCGGCGCGGACCCGCGGAGCTGATCATCGCCCCCTTCGACCCGAAGACCCTCGAACCGCTCGCCCCACCGATCGCCGTGGACAACACCAACATGCTGCGCGGCGAAGCGCTCACCGACCGCTCCATCCTGCTGGAGACCACCTCCGGGGCTCGATTCCGACTGGAGATCTCGCCGCTGATCGAGGTTCCCACCGCCGCCGGGAACGAGGTGCTGGAGCAGGAGGCCGACGTCGCGGACCTGCTGGAGTTCCTCGCCCAGCTGTTCGGCCCGGCCCAGCGACCCTGAGGTCGGGCCCTCCAGAGCCCTTGATACGCCCGCGTCGGGACGGATTTGCCCGATGGCCGATCCCGGCGTAGAGTATCCATTCGTTGCCGCGCGGTGCGGATGCCGACCGACCGGGTCGGAGCCGTCGCGCAGCGGTGAGCGCCTCTAGCTCAATTGGCAGAGCAATTGACTCTTAATCAATGGGTTCCGGGTTCGAGTCCCGGGGGGCGCACCAGGCGGTGTCCGCGCGGACGCCGTCGACGATCGCCCTCAGGGCGAGCGCCTCTAGCTCAATTGGCAGAGCAATTGACTCTTAATCAATGGGTTCCGGGTTCGAGTCCCGGGGGGCGCACCGAGAAACGCGAGCAGGGGCCCGATCCGCCGAGGATCGGGCCCCTGCTCGTCGGGTGTCACCCCTGACGGCCGTGCCATCCGGCCGTCGGCTAGCCCCGCGGCTCCGACGATGCCGGGGAGATCCCGGACACCAGCCCGGAGCCCTCGGCGCGCACGACGTCCAGCGGCATGGTGTCGGTCTCGGACAGGTCGCGGATCACCTGCTCCAGCGCCTGGCGCAGCTCCTCGTGATCCAGCACGCCGGTGCCGGCCAGGTCGTGCTCGATCTCGGCGGCCTCCGCCAGCGCACGGCGACCTTTGTCCGTGAGAACCATCACGTAGCTGCGACGGTCCACCGCATTGCGCTCCCGAGCGATGTGCCCGTGCGCCTCCAGGCGCGTGAGGGTCTTGCCCATGGTCTGGGCCTGAACGCCGACCTTGTGCGCCACCTGCGCCTGGGTCAGCCCGCCCTCGCGGCTGATCACGTCCAGGGCCATGACCCCCGCGTGGGTCAGTCCCAGCGCCTGCAGCTTGCGGTTCCAGTTGTACTCGAACATGCGCGCGGCCGTGGACATCAGGCGCGAGATCGACCATTCCCGGATTTGTGGCATGCCCAGCAGTATAGACTGTCGCTTTCACGCCATCCGAGCCCCCAGGAGGACCCCGCCGTCATGACCGAGAGCCGTCGCCTGAGTCCCGGAGACCGGGCCCCCGAGTTCACCCTCCCCGACGCCGACGGGCACCCCGTGAGCCTGAGCGCACTGCGCGGGCAGCCCGTCGTCGTCTACTTCTACCCCCGCGCGGAGACCCCGGGGTGCACGACCCAGGCCTGCGATTTCCGCGACAGCCTCGCGGCACTCGGCGCGGCCGGCTACCGCGTCGTGGGCATCTCCCCCGATTCCCCGGCCAAGCTGCGCTCCTTCGCCGAGCACCACGACCTGGGATTCACCCTGCTCAGCGATGCCGACCACGCCGTGGCCGAGGCCTACGGCGCCTGGGGGGAGAAGACCAACTACGGACGCACCAGCGTGGGCCTGATCCGCTCCACCGTCGTCGTCGATGCCGAGGGCGCCGTGCGCCTGGCCCAGTACAACGTGCGGGCGAAAGGACACGTGGCCAGGCTGCGCCGCGAGCTCGGCCTGTCCGACTGAATACCCCGGGCGGGGGCCCTGCCGGACCGCGGCGAGGCCGAGCCGGTAGACTGCGAGGGCCGACCCCGGCCCCGCACCTCCCTCAACCGGGAGGACGCGCCGGGGCCAGCGAGCGCGAGTGGTGGAACTGGCAGACACGCAGGATTTAGGTTCCTGTGCCCTGCGGCGTGCGGGTTCGAGTCCCGTCTCGCGCACCGGCACCCCGGTACCCCTGAGGAAGGAGCCCCCGTGAGCACGAGCCGTCGAGGATTCCTGGGCGGCTGCCTCGCCGCCGGGCTGGCGCTGAGCGGGTGCTCCGGGGAGGAGCCCTCCCCGGCGGCCAGCGCCTCGGCGGATCCGACGCGGCTGACCTTCACCGACGCCGCCCCGGCCTCCAGCCTGGACCCCTCCACCGACGGCCGGCTGGAGACGGCGCGGATCAGCGCGCAGGTGCTGGAGCCGCTGGTGCGGGCCAACCCGGACACCGGGGAGGCCATGGCCCATCTGGCCGAGTCGTGGAAGATCTCCGGGGACGGGCTGACCTACACCTTCCGCCTGCGCTCCTCCCCCCGATTCCACGACGGGCGGACCTTCGATGCCCAGGCCGTGCGGGCCAACGTCCTGCGCTGGGCGGAGGCGGCCCGCACCCAGCACCACCCGCCCACGGCCTTCCAGACCGTGTTCCGGATGCCCGGCACCGCCGAGGCACCGGCCCTGTTCGCCGAGTGCACCGCCCCCGACGCCCGCACCGTCGTCCTGCGGCTGAACCGCCGGCACCCGGCGCTGATCCGCGCCCTGACCCAGCCGGCCTTCGGCATCGCCTCCCCCGCCTCCTTCGCGGACGGGAAGGACCCCGGTGGGCACCCGGTGGGCACCGGGCCCTTCGTCTTCCAGCAGCGCGAGGACCAGACCGTGCGGCTGCGCCGCAACGAGGACTACTGGGGGGACGCCCCACAGGTGCAGGAGCTGGTGTTCCCCACGGTCATCGGGGCCCAGACCCGCTACTACCGGCTGCTCACCGGCGAAGCCGATGCGATCGACCTGGTGGGCACGTCGGATTTCGTCAGTCTCGCCCGACGCGGCTACCAGATCCAGCAGCGGGACCCGTACAACCTGGCGTTCCTGGCGATCAACCAGCGACACCCGGTCTTCGCCAGCGTCCAGCTGCGCCGGGCCGCCGCCCACGCGATCAACCGGTCGGACATCGTGCGCTCCTACTACCCCGAGGGCACCGAGACCGCCAACGACTTCACCCCCAAGCTCTTCGACGTCAGCGGCAGCGGCACCGGATCCGCCTACCGCTACGACCTCGGGCTGGCCCAGCGCCTCGTGCAGGCCTCGGACTATGACGGCCGATCCCTGCGCTTCTGCTATCCCACCGACGTGTCCCTGCCGTACCTGCAGAAGCCGGAGGCGATCTACGCGCGGATCGCCGAGGGGCTGACCAAGGCGGGCTTCACGATCGAACCGGTGCCGATCCCCTGGTCCGAGGACTATCCGGCGCGCATCCACGCCGAGGACCCGGATCGGGCCCTGGCCCTGACCGGGATCATGGGCACCTACCGGGATCCGGACGCCTTTCTGGCCCCGCTGTTCTCCCGTCGCACCGATCTGCTCGGCGCGCAGGAGTCCGAGCTGTTCGAGGCCGTCGAGGACGCGGCCGGCCAGCAGGACGGGGACACCCGCAAGGACGCCTACCGGCGGATCAACGAGATGGTCTCCGAGACCGTGCCGGCGGTGCCGCTGGCCTATCCGATCTCCGCGGTCGCGCTGAGCTCGCGGGTCACCGGGTACCCGCTGGCCGCCACCGGCGTCGCCGAATTCGACCGGGTCACCCTCAGCGATTGAGCCCGCGCACCCGGCCCAGGGCCGGGCGCGTTCGATTTCCGCCCGCGCGGAGGGCTACGCTGAGGGGAGCCGAGGCCGTCCCGGAGGCTTGAGCGGTGCGCCCCGCGCATCGCGCGTCCGCCCCGCGGACGGCCCGCAGGCGCGGTCGCCGTCGGCCCCGCCTGCCGCACCGTCGAGCACAGGAGAACAGGACTGCCGTGACCAAGACCCTGAAGACCGACGTCGCCCTGGTGGGCGGCGGAATCATGAGCGCGACCCTCGGGGTCCTGCTCCAGGAGCTCGAGCCGGACTGGGACATCACCCTGTTCGAGCGGCTGGACAAGGTCGGTGCGGAGAGCTCCAACCCGTGGAACAACGCCGGCACCGGGCACTCGGCCCTGTGCGAGCTGAACTACGCCCCGCTCGGGGCCGACGGCACGGTGGACCCGGCCAAGGCCCTGAACATCAACGAGCAGTTCCAGCTCAGCCGCCAGTTCTGGGCCACCCTGGTGGAGGAGGGCAAGCTCGCCGACGCCGGCTTCATCAACCCGGTGCCGCACATGTCCCTGGTCTTCGGGGACGCCCACAGCGACTACCTGAAGAAGCGCTGGGAGGCCCTGCACCCGCAGACCCTGTTCTCCTCGATGCGCTTCACCGAGGACCGCGACCAGATCCAGCAGTGGGCGCCGCTGACGGTGCGCGGACGCGACGCCTCCCAGCGCATCGCCGCCAACTGGTCCCCCGAGGGCACGGACGTGGACTTCGGCAACCTGACCCGCCAGCTCACCGAGCGCCTGACCGGGCAGGGCGCCTCCGTGCGCTACGGCCACCAGGTGCAGGACCTGCGCCAGGAGTCCGACGGCTCCTGGTCCCTGCGGGTGCGCAACCTGCTGGACTCCGATGACGACCTGCTGGTGCGGGCGAAGTTCGTCTTCCTCGGCGCCGGCGGCTACGCGCTGCCGCTGCTGCAGAAGTCCGGGATCCCCGAGGGCCGCGGCTTCGGCGGCTTCCCGGTCTCCGGGCTGTTCCTGCGCAACACCAACGAGGACACCGCCTCCCAGCACGACGCGAAGGTCTACGGCCAGGCCTCCGTCGGGGCCCCGCCCATGTCCGTGCCGCACCTGGACACCCGGTGGGTCGACGGCAAGCGGTCGCTGCTGTTCGGGCCCTATGCCGGATTCAAGACCAACTTCCTCAAGCACGGCTCCCTGCTGGACCTGTTCCGCTCGGTGCGCGCGGACAACGTCTACCCGATGGCCCGCGCCGGGCTGGACAACCTGGATCTCGTCAAGTACCTGCTCAGCGAGCTGGTCAAGACCCGCTCCTCCAAGATCGCCTCCCTGCGGGAGTACTACCCGGAGGCAGACGCGGATGAGTGGGAGCTGATCGAGGCCGGCCAGCGCGTGCAGGTCATGCGCAAGGACGCGAAGAAGGGCGGGGTGCTGCAGTTCGGCACCGAGCTGATCACCCATGGGGACGGCTCGATCGCGGCCCTGCTGGGCGCCTCCCCCGGCGCCTCCACGGCCGTGCCGATCATGCTCAACCTCATCAAGAAGTGCTTCCCGCAGCGCATCGACGCCTGGTCCTCGCGGCTGAGCGAGCTGGTGCCCACCTACGGTCACCGTCTCAACGACGACGCCCGACTGGCCGAGGAGACGATGTCGCGCACCGCGAAGGTCCTCGGCATCCACCACGAGACCCGCTGACAGAGCCCCGCTGCCCCGCGAGCCGATGCCGCCCGAGTCGTTCGGGCGGCATCGGCCCCGGCGACCACCCTGCGCGGTCCCCGCGCCGACCCCCGACTGGAGCCACCGGTGAACCTGCCCGAACAGACCATCGCCAAAGCCGAGATCGACGAGGAGCAGTCCTCCTCGCCGCATCGGCACAAGACCCGCAAGGTCACCAGCATCTCCAAGCCCGGCTGGGGCTACATCCTCAAGCGGACGCTGAACTCCTTCACCTCCAAGGGCTGCACGGACCTCGCGGCGACCCTGACCTACTTCACGGTGCTCTCGGTGTTCCCGGGGCTGCTGGCCGTCGTGTCCCTGCTGGGCGTGTTCGGCCAGGGTGAGCAGACGACCGAGACGATCCTGGACCTGATCCAGCCGTACGCCCCCAGTCAGCTGATGGACCTCATCGAGCAGCCCATCCGCCAGCTCACGGAGGGCAACGGCGCCGGCCTGGCCCTGATCACCGGTATCGTCGGCGCCCTGTGGACCGCCTCAGGGTACACCGGCGCTTTCGGTCGTGCCCTGAACCGGATCTACGGCGTCGTGGAGGGCCGACCGATCTGGAAGCTGCGCCCCTGGAACCTGCTGGTGACCTTCACGATGGTCATCCTCGTGGTGCTGACCATGCTCACCGTGCTGCTCTCCGGCGGGGTCATCGAGTTCTTCTCCGACCACCTGGGCATCGGCGACCAGATCACCCAGATCTGGAACTGGGTGCGCTGGCTGATCGCCCTCGTGCTGGTCGTGGCCCTGATCGCGCTGCTGTACTACGCGACCCCCAACATCAAGCAGCCCAAGCTGCGCTGGATCAGTCCCGGCGCCGCCATCGCGCTGGTCATGATGGGGGTGGCCGGGGCGGCCTTCGGGTTCTACGTCTCCAACTTCTCCAACTACAACGCCACCTACGGCACCCTCGGTGGCGTGATCGTCATGCTGCTGCTGATCTGGATCATGAACAACGTCCTGCTGCTCGGGGCGGTGCTGGACTCCGAGCTGGAGCGGGCCCGCCAGCTGGAATCCGGCATCCGGGCCGAGGAGGACATCCAGCTGCCCCCGCGCGGCATCCGCCAGGCGGAGAAGATGCGCGACGCCCACGCCGATCTGGTCAAGCAGGGCCGGCAGCTGCGCCTGGACAACGACCACCTGGACTACTCCGAACAGGACTGAGGTGACCGGCCTGCGCTGGAGCCTGCACCGGGCCCGCCCAGCCGCCGGTGCTGCTGGTGCACGGGCTGGCGGTGACTGCCGCGCAGTGCTGGGTGCGCACGGGGTGGACCCGTATCCTGGCCCACCGGGACCTGGTGCTCATCCAGCTGCCCGGACACGGGGATCCCGCCCCCGCGGCCGGGGCCAGCGCTTCCGGTGAGATCCCCCTGGAGGAGGCCGACGGGGTGCCGGGGCTGCTGGCGGCCCTCCTGGAGGCCGGAGCCGAGGCCTGCGAGAGCCTCGGGGCGCCGGTGCTGCTGGACGGGCTGGGCTACTCCCTCGGTGCCCGGCTGCTGTGGCAGCTGGCCCGGGAGGAGCCGGAAGCCCTCCGCCGCCTGGTCCTGGGCGGGCTGCCCGCCCGCGATCTGCTGGCCGAGCTTCCCCCGGCGCGGACAGGCGGCCCCTCCCCCGCACCCGACCCCGGCACCGGTCCACGAGAGTCTGCGGGCCTCCTCGGGCCCACCGAATCGGGAGTCCTTCCGGGCCCGCGGGACCCGGATCCCGCACTGGCCGAGCTGGGCGGGGTCCTGGCCCGCTCCACGATCCCCCGCGATCGCATCGCCGCGCTGCTGCCGCTGGTCACCCACCCGCGCTTCGTCCCCGCCCCGGGACCAGGCCAGCCGCTCCTGCTGGCGGCCGGCGCGAGTGACGCCATCGCCGGGCCCGACCTGGCGCGGCTGGCGGCGCTGGCACCGCGCTGCACCGCCCTGCCCCTGCCGCAGCGCACCCACGCCGACGCCCTGACCAGCGGAATCTTCCGCCGGGTCGGCGCGGCCCATCTGGGCGCGGCAGCGGCTTCTCGTGATTGACTGGTCATGGACCGCCGCCGTGCGCGCCCGCCGAGAGGCCGGGTCGATCGGGTGCGCGTACGAGGCCACCCCAACCGTTGAGGAGGAACCATGCAGCAGGTCAAGGCCGTCATCGTGCGGGAGAAGGACGCTCCCGCCGAGCTGACCACCATCACCGTCCCGGATCCGGGCCCGGGTGAGGCCCTCGTCAAGGTCCTCACCTGCGGGGTCTGCCAGACCGACATGCACTACCAGAAGGGCGGGGTCGGGGACGACTTCCCCTACCTGCTGGGCCACGAGGCCTCCGGGATCGTCGAGGCCGTGGGCGAGGACGTCACCGGCGTCGCCGTCGGCGACCACGTGATCCTCAACTGGCGGGCCGTGTGCGGCCAGTGCCGCGCCTGCCGCCGCGGGGAGCCCTGGTACTGCTTCGACACGCACAACGCGCACCAGAAGATGACCCTGCAGGACGGCACCGAGCTGGAGCCGGCCCTGGGGATCGGCGCCTTCGCGGAGAAGACCCTCGTGGCCGCCGGCCAGTGCACCAAGATCGAAGGGGACATGGACCGGGACCAGTACGCCGCCGTCGGGCTGCTGGGCTGCGGCATCACCGCCGGGATCGGGGCGGCGCTGAACACCGGGGCCGTGCGCCGCGGCGAATCCGTGGCCGTGATCGGCTGCGGCGGGGTCGGGGTGGCGGCCGTGGCGGGTGCCGCCCTGGCCGGGGCCACCACGATCATCGCGGTCGACGTGGACGGACAGAAGCTGGCCGCCGCCGAGCGCCTGGGCGCCACCCACACCGTGGACTCCTCCGAGCGCGACGCCGTGGAGGCGATCCGCGAGCTGACCGGCGGGCACGGCGCCGACGTCGTCATCGACGCCGTCGGGGTGGCCGAGACCTTCCGCCAGGCCTTCGAGGCCCGGGACCTGGCCGGTCGCCTGGTCCTGGTCGGCGTGCCGAACCCGGGCACCGAGCTCACCCTGGACCTGGCCGACGTCTTCTCCCACGGCGGTTCCGTGCGCCCCGCCTGGTACGGGGACTGCCTGCCCACCCGGGACTTCCCGATGCTCGTGGACCAGTACCGCCTGGGCCGGCTGGACCTGGATGCGTTCGTCACCGAGCGCACGGACCTGGAGCACATCAACGAGGCCTTCCAGAAGATGGCCGACGGGGCCGTGCTGCGCTCCGTGGTGGACCTGCCGGGAGGTGGCGCGTGAGCACCCGCATCGAGAACACCGTCACCGCGGGCACCTTCTCCCTGGACGGGGGGACCTGGGAGGTGGAGAACAACGTCTGGGTGATCGGCGATGACGAGCGCTGCGTGGTCATCGACCCGGCGCACGACCTGGAGGCCGTCGCCGGGCTGGTCGGGGATCGGGAGGTCACCGCGATCCTGCTGACCCACGCCCACGACGACCACGCCGGACTGGCTCCGGAGGCCTCCCTGCGCTTCGGCGCGCCGGTGCTGCTGCACCCGGAGGACCGCCCGCTGTGGCTGCTGGCCAACCCGGACACGGACGTGCAGCCGCAGCCGCTGTCCGAGGGGCAGCGGATCCCCGCCGGCGGGGCCACCCTGACCGTGCTGCACACCCCGGGCCACTCCCCCGGCTCCGTGTGCTTCCTGAGTGAGGACCTGTCCTGGGAGGGCTCCTCCCCGGTGGTGTTCTCCGGGGATACCCTGTTCCAGGGCGGACCCGGGGCCACGGGCCGCTCCTTCAGCGACTTCCCGACGATCATCGACTCGATCACGGAGAAGCTGCTGAGCCTGGACCCGGGCACCGCGGTGCTCACCGGTCACGGGGAGACGACGACGATCGGGGCGGAGGCCCCGCACCGACAGGAGTGGATCGACCGCGGCCACTGAGCCGGTCCTGCACCGCACGGGGCCGCCCCGCGGCGAGATCGGGCCGGAGCATCCCTCCCAGCTGAGGGGGGGGCGCTCCGGCCCGCTCCGCGTCCTGGGCCAGCGTGCTCGGCCTGTCTCGACCCGCTGGGGTCACCGTCCGTCGCGGCGGGCGAGGTGCCGGGCCAGGCGCGCGTCGGTCTCCCGGCGCTCGAAGCGCTGGCGCCACAGGTACCCGTACAGGTGGGCCAGCAGCAGGTAGGCCCCGGCGGAGAGCACCGGGAGCATCAGCGCGGAGTTGTAGCCCAGGGAGTCCCCCAGCACCGCGCCCCAGGCCAGCCCCAGGGCGTTGCCGGCCAGCAGCGAGGCCAGCGCCGAAGTGAGCACGAGGTCCAGGCAGCGCACCGGGGCGATGGACATCACCACGGAGTCGGTGACGATCAGGGCGACCCCGACCACCGCCCCCTCCACGACCAGGCTCAGCGCCAGCGTGGCGTCCCCGGTGGGCATGGACACCGGCATCCCCACGAGGGTCAGCAGACACGCCCACAGCAGCCACGCCCCCCAGGTGTTGGTCCGGGCCCGCAGCCCGACGACGATGACCGCCGAGACCAGGCTGGATCCGCCGAGCACGGCGTAGAGCAGCCCCACGTACTGCACGGCGTCGAAGTTCATGGTGTAGCTGACCAGCGAGGACTGCATGGATCCGAGCAGCAGCCCCAGGGCGCCCATGCCCACCACCGGCAGCCACATCAGCGAGCGCCTGGCGGCGTCCTCGGCGGCCGCCTCCGGCTCCGGCGGCGGGCTGGTGGGGCCGAGGGCGTGGCGCAGCCGGAAGAACGCGAAGGCCAGCACTCCGACGACGTTGACCGGCACGACCATGAGCAGCCCCGTGTGCGGGCCGCCGATGACGCAGCTGAGCCCGGTCACCGCGGCCCCGAGCAGCAGGGCCAGCACGTCCGCGACGGATTCGAAGGCGAGGGAGGAGTTCAGCAGGCTGCGATCGGCCAGGCGCTGGGATTCCCCCGCCCAGCGGATCCGGGCCAGGGCCGCCACGGGAGCGCAGGTGGCCCCGGTGACCGCGCACGCGGCCAGCAGCAGCCCGATGCCGATCTCCGGGTGACGCTGGACCCGGTCGGCCTCGTGGATCAGCCACAGCAGCGCGGCCGTGTTGGCCACCGAGCAGAACAGCAGCACCACCCGCTGACCCACGCGCCGGGCGAGCATCCCGTACAGCGGGACCGAGACGGCCAGCGCCAGGGCCACCGCCCCGGCGGCGTATCCGGCCAGCAGCACCTGCCGGGTCCAGGAGGCGATCATCACCAGCGTGCCCAGCGGCAGCATCGCCACCGGCAGGCGAGCGAAGACGGTCACCCCCAGGTAGCCCAGCCCGACCAGGCGCGCCAGGACGCGCAGCCGGGCCCAGGCCGTACCGGCCCGGGCGGCCGGGGGGATGCGGAAGGACCCGGTGGACCCGGGTGCCGTGGCGGGTGGGGTTCTCATCCTGCGTCGCTTTCGATCAGGGATCCGGCCGGGGTGCGCCGGACGCGCAGGTGCTGCGGGATCCGGGCGCGCAGGTCCGCGACGTGGCTGATCAGCCCGATGACCCGCCCGTTCTCGCGCAGTCCGTCGATCGCGTCCATGACGTCCTCCAGCGTATCCTCGTCCAGGCTGCCGAAGCCCTCGTCGACGAACAGGGTGTCGATCTGCACCCCGCCGGCCCGGGCCTGCACGACGTCGGCCAGGCCCAGGGCCAGGCACAGCGAGGCCATGAAGGACTCCCCTCCGGACAGGGAGCTGGTCGGGCGGGCCACGGAGGACCAGGCGTCGAAGACCTCCAGGCCCAGCCCGGAGCGGCGCCCGTGCCCGGCCGCGGCGTCGGAGTGGCGCAGGGTGTAGCGCCCCGAGCTCATCTGCTGCAGCCGCAGGCTCGCGGCCTCGGCGATCTCCTCGAGCTGGGCGGCCAGCACGTAGGTGGTCAGGGACATCCGCTGCAGGTTCTCGGCCCCGTTGCCGGCGGCCACCTCCGCGAGGTCCCCGATGCGCCGGGCCCGCTCGGCCCGCCGCCCGGAGCGTCGGGCCCAGTCCTCCCAGCGGACGGCCAGCTCCCGCAGATCGGCCAGCAGCTGCTGGGCCCGCTCCCGGGTGAGCAGGACCCGCTCGTGCTCCTCCTGGGCGGCGGCCTCGCGCCGGGCGGCCTGCTCGACCAGCTCGCCGCGCCGCTGCGGGTCGGTGATCGAGCCCGCATCCAGCCCCTCGGCCTCGGCCCGCTGCGCCTCCTCCAGCAGCCTGCGATGGGCCGGGGCCTGCCAGGCCTCCTCCAGCCGGGCCCGCTCCTGCTCCTCGGCGGCCACGGTCCGGCGCAGCTGTCCGCGCCGCTGCGGATCCAGGGACCGCGCCAGCGCCTCGGGGACATCGGCGAAGCCGGCCTCCCGCGCGGCCTGCGCGCCCGCGCGGGCAGACCGGGTTCGACGCCGTGCGGTGCGGGAGCGGGCTTCCAGACCGCCGAGCACCCGCTCGAGCAGCCGCTCCAAGTCCTCCGCGGCGGCCAGTCGGGTGCGCAGCGTCGAGGAGTCGAGCAGGTCCCGGGGGTCGCCGCCGCGCCGGGCCCGAGCGGAGCGGGCCCGCTCCCGAGCCTGGGCGCCGCGGGTCTGCAGGTCGCGGTGCTCCAGCTCCTGTCCCCGCAGGCGCTCGCGCAGCCGGTCCAGCTCCTGCGCCAGGCGCTGGGCCCGGCCCCGGTGCTGCTCGGCCCGCCGCTCGGCCTGCTCGGCCGCGCGCACCCGCGCTGCCGCCGCGTCGAGGCCCTCCTGCGCCTGCTCGGGGGTGGGCGGGGTGCCCTCGGCGTCCAGGGCCTCGAGGGCGGCGTCGACCCGGGCCAGCGCCTCGAGGATCCGCTGGGCCTCGGCCAGGGCGGCGTCGCGGCGCCGCCGGGCCTCCTGCAGAGCCCTGGGACTCAGATCCGGGGGCGCGGCCTGCCCGCTGCCGTCCCCCGCTCCCCGGTCGAGGCCCGCCTCGGTCTGCCCCGGCGCGGAATCGGCGCCGCCGGGGACAGACCCGGGCATGGCTCCGGCATGCGGGTCGGGATGCTCCCGGCTGCCGCAGACGGGGCACGGACGCCCCGGGACGAGGTCCTCGGCCAGGGTCGCCGCGGCATCGCGCAGGCGCGCGCTCTGCAGGCGCTCGTAGCGCTCCAGGGTCTCGGTGCGCTCGTGTTCGGCCCGTTCGTGGCGTTCGGCCAGCTCCCGCCGCTGCTCCAGGTGACGGATCCGCTCGGCGCTGCGCCGTCGAGCCCGGGTGGCCTCCTGCTCCTCCTGCCGGGCCGGCGCAGCATCTGCGGCGAGGTGCTCCTGGGCGGCGACGGCCTCGGCCTCCCGCTGCGCGGCGGCCTGGGTCCGGTCGATCTCCTCCCGGGTGGCCCCGACAGCTTCCTGCGCACGGCGGATCCGCTCCACCAGCCCGCGGGCCTGCTCCTCGGCCGCGGCCTGCTCCTCGGCGGCGCGCAGCTCGGCCTCCAGGGCTCGACGCCGCTCCCGCAGCCGCACCCGGTAGGGATGCTCCCCCTGAGCGGAGGCCTCCTGCCCCTCGGCTGTAACCGCATCCGAACCGGCCTGCGCGCCCTCGGGCGCGTTCTCGACCTCGGCCGCGTGCTCGCCGTCGGAGGCGAGACCGGAGGCGGCATCGTCCTCAGCATCCGGGTCGGCGTCGGGCTCGGCCCCGACCTGCTCCCAGAACCGCTCGTCCAGGGCCTGCTCCCGCGCATCCGGCGCGACGGCGTGCGGTCCGGACTGGCGCAGCCTGCGGGCCCGGCGGGTCAGGTCGGTGAGCTCCTGCTGGATCTGGTGCAGCTCCTCCTCTGCGGCGCGGCGCTGATCCTCGGCCGCGCGCACGGGCTCGGCCCGCTCGGCCGCGGCCAGGCGCTCGGTGCGCTGGCGGTGCTCGGCCTCCCGGGCGCGCAGGTCCTCTGCCCGCCGCTGCAGGACGGCGTGCTCCCGGGCGGCCTCCAGCGCGTCGCGCTGCCGGGCCGTCTCCTCCCGATGCCGGGTCCAGGCCGCGCGCGCGGAGCCGAGGGCCTCCTCCAGACCGGCTGCGGCCTCGGCCAGACGCCGCTGGGCCCGGTGGATCCGGCGGGCCGGCTCCTGCTCCCCCGAGTCCTCCTGTTCCCCCGGTTCTTCTCGTTCCTCCGGCGCCTCAGGCTCGGTTGTCTGCCGTCCGGGCGCGCCGAGCGCACCGGGGTGATCGCCGTGCTCCGGGGTCAGGAGGCCGCGCTCCCGCTCCTGCAGCCGAGCGAACTCGGCCAGCAGGTGCTCACGCTGCCGGGCTGCATCGGCCAGCTCCTCCCGGGCGGCCCGCGCCTGCTCCTGCAGCACCCGCTGCGTTTCCGCGTACAGGTCCGTTGGGAACAGCCGCCGCAGCAGCTCCTCGCGGTCCGAGGAGGAGGCCTGCAGGAACTGGGCGAAGCGACCCTGCGGGAGCATGACCACCTGGGCGAACTGCTGACGGGTCAGGCCGATGGCCTGGGCCAGGTGCTCACCGGCCTCATCCATCCGGGTGGAGACCACCTCCCACTCGGCCTCCGGATCCGCCTCGGGACGCCGGCGCACCAGCACCGTGGCGTGCTGCTCGACGTAGCCGGCCTTCGCCCGGGTCGAGGGCCGGTTCCAGGCGGGGCTGCGCTGCACGAGGTAGCGGTGCTCTCCGATGCTCACCTCCACCTCCACCGAGGGCTTGGCCGCGGCCTCGGCGAAATGCGATTTCAGGCCCTTGGCGTTCTCCGGGACGGTGGTCGTGCCGTACAGGGCGAAGGTGAGCGCCTCGAACACCGTGGATTTGCCGGCGCCCGTGGGCCCGGTGAGCAGGAAGAGCCCGGCCTCGTTCAGCGGCTCGAAGTCGATCTCCTGGGCCTGCCGGTACGGGCCGAAGGCCTCCAGTCGCAGCCGGTGGATCCTCATGCCCGCTTCCCTTCCGTCGCGTCCGTCGCCTCCGCCTCGTGCGCCTGCTCGTCCCGGGCCCGGTCCAGGGCCCCCTCCACCAGCCGCCGCTCCGGCTCATCCAGGGGGCGGCGGCGGACCTGCTCGTAGAACTCCGCGCACACCTGCTCCGGGGTGCGGGCCCGGGCCAGGCGCTGGGCGTAGAAGCCGGCCGGGCGGGTGCGCAGACCGTCGAAGAGCAGCTCCACGGTGTGCGGGAAGCGGGTGCGCAGCCGCTCCATCGGATGCGCCGGCCGCTCGGCGTCGGTCAGGGTGATCTGGCACATCCGCTCCCGGGCCCAGTCCAGCTCCGGGTCCTCCAGCAGCTCCTCCAGGCGCCCCCGCAGCCGGGCCAGCGGCACCTGGTGCTCCCAGACTCCCGGGCTCGCCTCGATCCCGCCCTCCGTGCGCTCCAGCATCCAGTAGCCCTTGACCTGGTCCGTCTCGGAGAAGGAGAAGCGCAGGGGCGAGCCGCTGTAGCGCACCGTCGGCGTGATCTGCTGGCGCCCGTGCAGATGCCCCAGGGCGGCGTAGTCCAGGCCCCGGAACACCGACGCCGGCACGGCCCCGAGGCTGCCCGATTCGATGGCCCGCTCCGAATCCGTCGGCTCGGCCCCCACCGCGAAGCAGTGCGCCATGACGATGCCGCGCACCCCCGGGCGCCGGGCCAGATCCGCCCGGATGCGCTCGGCCACCGCCTCCAGCACCGCCGCGTGCGTGGGCTGCACCCCCAGGCTGGGGCCCGCGGCCCGCGGGTCCAGGTAGGGGATGCCGTACACCGCGGTGGACTCGTCCAGCAGCACCGGCCGCGCGGCGTCGGCCAGGCGGGTGCGCAGGTGCACCCCCGCCCCTTCCAGGATGGTGTCCCCGAAGCCCAGGCGGGCCGCGGAGTCGTGGTTGCCGGAGGTCAGCACCACCGTGGTGCCCTGGGCGTTGAGCTCGCCCAGCAGCCGGGAGAGCAGCTGGATGACCTCGGTGCGCGGGGAGGCCTGATCGTAGACGTCCCCCGCGATCAGCACCGCATCCACCTGCTGCCGGGCGCAGACCCGCACCAGCTCGGCGCAGATGGCCTCCTGATCCGCCTGGAGGAAGCGGCCGTGGAAGCTGCGCCCCAGGTGCAGGTCCGAGGTGTGCAGGATCTTCATGGCTCCAACGTAACCCGGGCGACTGACAGAATGAGCACCATGGATTCCCTGCCCATCCCCTTCCCCGACGCCGCCGAGTACCCCGCACTGGTGCGCGCGGCGCTGCGCGCGCAGGCCCGGGCCCGCCCCGAGCTGCTGGGCGCGCTGGCCGCCGGCATCGAGGGGCTGCGCGAAGCCCTGGACTGGTCCGCGCAGGGGGTCGGCGCGGACGAGACGGCGTGCGTGTGGCTGGGCGATCTGCGGTGGGCCCGGGCGCTGGGTCTGAACCCCGAGGAGGCCGCCCCGATGCCGCCGAGGGCGTGGTGGGAGCCCGAGGCCGCCCGCCTGGCCCCCGCGGACTTCGCCGAGCGGCACCCGCTGCTGGCCCGGGCCCTGTGCGCCGGTAACATGCCGTATCCGGCGCGCACCCCCTTCACCGAGCTGGCCGATGACGCCTTCCTCCCCCGCCTGGCAGTGCTCCCCCTGCACCCGCGCGAGGGCCTGGAGCAGCTGGGCCAGCTGGCCGTGAACCTCACCGCCCTGACCCACGGTCACCCGGAGGCCCTGGCCGCAGGCCTGGTGATCGTGCTGCATCGGCGGGCCCTGCTCGGGCTGGACGCCGAGGCCGTCGGGGATGCCGGGAACGGCGCGGACCCGCGGCGTCGTGCTCCGGCGCAGCTGCGGGAGCGGGCCCGGCGCCGCGTGCTCGAGCTGCTCAGCCCTCGGGATCCGGGCGGATCCGCGCCGTCCGCCGGGCTGCTCGCCTCCTACGGGGCCACCGGCGCCACCCGCTCCGGTCTGGCCCGCGTCCTGGCGGCGGCACCGCTGAGCGCGGCCGTCCTGGCCGATCCCGACGCCGCGGGGACCGCGCAGGGGCGGGGCGGGGATCAGGTGCCCGGGTGCGTGCGGGCCCTGGCCCGCGAGCTCACCGGAGCGGGCATCGCGCGACCGGAAGCGGACGCGGCGGACGGCGGGGCCGCGGCCGACTCCGAGGCCCGGTCCGAGGCGGATTCCGACGAGGCCTCCGAGACGTCACAGTCGCCGATGGCGCGGGCCGGGCTGGCGCCGACATATCCCTCGGCCGAGCAGCTGGCCGATCGGCTGGCCGATCGGCTGGCCGAACGCTGGGTCGAGACCGCGCGGCGGTGGTGGGGGGTCTGGGGCGCCTCGGGAGGGTGACCGGCCGCCCTGCCCCTCAGGCCTCCGCTTCGATCCAGCGGTCGGCCCGCTCCACGGCCTGACGCAGGGTCGCGCCACCGTAGCCGTGGATCATCGCATACCCCACGGCCTGCAGGGGCATCAGCCGCTGCAGCACGCGGCCGCGCTCGGCCCAGTCGCGTCCCACCACACGGGTCACCGCCTCCCAGCCGAACCAGTTCCCGGCCGCGGCGATGTCCCAGCCGGGATCCCCGACGCTGGCATGATCCCAGTCGATGACCCCCGAGATGCGCTCCCGGTTCCACAGGATGTTGTGCCCGGCGAAGTCGGAGTGGATGAACCGGGGGGTCACCGGGTCCAGGGCCAGGGCATCGTCCAGCAGGCGCTCGGCGCGCTCCCGGTTGCCGTGCAGCAGCTGGGGGATGATCCGCTCTCGGACGGTGCGCGGCCAGTGCGAGCCGCCCCAGTGGGACTGGGAGGGTTCGAGCATCGCGGACAGGGGCGCGGGGTCGATCGCGTCGATCGCGCGCAGCGCCCGGCCCAGGGCCCGCGCCGGGGCGGGGCCCACCTCGCGGGGCCGCCCGGGCACCCAGGTCAGCCCGACGGCGACGTGCCCGCCGCGTTCCAGCACCCGGGTCAGGGGGCGGGGCACCTCGAAGGGCAGGTCCGCAGGCAGGGCGCGCAGCAGGTCGGTGCGGCGCTGGACCTGCCGGCCCACCAGGTGGTTCTTCGCCACCCGCACGCTGACCCGCTGACCCGCGTTGACCACCAGGTGCGCGGACCCGTTGGAGTGCACGTCCCATTCGGTGGGCGCGCACCGGACCCCGGCCTGGTCGAGGACCGCCTGGATGAGGGGTCGGAAGCGCATCAGCGCGAACGGGGACATGCGGGCCACGGCGGGCTAGACCTTCTCTCCGCCGGCCCCGTCCAGCAGGGCGGCGATGTGCGGAATCAGCGCGGTGAAGGCCCGGGCGCGGTGGCTGATCGCGTTCTTCAGCTCCGGCGGGATCTCGGCGCAGCTGGCCCCCTCCCACGCGGCGGGAAGCTCCTCGGGCACGAGGATCGGGTCGTAGCCGAAGCCGTGCTCCCCGCGTGGCTCGGTGAGCAGCCGCCCGGTAAGGCGCCCGGTCTGCACGACCTCGGTGTCCGGGCCGACCAGGCTCGCGGCGCACTCGAAGGCGGCACCCCGATGCGGATCGGGGATGTCGGACAGCTGAGCCAGCAGCAGGCGCAGGTTGGCCGCATCGTCGCCGTGGCGCCCGGACCAGCGGGCGGAGAAGATCCCCGGCGCCCCGTGCAGCACGGCCACGGACAGCCCCGAGTCATCCGCGATGGCCGGCAGGCCGGTGGCCTCATAGACGGCGCGGGCCTTGAGCAGGGAGTTCTCGGCGAAGGTCGTGCCGGTCTCGGGCACGTCCGGGACGCCGAGGGAGCCGGCGTCGACCACCTCCGCGTCCACCTCCAGGCCCGGCACGGCATCGCGCAGGATCTCGCGCAGCTCCCGCAGCTTGCCGGAGTTGTGGGTGGCCAGGATCAGCCGCGGCTCACTCATGGGCACCGGCCAGCGTCTGCGACTGGATCCTGGACAGCTCGGCCGTGCCGATCAGGGCCAGGTCCAGCAGGCTGTCCAGCTCAGCCCGGTCGAAGGGCGCGCCCTCGGCGGTGCCCTGGACCTCCACGAAGCTGCCGGAGCCGGTGACCACCACGTTCATGTCCGTCTCGGCCCGCACGTCCTCGGTGTAGGGCAGATCCAGCATGGGCACCCCGTCGATGATGCCTACGGACACCGCGGCCACGGAGTCGGTCAGGGGCTGGGCGCCCCGGGGCAGGATCTTCTCCCGGCGCGCCCAGTCCAGGGCGTCGGCCAGGGCGACGTAGGCCCCGGTGATCGCGGCGGTGCGGGTGCCGCCGTCGGCCTGCAGGACGTCGCAGTCCAGGACCACGGTGTTCTCCCCGAGGGCCTTCAGGTCGATGATCGCGCGCAGGGAGCGCCCGATCAGCCGGGAGATCTCGTGCGTGCGTCCGCCGATCTTGCCTTTCACGGATTCGCGGGCGGAGCGGGTCGAGGTGGCCCGCGGCAGCATCGCGTACTCGGCGGTGACCCAGCCGCGGCCCTCGCCCTTGAGCCACCGGGGCACGCCCTCGGTCAGGGAGGCGGTGCACAGCACTCGGGTGTCCCCGCACTCGATGAGGGCCGAGCCCTCGGCGTTGCGGGACCACCCGCGGGTGATGGAGATCGGACGCAGCTGGTCGACGGCGCGCCCGTCCGCGCGCGTGAGGGTCTGGGGGGACTCGGTGCTCGTCATGTCCCTCACTGTACCCGGGCCGCCCCCGGCCGCGCCCCGCAGGAGCCCGGGGCGCGGCTCAGCGGGGCGGGATCGCGTAGGTGCGGGAATCCTCGGCCACGCAGATCGGCCCGGCGTAGGTGCGGGAGGCCTCGGCGCGGGCCACCTCCGGGTCGTTCCACACCGGCAGGTGGGTGAGCATCAGGTGTCCGACATCGGCCTCGGCGGCCACCCGCCCGGCCCGCACCCCGGTCAGGTGCACCCCGCGGATCGCGTCGTCGCGCCCCTCCTGGAAGGCGGCCTCGCACAGGAAGAAATCCGCCTCCCGGGCGGCCTCGACCAGCTCGGGGCACGCGTCCGAGTCCCCCGAGTAGGCCAGGACGCTGCGGCGCCCGGCCAGCTCGTGGGTCACCCGGATCGCGTAGGGCTCGGGGGCCGGATGCAGCACGGGGAAGGCCTGCACCGTGAACGGCCCCAGGCGCACCGGCTCCCCGGGGGCCCAGGGGTGGAAGCCGAAGGAGCCGGTGAGCCCGGGCTCCAGGCCGATCCCGTGGGTGCGGGCCAGGTACGGGTGGGTGTCCGCCGGTCCCCACAGCGGAATCGGCGGCCCGGGCCAGCCGCGCGGATCCCAGCGCACCGCGATGTGCAGGCCGGCCAGGTCGATGCAGTGATCGGGGTGCAGGTGGGAGATGAAGATCCCGTCGATCTGCGGCAGGCTCAGGTGCCGCTGGATCGCCCCGAGCCCCCCGCTGCCCAGGTCCAGCAGGATGCGCCAGGTGCGCCCGGCCTCATCCTCGCCGCTGACCAGATAGCACGAGGCCGCGGAGTCGGGTCCGGCGAAGGAGCCGCTGCACCCGATGATGGTCAGCTCCATGCCCGTCCCTCCTGCGCCCCAGACTCGGCGTCCGGTTCCGGGGCCGCCGCGGAGCGGGGCCCGGGATCCGTCCCCGCGGCTCCGGTGACCTCGGCCGCTGCACCCGATGTCGCGGCCACGGCGCTCAGGTCCACGCTGGCGGTGCGGATCATCTCCGGGGTGACCACCGCCAGGGAGCCGGTGGGGTAGGACTCGGCGATGCTCGCGGAGTGGCGCACCCCGAGGACCTCGGGGCCCAGGAAGCGCCGGGCCAGGGCCTGGAAGCGCTCGGGGTCCCCGGTGGCCACGAATTCGTGGCGCGGGGCGGGGGCGTCGGCCGGGCGCTGCAGGTCCTGGGCCATCAGCGCCCGGAACAGGTCCTTGGCGGTCTCCTCGGAGGAGGTCACCAGCGTGACCTCCTCCCCCAGGACGTAGGAGATGACGCCCGTGAGCAGGGGGTAGTGGGTGCAGCCCAGCACGACGGTGTCCACCCCGGCCTCCTGCAGCGGGGCCAGGTGGGTGCGCACGGCCTCCAGGAGCTCGGGCCCTGAGGTGATGCCGCGCTCCACGAACTCCACGAACTCCGGGCAGGCCTCGGAGACGATCCGCAGCTGCGGGGCCGCGGCGAAGGTGTCCTCGTAGGCGCGGGAGGAGACCGTGGCCGCCGTGCCCAGCACGCCGACGACGTCGTTGCGGGTCGCGGCCACGGCCCGGCGCACGGCCGGCTGGATCACCTCGACCACGGGGATCCCGTAGTGGCGGGTGTAGCGCTCGCGGGCGTCGCGCAGCACCGCGGAGGAGGCGGTGTTGCAGGCGATGACCAGGGCCTTGACCCCGGAGTCCACGAGGTCGTCCATGATGCGCAGGGCGTTGGCGCGCACCTGGGCGATGCTCAGCGGTCCGTAGGGGCCGTGGGCCGTGTCCCCGACGTAGAGGATCTGCTCGTGGGGCAGCTGGTCCATGATGGCCCGGGCCACGGTCAGTCCGCCGACGCCGGAGTCGAAGACCCCGATCGGGGCCCCGGGGGTGGGACGGGCGGGGGCGGCGCTGCCCCAGGCGGTCACGGCATCGGTCTGGTCGGGAAGCGAGTTCATGATGCCTTCGAGGATAGCCGCTGCGCGAGCGGGCCCCGGCACGAGCTCGACCACGTGGCCGGGGCGACGAGAGACCGACCACAGGGGTAAGGTCCGGGGATCACAGTCGCTGGAGCATGGCCTCCATCAGGGAGTCCTGCAGCCAGGAGACGAACTGGTACACCAGGGACATGTAGGACTCCACGTCCGTGGCCTGGTTCCAGTCGGTGTAGCCGGCCACGCGCTCGGCGTCCTGCTCGTCGCGGATCCCCAGGCGCGCGGCCAGGACCAGGCGCACGTCGTTCAGGGCCGCGGCGAAGGCCCGGGCGTGCTCGTCGTCCAGCTGCAGCTTCGGGGCCTCGCAGTCCATCGCGGCCATCCGCAGGCGCCCGATCTTCTCCTCGCGGATGCCGCGCTCGGTGAAGCGGCGGAATTCCGCGGCCTCGCCCTCATCGGCCGCGGCCTGCGGCAGCAGGCGGGCCAGGGCCGGATCCTCCGGCGCCTCGGCGTCCTCGGTGATCCCGAGCATCGCGGCCAGCGGGTCCTGATCCGGATCCTGCCGCGGCTCCAGGGTGGTCACGACGTCGCCGAACAGCTTGATCAGCAGCTCCCGCTCGGGCTGCTCCAGGTGCCCGGTGATGCCGCGCCGCCCGGCGCGGAAGGGACGAGCCATCTCACTCACCGTCCTTCTCGAAGGTGGCCCACAGCCCGTAGCCGTGCATCGCGGCGGTGTGCCGCTCGGCCTCCTCGCGGCTGCCGGTGAACACGACGGCGCGCCCGTCCTCGTGCACCTGCAGCATCAGCCGGTGGGCCTGCGCCTGGGAATGCCCGAAGTGGGTGCGGAACACCCAGGTCACGTAGCTCATGAGGTTCACGGGGTCGTTCCATACGAGCACCCGCCACGGGGTCTGCTCCTGGGGGCGCTCGAGCAGCCCGAGCCCGCCCTCCGGGGTGGTCTCGGGGGCCGTGGGGCCGGTGACGGCGGTGCGGGTCGGTTGGGTGCGCTGCTGGGCCATGACCCACCCGAGTCTACCCGGCACGCGGGTCCCGGGGCGGGGCGGGTTCGCCGTCGGCGTCGCACCGGGTGGCGGCGCAGCGCTGGCCAGCTCGGGTGCGGGGAGCCCAGCGGAGGGCGCCGCAGTCCTTGGCCGGGCCGGGCGCGGTGGCTACAGTGGGAGGCGTGATCGAGACTACTCCCGCCCTGCTCACGGATCACTATGAGCTGACGATGATCGAAGCGGCCCTGCGGGCCGGAACCCACGAGCGCCGCAGCGTGTTCGAGACCTTCACCCGCCGCCTGCCGGCCGGACGCCGCTACGGGGTGCTGGCCGGGACCGGTCGGTTCCTGGAGGAGCTGGCGGACTTCCGCTTCACCCCGGAGCAGCTGGATTTCCTGGGCCGCACCCGGGTGGTCGGGGATGCGACCCTCGAGTACCTGGCGGACTTCCGCTTCACCGGCTCGGTGCGCGGCTACGCCGAGGGCGAGGCGTTCTTCCCCCACTCCCCCGTGCTGCAGGTGGAGGGCACCTTCGCGGAGGCCTGCGTCCTGGAGACCCTGATCCTCTCGATCCTCAACTACGACTCGGCCGTCGCCTCCGCGGCCTCGCGCATGGTCGGGGCGGCCGCGGGTCGGCCCTGCCTGGAGATGGGCTCGCGCCGGGCCCACGAGGCCGCCGCCGTCTCGGCGGCCCGCGCCGCGGTGGTGGCGGGATTCGCCGGGACCTCCAACCTGGAGGCGGGGATGCGCTACGGGATCCACACCATCGGCACCTCCGCGCACGCCTTCACCCTGCTGCACGACGACGAGCGCGCGGCCTTCGCGGCCCAGCTGGCGGCCCAGGGCGCGGGCACCACGCTGCTGGTGGACACCTACGACGTCGAGGCCGCGGTGCGCACCGCGGTGGAGCTGGCCGGTCCGCAGCTGGGCGCGGTGCGCCTGGACTCCGGGGACCTGGGCGCCCAGGCGGTGTGGGTGCGCGCCCTGCTGGATGAGCTCGGCGCGAAGGACACGAAGATCACCGTGACCTCGGATCTGGACGAGTACGCGATCGCCGGGCTGCGCTCCGCGCCCGTGGATTCCTACGGGGTGGGCACCCGGCTGGTCACCGGCTCCGGGGCGCCGACCACCTCCATGGTCTACAAGCTCGTGGCCCGGGAGGGCGCTTCCGGGCAGCTGGAGCCAGTGGCCAAGCGCTCGGCCGGCAAGGGCTCCACCGGCGGTCGCAAGCACGCCGTGCGCCAGCTGGGCGCGGACGGCCGGGCCGTCGCGGAGGTGGTGGCCTCCAGCGAGCAGGCCCTGGATCGGGCCCGGGGAGACCTCCCCGAGGGTGTGCGGACGCGGGAGCTGATGACGGACCTGGTGCGCGAGGGTGAGATCCTGCCCGGGGCGACCGGGGCCGAGGGGCTGAAGGCCGCCGCCGCGCGCCACGCCGCCTCCTGGACCGAGCTGCCCGCGGCCTCCCGACGGCTGTCCGAGGGGGAGCCGGCCATCCCCACGCAGCTGCTGTCCTGACTCTGCGGGGAGGCACCGCCTATCCTGGTGCCGAACCGGATACCGCAGGTGCGCGGCGCCGCGCCGCGCACCTGGACCATCGCTCCTGGAGGATTCCATGACCCGAGCCCTGATCATCGTGGACGTGCAGAACGACTTCTGCCCCGGCGGCAGCCTCGCCACCGAGCGGGGCGCGGAGGTCGCCGGCGGCATCTCCGAGTACCTGCTGACCCACGGCCCCCTCTACGACGCCGTCGTCGGCACCCAGGACTGGCACGTGGATCCGGGAGAGCACTTCTCCGAGACCCCGGACTACCGGACCTCCTGGCCGGTGCACTGCGTGGCCCACTCCCGCGGCGCGGCCGTGCACGAGGACCTGGAGACCGACGCCGTGGATGCCTGGTTCCGCAAGGGCGCCTACGAGGCCGCATACTCGGGCTTCGAGGGCCTGCTGGTCCCGGAGGAGGCGGTGGCCACCGGCGAGCGGGAGCCCGGCGCGCAGACCGAGGATACGGTCAACGTGTCCCTGGACGACTGGCTGCAGGAGCAGGAGATCGACGCGGTGGACGTGGTCGGCATCGCCACCGACCACTGCGTGCGAGCCACCGCCCTGGATGCGGTGGGCGCCGGGTACGACACGCGGGTGCTGCTGGATCTGACGGCGCCGGTGGCCCAGGAGACCGCCGAGGAGGCGGTCGCGGCCCTCCAGGAGGCCGGGGCCGAGGTCATCGACTCCTCGGAGATCCGCCGGTAACGGACCCTTCTCTGCCCCTCTCGGATCCGGGGTCGCCCCGATTATAGACGGGTCGTTCTAGAACGTTTAGTATGGAACCATGGCGAGGCCCCGGGGATTCGACGAGCAGGAGGTGCTGCGGCAGGCGACGGCGCTGTTCGGGCACGAGGGATTCGACGCCGTCTCCGTGGACCGGCTGACCTCGGTCCTCGGACTCAGCCGCGCGAGCTTCTACAAGATCCACGGCTCGAAGCACGGACTGATGCGCGCCGCGCTCGAGCAGGTCTGCGACCGAGCCCGGGCGGGTGAGGTCACCCACGACGCCCAGGATCTCGTCCTGGTTGCCCTGTTGGAGCTGGCTCCGCACCACGACGGCCTGCGCGCCCTGACCGAACGCGCCGTCGGACTGTGCTTCGACGACGATCCCCGCCGCCTCGGCGAGCGCCTGCTGATCCGCGCCCGCCGCACCCCACCGCACCGAGAGGAAGGCGACCGAGCATGAGCAACGCCATCGAGCTGACCGAACGCGAGCTGATCATCACCCCGCGGGGCCTGGACAAACTCTGGTCCTTCACCCGGCGGGTGGCCGTGCCCTGGGCCCACGTGCGCGGGGCCACCCACGACCCCGGGATGCGCGATGAGCCGAAGGGGTGGCGCGGGCCCGGGCTGCGCGTAGGCGGCAAGCTCAGCGGTACCTTCCACCGCGACGGCCAGCGGCACTTCCTGAACGTGCGCGGCTACGAAGACGCCGTGGTCATCGAGCTGACCGACGAGCCGATCCAGCGGATCATCGTCTCCCTCGCCGATCCCGCCGCGCAGGTCGCCCGGATCAACGCCCGCGCCGCGGCCGCTTGATCCGCCGCCGACGGGCGCCGGATCCATCGGCTCCCACCCGTCTCGAGCGCCGCCGGGGCTGCGGGCCGGGGCCTACCGGCGCCCCACGAACCAGTTCTGCAGCTTGTCGATCCGGGCCTGGATCTGCTCGGCGGTGGCCTGGGCCACCGGCGGGCCGCCGCACTCCCGGCGCAGCGCGTTGTGCACCGAGCCGTGCGGCTGCCCGGTGCGCGCGGCCCAGGCGGAGACGTTCTTCGCCAGCTTGTTCCGCAGCTCCTTGAGCCGCCGGTGATCCGGCACCGCCGGGGACTGCCGCGGCGGCTGAGCCGGTGCCCCCGCCCGGGAGCCGCGCTGGCGCTCCTGCAGCAGCGTGCCCACCTGCTCGGCGTCCAGCAGCCCCGGGATCCCCAGGAAGTCCTGGTCCTCCGCGCCGATCTCGAAGCCCTGGTAGTCCTGCCCGTCGTAGAGCACCCCGTGGAAGGCCGCCTGGGAGCCGATCGCCTCGAACCTGCCCGCGGCCAGAGCCGAGCTGGCCTTCTCCTCGCGGTTGGCCTCCTCCAGGGCCTCATCGTCCAGACCCTCGTCGGCGGCGATGATCGCCTCCTCGTCGGGCCGGGTGCCCAGGTCCAGGGCGTGGTCCCGCTCGGCCTCCATCTCCTGGGCCAGGGCCATCAGCAGCGGCACCGAGGGCAGGAACACCGAGGCCGTCTCCCCGCGACGCCGGGCCCGCACGAAGCGCCCGATGGCCTGGGCGAAGAACAGCGGGGTCGAGGTGGAGGTCGCGTACACGCCCACGGCCAGGCGCGGGACGTCCACCCCCTCGGAGACCATGCGCACCGCGACCATCCAGCGCTCCTGCTCGGAGGCGGAGAAGCGGTCGATCCGCTCGGAGGCGGTCTTGTCATCGGAGAGGATCAGGGCCGGCTTCTGCCCGGTGATCCTCTCCAGCCGCGCGGCGTAGGCGCGGGCGTCCTCGTGGTTGGAGGCGATCACCAGCCCGCCGGCATCGGGCACGGTGCGGCGCACCTCCGAGAGCCGCTGGTCCGCGGCCTGCAGGACCGCCGGGATCCACTGGCCCCGCGGGTCCAGGGCGGTGCGCCAGGCCTGGGCGGTGATGTCCTTGGTGAACCCCTCCCCCAGCTCGGCGGCCATCTCCTCGCCCTCGGCGGTGCGCCAGCGCATCTGCCCGGAGTAGGCCATGAAGATCACGGGGCGCACCACGTGGTCCTTCAGGGCCGGCCCGTACCCGTAGGAGTAGTCCGCCTGCGAGCGCAGCAGCCCCTCCTGGTCCTGCTCGTAGCGCACGAAGGGGATCTGGGAGGAGTCCGAGCGGAAGGGGGTGCCGGTCAGGGCCAGGCGCCGCTGCGCGGGCTCGAAGGCCTCGCGCAGCCCGTCCCCCCAGGACAGGGCGTCCCCGGCGTGGTGGATCTCGTCGAGGATCACCAGGGTGCGGGCGTTCTCGGTGCGGGCCCGGTGCAGCAGGGGCTTGTTGGCCACCTGCGCGTAGGTCAGGGCCACCCCGGAGAAGCCGCGGGCGTGGTGCCCGTCGGCGTTCTTGAAGTTCGGGTCGATCGCGATGCCCACGCGCGCGGCGGCGTCGGCCCACTGGGACTTCAGGTGATCCGTGGGGGCGACGACGGTCAGCCGGGACACGGTGCCCCGGTCCATCAGCTCCTTGGCCACCCGCAGGGCGAAGGTGGTCTTGCCGGCCCCCGGGGTGGCCACGGCCATGAAGTCCCGGGGCTGCTCGGCGAAGTACTTCTCCAGGGCCTCCTGCTGCCAGGCGCGCAGCTTGGGGGCGGTGCCCCACGCGGCCCGGTCCGGGTAGGCCGGCGGCAGGTCCGCTCCGGCGGCGAACAGGGACGGCTGCTCCGGATCGTCGGTCACTGCGGGGTCATCACTCCTGGTCGGGCCTCGGTCGGTCGGTGCGCGGAAGGAACGTCAAAGAGTGCGGGTCAGTCCTGGCCGCCGTCATCATCCTTGCCACCGCGCATGGACTCGTAGATCTCCTTGCACAGCGGGCACACGGGGAAGCGCTGCGGGTCCCGGCCCGGCGTCCACACCTTACCGCACAGGGCGATCACGGGTTCGCCGGTCATCGCCGACTCCATGATCTTCTCCTTGCGCACGTAGTGGGCGAAGCGCTCGTGGTCCCCGGGCTCGATGAGCTGGCGCTGCTCCTCCCGCTCGATGGTCGCGGCCCCGCCGGTGCGGGTGCCCTCCAGGGGCTCGGCGGTGTCCAGGATCTCCGGGGCGGTGCGCAGGGTGCTGGTGCTGATCATGCCCAGCATTCTACGCGCCCCGCCTCGCTCGACGGCAGCCGCCCGGTCAGCGGAACACGGAGACCTGCGCCAGCAGCTCCGGGGCCCGGGCGTCGTAGCGGCGCGCCCCCAGGCGCACCCCCAGGCCGAGCACCGCCAGGCCCAGTCCGATCCCGACCGCCAGGGCCACCCAGCCCAGCCATCCCAGCCCCGGGACCAGGCTGACCAGGTACAGGATGATCGCGAGCAGGTTCAGCGCGAGGCAGACCAGGGCCGCCAGGAGCATCCCCATCTTGGCCCCGGAGCCGGCCCCGCCGCCGGCCCGCTTGAACGGGGAGGCCCCCGGCGGCGGCACCGGAGCGGCCCACAGCGCCGAGGCCACCGCCCCGACGCCGGTGCCGATCAGGCAGAACCCGAGGCTGACCCCGAGGTTGGCCGGCACCTGCTCGGGGAAGCCCGCCAGCACGGTGCACGCCGCGGAGACCACCAGCGTCGCCGGCAGGTACACCCCGAGAACCCCCAGGGCCCGGCCCCAGCGATCCTGGCGCCCGGTCAGCGGGGCGAGCAGGTGCAGACTGAACGCGGAGTTGTCGTAGGCGGTCAGATAGCAGGCGATCGTGCAGGCCGTGAGCCCCGCGAAGGGTCCGGCCATCAGGGCCTGGGCGCCGTCCTGCAGCGTGGACAGCCCGGTGAACAGCACCGCGATGCCCAGCACCCCCAGGAGGCTGAAGGACATGCGGGGATCGCGCAGCAGATCCAGGCCCGTGCGCACGGCCACCGCGCTCACCGGGCCGCGGGCCAGGGCCAGGCCCGTGCCCGGCGCGCCGTCCTCGGCCCTGCGGGTGCGCCCCCGCTGCGCACCACCCGCGGACCCCGCGCCCACGGTGCGCAGCTCGCGGCGCAGCAGCGCACCCAGCAGCCACAGCCCGATCCCGAGGCCGAGCACGGGCAGGCACAGGCGCAGCGGAACCAGCGCCGAGGACCCCGCGGCGGCGTCGGCGACGGCGAGATACCCCGCGGACCAGGGGATCCAGCCCGCGACCCCGGCGGCCGCCTCCCGCGCCGACGGGCGCAGCAGGATCAGGCTCAGCAGACCGAACAGCAGACCGGAGAACATCAGCAGCACGTAGCCTAGGGCGGACAGCACCGTGGTCAGCCCCCGACGCCGGCGCAGTCGGCGCCCGCAGGCCGCCGCGATGCGCGCCCACACCAGGAAGCAGACGAAGCCGAGGACCCCGGCCACCAGGGACAGCAGCGCCTGCCCGGGCCCGTGGGCGGACAGCACCGGGGTGAGCATGCCCAGCAGGCTCAGCGGACCCAGCACCCCCACGAGGCTCGAGGCCACCTGCGCCAGCACGATGTCGCGCAGCCGCAGCGGATAGGGGCTGAGCAGCTCGGGGTCCAGGGTCTGGTCCTCGCTGGCCACCACCACCGGCACCAGCACCCAGACCAGGCCCAGCAGGGCACCCAGGCACGCGGCGATCTGCGCGGCGACCAGCGGACCCGCCTCCCGCAGGGCCAGGAACCCCGCGGCCGCGGCGAGCACCGCGCACCCGGCGATCACGAGGGAGACCACGGTTCCGGCCACGACCCAGCCGCTGCGGCGGAAGGAGGCGCGGAACAGGGCCCCCTTCAGGCTCAGGAGCCGCCCAACCATGAGATCCCCTCCGTCTGCGCGCGCCCGCCGACCAGCTCCACGAAGGTCTCCTCCAGGGAGCGCTCCCCGCGCACCTGATCCACGGTTCCGGCCGCCAGGATCCGCCCCTCGCCCATGATCGCGACGTGGTCGCATAGTCGCTGCACCAGGTCCATCACGTGGCTGGAGATCACCACGGTGCCGCCGCGCCGGACGAAGCCGGTGAGGATGTCCCGGATGTTGGCCGCCGAGACCGGGTCCACGGCCTCGAAGGGCTCATCCAGGACCAGCACCGAGGGGGCGTGCACCAGCGCCGAGGCCAGCGCGACCTTCTTGCGCATCCCCGCGGAGTAGTCCGCGACGGTGCGATCGGCGGCGTCGTGCAGGTCCAGGGCCACCAGCAGCTCCTGGGCCCGCTCGGCCACCAGGTCCCGGTCCAGGCCGTGCAGCAGCCCCGCGTAGGAGATCAGCTGGCGACCGCTGAGCCGGTCGAACAGGTGCACCCCGTCGGGCAGCACCCCCAGGGTGGCCTTGGCCCGCAGGGGCTCGGCCCACACGTCGGTGCCGCGCACCAGGGCGGTGCCGCCGTCCGGGCGCAGCAGGCCGGTGGCCATGGACAGGGTCGTGGTCTTCCCGGCGCCGTTGCGTCCGACGAGGCCGTACATGGATCCGGCCGGGATCTGCAGATCCACGCCGTGCACCACCTCGACGCCGTCGTAGACCTTGCGCAGGCCCCGCAGGGACAGGGCCGGGGCCGACGCCGCAGCGGCGGGGTCGGGGATGCCGGCGGCGGGCCCTGGAACCTCGGGTCCGGGGATGGGGGGCTCGGGGTTCATCGGTCGGGACCTCCTCTAGAACAGCGCCCGCATCAGGGCGGCCCGGGCGGAGACCACGCGCGGGTCCTCCGCTCCGACGACGTCGAACAGCTCCAGCATCCGCTCGCGCACGCGGGACTTCTCCTCGGGGGACGCGGCAGTGAACAGCTTCAGCAGCCGGGCGAAGGCATCCTCGACGTGCCCGCCGGCCACGTCCAGGTCCGCCACGGCCAGCTGCGCGTCCACCTCCTGCGGAACTTCGGCGGCCCGCTGACGCACGGCCTGGGCATCGGCGTCGGCCACACGGGCCAGCAGCCCCACCCGGGCCAGGCCGAGCTTGGCCTCCCGATCCCCCGGCTGCTCGCTCAGCGCCTGCTCGTAGGCGGCCCGGGCGCCGTCGTAGTCCTGTTCGGCCAGGGCATCCTGGGCCTTCTGGTGCAGCGGCGGCAGCGGCTTCTCGGCCGGGGCGCCCTTGGTGCCCACCGGTTCGAAGGAGCCGGTCAGCTGCGCCTGCTGGGCCAGCTGCAGGACCTGGCCCAGCACGGACTGCATCTGCTCCGGGGAGACGGGCTGGTCGAACAGCGGCGCCGGGCGTCCGCCGAGCATCGCGATCGCGGTCAGGGAGGTGGCCGCCTGCAGCGCCTGGGCGATCTCCGGGGACTGCTCGATGTCCGCGGCGGCCAGCAGCAGCCGTCCCTGCGCGGAGTCGATGAGCTGCTCCAGCTGCTCCACGTTGCGCACCGCCGCGGCGTCCGAGCCGCGGTACAGGGCGAAGATCACGGGGCCCTGCCCGGACAGCTGGGCGTACTGCTGGAACTGCTCGCCCGTGGTGATCTCCGCGCGGTAGCTCGGCTGGCCCTGCCCCTGCTCGGGGGCGGCGGCGCCGTCCTGGGTCCGCTGGGCCAGGTCCGGGGCGCGGCGGGCCGAGGCCGGGATCTGCGGTTCCTCGGCAGCGGCCGGTGTCCCGGGGCCGGAGGCCGCGGGGTGCGGCTCGGGGATGGTGGTCATCGAGGTGTCCTCTCTGCAGCGGGGGTGTCCCGCGGGGCACCGCGCTCGAACGGCCACGGCGCGCCCCGATCGGGATCCGGTGATCGGCGTTGCCGCCTCCAGTATGCCCACACCGGCGTCGGGCCGCCCGTCTCCCGGCCCCGTCCGTTCTCGGATCGCGCAATCGGCCGGGTTCGGCGCGGGTAGTCTCGAAGGATCACCGCCGTGCCGTCCGAAGAGGAGACGATCCGTGCCCGGTACCCCGCGTCCCGAGTCCCCGCGCCTGCGCCGCATCCTGGACCGGCTCCGCCTGGCCCACCGCTTCCAGGACCCCGGGCACGCAGAGTTCCCCGCCATCCCCGGGGCCAAGCCCCGCCCGCGCTTCGACATCCCGGAGGATCCCCGACCGGAAGCCCAGGCCCGCACCGACTCCGCTGCCCACCTGGACGAGGGGGTCCTGGGTGCCGCCGCGGCCCGCGACCGGCCCGGGGCCGACGCCGGCGCCGCTCCCTGGGCCACCGCGGGATCGACCCCGGAGCCTTCCGAGCCCGGCCTGTTCGCCCGCCCCGTGTACGCCGGATTCATGGCCACCGTGGGCGTCGGGATCGCCCTGCTGTGCTGGTACGTCGCGGTCAACGTCGGGGCGTTAGGCGGCTGGATCACCGGGGCCATGTTCATCGCCCTGGGCCTGGATCCGGCCGTGCGGGCCCTGGAGAAGCGGGGCCTGCCCCGCGGCGTCGGGGTCGCCGGGGTCCTCGTCGTGCTGGCGGGGCTGGTGGCCCTGCTGGCCACCGTCATCATCCCCGCGATCGCCGGGCAGGCGGTCTCCTTCGTCCAGTCCTTCCCGCAGAGCTTCCAGCGCTTCCTGGACTCGGACTTCGTGACCACCGTGGACCGGCAGTGGGGGGTGCGCGGGCGCGTGGAGGCCGAGGCGGAGCACATCGTGGACTCCGTGCTCAACGACCGCAACATCATCGGCGGCTTCCTCAACAGCCTGGTCAACGCCGGCTCCACGATCGCCCAGGTGATCACCGGGACGCTGGTCGTGCTCTTCCTGGCCCTGTACTTCCTCGCCTCCCTGCCGGTGATCAAGGCGTGGTTCGTGCGCCTGGCCCCGGCTTCCAAACGCGAGCGGGTGGGCGAGCTGACCGAGCGGATCACCACCTCGGTGGGCAACTACGTGCTGGGGCAGGCCTGCGTGGCGATCCTCAACGCGAGCTTCGCCCTGGTGCTCATGCTGATCCTGGGCCTGCCCTTCCCGATGCTCAACGCCTTCGTGGTCCTGCTGCTGGCCTTCGTGCCCCTGGTCGGCGGGGTGAGCGCCGGGATCCTGATGAGCGTCATCGCGCTGATGCAGGGCTGGCAGACGGCCCTGGTCTACGCCATCTGCTACTTCGGCTACCTGCAGGTGGAGGCGTACTTCATCTCCCCGCGCATCATGAAGCGGGCCGTGGCCGTGCCCGCGGCGGTCGCGGTGATCGCCGTCGCCGGGGGCGGGGCCCTGTGGGGAGTGCTCGGGGCGATCATCGCGATCCCCGTGGCCGCCTCGGGCCTGCTGCTGGTCCGGGAGGTCTTCGTCCCGCGCCAGGACGCCCGGTAGCCGCCGACGACCGCCTCAGCGGGTCTCCCAGCAGCGCAGGTGCCAGTGCCGGCGCTCCTCGATGCCCCGCTCGTCGCCGAACAGGTGGTCCGTGCGCCACACCACGCAGTGCGCCGTGCCCGGCGCGATGGGCCGGGTGCAGCCCGGGCAGGTGTAGGTCTTGCGCGCATTGACCGCCGGGATGAAGCGCACCGCCCAGGAGCCGAACCGATCCCGCTCCACCCGCGGGGCCGGCTCCAGGACCCGGGAGATGTCCCCGCCGCCCGGGGCGCTGCGCTGCCACTTGCTGGGTCCGGCCTTGCCGTGGCCCAGCTGGCGACGGGGGCGGGAGGAACGCGAGCGGGACATGGCCTCCATGGTGGCACATCCCCGAGGCCCCGCGCGCTTGTACAGTGGGAGACCGTGCGACTCGTCATTGCTGAATGCTCCGTGGACTACATCGGCCGGCTCAGGGCCCACCTGCCGCTGGCCCGGCGCCTGATCATGGTCAAGGCCGACGGCTCGGTGCTCATCCACTCCGACGGCGGCTCCTACAAACCCCTGAACTGGATGTCCCCGCCGGCCGCGGTGCACGTGCAGCACGCGGACGAGCACGAGTTCGACGACGATGCCGCGGAGGTCTGGACGGTCCAGGCCGCCAAGTCCGATGATCGCCTCATCATCCGGATCTACGCCAAGGAGCACGAGTCCTCCCACGAGCTCGGGGTGGACCCGGGACTGGTCAAAGACGGTGTGGAGGCGGACCTGCAGCGGCTGCTGGCCGAGCAGATCGACGTCTTGGGCCCCGGCTACGCGCTGATCCGCCGGGAGTACCCCACGGCGATCGGGCCCGTGGACATCCTCGCCCGGGACGGCGCCGGGCACACCGTGGCCGTGGAGCTCAAGCGGCGCGGGGACATCGACGGCGTCGAGCAGCTGAGCCGCTACCTCGAGCTGCTCAACCGCGATCCCCTGCTGGCCCCGGTGCGCGGGATCTACGCCGCCCAGCTGATCAAACCGCAAGCACGCACCCTGGCCGAGGACCGCGGCATCGGCTGCGTGACCCTGGACTACGACGCCCTGCGCGGGGTGGACGACGCCGAATCCCGGCTGTTCTGACCCGGCCCGTCCGCGCACCACACCGGCCGCCCGACCTCGTCCGCGCTGTCCCGGCCGGCCCATCCTCGAAGCGCTTCACCCCTCCCCGCGGCACGCATGAGGGCCCGGCGCCACTCCCCTTCCGGGGGTGGCGCCTGGCCCTCTGAACAGGGTCGGAACCGGGGCGGTGGCCCGGGCTCAGGCCGCGGAGCGCTCCTTATCGGCGTCGGAGGAGGACTTCGCGGCGATGACCACGCGGTTCTGCGCGACCGTCAGGAAGCCCTCCTGCAGCCGGGAGGTGTGCCGCTGCCCGTCGACCGGGTCGATGACCAGCTCGCCGTCCTCGGCCAGCAGCGCCATCGTGGCCACGTGCCCGGGCAGGATGCCCAGCTGGCCGTCGGCGGTGCGAGCCCGCACGTACTTCGCCTCCCCGCGCCACACGACGGTCTCGCGGGTGACGACCTCGACGTTGAGCACTGCCATGGCTACTTGCTCCCGCCCTCGGCCTTGATCTCGGCCCACTTCTTCTCGACGTCGTCCAGGCCGCCGACGTTGTAGAAGGCCTGCTCCGGGACGTGGTCCAGGTCGCCGTCGCAGATCGCGGTGAAGCCCTCGATGGTGTCCTTGATGGACACGGTCGAGCCCTCCACGCCGGTGAACTGCTTGGCGGTGTAGGTGTTCTGGGACAGGAACTGCTCGATGCGCCGGGCCCGGGAGACCGTGACCTTCTGCTCCTCGGACAGCTCGTCCACGCCGAGGATCGCGATGATGTCCTGCAGGTCCTTGTTCTCCTGCAGGATCGACTTCACGCGCACCGCGGTGTCGTAGTGCTCCTGGCCGATGTACTGCGGGTCCAGGATGCGCGAGGTCGAGGACAGCGGATCCACGGCCGGGTACAGACCGCGCGAGGCGATGTCACGGGACAGCTCGGTGGTCGCATCCAGGTGCGCGAAGGTCGTGGCCGGGGCCGGGTCGGTGTAGTCATCCGCGGGGACGTAGATCGCCTGCATCGAGGTGATGGAGTGCCCGCGGGTGGAGGTGATGCGCTCCTGCAGCAGACCCATCTCATCGGCCAGGTTCGGCTGGTAGCCCACCGCGGAGGGCATCCGGCCCAGCAGGGTGGAGACCTCGGAGCCGGCCTGGGTGAACCGGAAGATGTTGTCGATGAACAGCAGCACGTCCTGGTTCTGCACATCGCGGAAGTACTCCGCCATGGTCAGACCGGTCAGGGCCACGCGCAGACGGGTTCCCGGGGGCTCGTCCATCTGGCCGAACACCAGGGCGGTGTCCTTGAGCACCCCCGCCTCGGCCATCTCGACCCAGAGGTCGTTGCCCTCGCGGGTGCGCTCCCCGACGCCGGCGAACACCGAGGTGCCGCCGAAGTTGCGGGCCACGCGGGTGATCATCTCCTGGATGAGCACGGTCTTGCCCACGCCCGCACCGCCGAACAGGCCGATCTTGCCGCCGGAGATGTACGGGGTCAGCAGGTCCAGGACCTTGATGCCGGTCTCCAGCATCTGGGTGGAGCCCTCGAGCTGGGCGAAGTTCGGGGCCTTGCGGTGGATCGGCCAGTGGTCCTCGGCCTTGATCTCGTCGTTGTCCACATCCAGGGCATCGCCCAGGACGTTGAAGATGTGGCCCTTGACCGCATCGCCCACGGGCACGGAGATCGCGGCCCCGGTGTCCTGGACCGGGGTGCCGCGGACCAGGCCGTCGGTCTGCTGCAGGGAGATGGCCCGAACGAGGTTGTCGCCCAGGTGCAGGGCAACCTCGAAGGTCACCGTGCGGGTCTTCCCGCCGATGGTCAGCTCGGCGGTCAGGGCGTTGTAGATGTCCGGGATCTGGTTGGCGGGGAACTCGACGTCGACGACGGGCCCGATGACTCGGGCGACGCGACCGACGCCGCCCTGGGTCGATCCGCTGACCGACTCGGTGATGGTGGCAGTCATGTGATCACTTACCTCTTGGAACGTGCTGGGACGAAAAACGGTGGTTAGGACGCGAGGGAATCCGCGCCGGCGACGATCTCGGACAGCTCCTGGGTGATCTCCGCCTGGCGGGCGTTGTTCATCAGGCGCGTGTACTTCTTGACCAGCTCGTCGGCGTTGTCCCCGGCGGACTTCATGGCCCGCTGACGCGAGGCCAGCTCGGAGGCGGCGGCCTCCAGCAGGCAGGAGAAGATCCGGGTGGCGATGTAGCGGGGCAGCAGGGCGTCCAGGACCTCCTGGGCGCTGGGCTCGAAGTCGAAGCTGGGGGTCTGGGAGAAGTCCGCGTCGGCGACGTCGCCGCCGGGCAGGATCTCCTCGCCCAGCTCCTGGGCGTCGACGACCTTCAGCGGCAGCAGCCGCAGGATGCGGGCCTGCTGGGAGACCATGGACTCGAACTCGGTGTAGACGATGTGCAGATCGTCCACCCCGCCCTCGGCCGAATCCGCGTCGAAGCGCTCCAGGAGCGCGTCGCGGATCTGCACCGCGATCTCCACGTCGGGATTGTCGGTGTTGCCCGACCACACCTTCGCGTAGGGCCGCTCGCGGAAGTCGAAGTACTGCTTGGCCTTGCGGCCCACGAGGTACAGCTCCACCTCGCGCCCGTCCCGACGCAGCCGCTCGATCAGGCCCTCCGCCTTCTTCAGCACGTTGACGGAGTAGGACCCTGCCAGGCCGCGGTCGCTGGTCATGATGACCACGGCCGAGCGCCGCGAGGGCTTGTCGTCGTTGATCAGCGGGTGGCTGATCGAGGTCTGCGAGGCCACCGCGGCGACCGCGCGGGTCAGGGCGTCGGCGTAGGGTCCGGCCTTGTCCGAGCGGGTGCGGGCGCGGTTGATCCGCGAAGTCGCGATCATCTCCATCGCCTTGAAGATCTTCTTCATCGACGACGTCGAGGAGATCTTCTGGCGGTAGACCCTGATCTGGGCTCCCATAGAGCTTCCTTTCAGCCCCGAGGCGGGGCGGGCCGTCCAGCGGCCCGCTCCGCGTCAGGTCTCATCGCTTGACGATCTCTTCCTGGTCCACCTCGGAGCGATCCACCGGGGCGTGCTCCTCGTGGCCGGGCTGGATCCCGCCCCCGCGGGGGCCTTCGGCGGCGAAGTCGCGCTTGACCTCGGCCACCGCGGACTTCAGCGCCTCCACCGTGGCGTCCTCGAGCTTGCCGCTGGAGGCGATGTCGCTGAGCACGGAGGTGTTCCGGCGCAGGTGCTCCAGGAACCGCTGCTCGAACTCCAGGACGTCGGAGACCTCCAGGTCATCCAGGTGGCCGTTGGTGCCAGCCCAGATGGCGGCGACCTGGTCCTCGACGTTGTACGGGGTGTACTGCGGCTGGCGCAGCAGCTCCGTCAGGCGGGCGCCGCGGGTCAGCTGGCGGCGGGAGGCCTCATCCAGGTCCGAGGCGAACATCGCGAAAGCCTGCATGGACCGGTACTGGGCCAGGTCCAGCTTCAGCGTTCCGGAGACCTTCTTCATCGCCTTGATCTGCGCCGCACCGCCCACGCGGGACACGGACACGCCCACGTCCACGGCGGGACGCTGGTTGGCGTTGAACAGGTCCGACTGAAGGAAGATCTGCCCGTCGGTGATGGAGATGACGTTGGTCGGGATGAACGCGGAGACGTCGTTGGCCTTGGTCTCGATGATCGGCAGGCCGGTCATCGAGCCCGCGCCGAGCTCGTCGGAGAGCTTGGCGCAGCGCTCCAGCAGGCGGGAGTGCAGGTAGAACACATCGCCCGGGTACGCCTCGCGTCCCGGCGGACGGCGCAGCAGCAGGGACACGGCGCGGTAGGCCTCGGCCTGCTTGGACAGGTCGTCGAAGATGATCAGGACGTGCTTGCCGCCGTACATCCAGTGCTGCCCGATCGCGGACCCGGCGTAGGGGGCCAGGTACTTGAAGCCCGCGGCGTCGGAGGCCGGGGAGGCCACGATCGTGGTGTACTCCAGGGCGCCGTTGTCCTCCAGGGTCTGGCGCACCGAGGCGATCGTGGAGGCCTTCTGACCCACGGCCACGTAGATGCAGCGCACCTGCTTCTCCGGGTCCCCGGTCTCCCAGTTCTCCTTCTGGTTCAGGATCGTGTCGATCCCGATGGCGGTCTTGCCGGTCTGGCGGTCGCCGATGATCAGCTGGCGCTGGCCGCGCCCGATCGGGATCATCGCGTCGATGGCCTTCAGCCCGGTCTGCAGCGGCTCATGCACCGACTTGCGCTGGGTCACGCCCGGGGCCTGCAGCTCCAGGGCGCGGCGGCCCTCGGACTCGATGGGCCCGAGGTCGTCGATCGGGTGGCCCAGGGGGTCCACCACGCGACCGAGGAAGGCGTCGCCGACCGGCACGGAGAGGACCTCCCCGGTGCGGTGCACCTCCTGGCCCTCCTCGACGCCGGTGAAGTCGCCCAGCACGATCGCGCCGATGTCGCGGGTGTCCAGGTTCTGCGCCAGGCCGAGGGTGCCGTCCTCGAAGCGCAGCAGCTCGTTGGCCATGACGGAGGGAAGCCCCTCCACTCGGGCGATGCCGTCGCCCGCGCTGGTCACGCGCCCGACCTCGACCCGGTCGGTCTCACCGGGCTCGTAGGACGCCGCGAATTCGTTCAGCGCGCTGCGGACATCATCGGCATTGATGGTCAGATCCGCCATCTCGTGTCCCTGCTCTCCTGTAGTCGTGGATCGATCCGCCGCGGCGGAGGATCCGTGTGGTCTGTCGGGTGGGGGCCGGTGCGGCCCGCCTCATCGGCGGGTCCGCGGGCCTCCCGTGTCGGAAGGTGGTCGATGCGTCAGGACGCGGTCACGGTGCGATCCAGGTCCGCCAGCCGAGCCGTCATCGACCCGTCGATGACCTCGTCCCCGACCTGGACCTTGAGTCCGCCCAGGATCTGCGGGTCCACGACGACGTCGAGGGTCAGCTCCCGGCCGTAGACCCGAGACAGGGCCCGGGCCAGGCGCTGGCGCCGGGACTCATCCAGGGGGTGGCTGACGGTGACCTTGGCGATGGAGCGGCGCATCAGATGCACGAGGGCATCGGCGAAGCGCTGGGCCACCGCGTCCGGGGCCTGCCCGCGCGGGTGAGCCGCGGCCTGGTCGATCAGCAGCCGCGCCTCCTCCGAGCGCACCGGGCAGATCCGCTCGGCCAGGCGGCGTCGAGCCTCCTCGCCCGCGCGGGCATCCGTCAGCGCGGACTGGATCCGCGGATCCTCCTGCACGACGGCGACGAAGCGCAGCAGATCCTCGGCGACCTCGGTGACGGCCTCCTGACCACCGCGGCGCGCGGCCACGGCGGCCGCGGCGACGGCCCCCAGGTGCTCGAGCGCATCGGCGAGATCGCGTTCGGCGCTCCAGCGCAGCCGGGCGGCGTAGGCCACCAGCTCGCGCACCACCGGGTAGACCCTGCCCTCCAGGACGGTCGCGGCGATGCCGCGGCGCTGCTCGGGCTGACGCGAGGGATCCGTCAGACCCCGGCGCAGGGCTCCGTCGGCGTCCAGGACGCCGACCACGGAGAACAGCTCCTCCGCCGTCGTGGTGCTGGCATCCGCGGCCCAGCGCTGGTCGAAGGCCTCGACCAGATCCCGCAGGGACTGCCCCGATGCGCCGGCCATCAGCGGCTCACTCCCGCGTTGCGCTGCTGAGAGGCCTCCAGATCAGCCAGGAAGCGGTCGACCACCCGGTTGGAGCGGGCGTCGTCCTCGAGGGACTCCCCGACGATCTTGCCCGCAAGATCCGTGGCCAGGCTGCCGACCTCGGTGCGCAGGGAGACCATGGCGGCCGAGCGCTCGGCCTCGATGGTCCGCTGCGCGCTCTCGGTGATGCGCGCGGCCTCGGCGTTGGCGCGCTCCTTGAACTCGGCGAGGATCTTCTCGCCCTCCTCGCGGGCGTCCTCGCGGATCTTCTGGGCCTCCAGGCGCGCGGACTCCAGCTGCTGGCTGTACTCCTCGCGGGCGGCGGCCGCCTCGGCCTGGGCCTTCTCGGCCTTCTTCAGACCGCCCTCGATGGCCTCGGTGCGGTCCTGGTAGATCTTCTCGAAGGCCGGGACGATGTACTTCCAGACGATGTACAGCAGGATGAAGAACCCGAGCAGCGCGACGACGATCTCCCAGACGTCCGGGAGGAGGATGTTGTTGCCCTCCTCCGCGGCCATGAGATCAGACATGTGGGTGTCTCCTGTTCTTAGACGGTTCGGCTCTGAAGCGCAGCCGGAGGGCTACTTGATCAGGGCCAGAACGAAGCCCAGGATGGCCAGGGCCTCGACCACGGCGAAGCCGAGGAACAGCATGGGCTGCAGCACGCGCTGGGACTCCGGCTGGCGAGCCACGGAGGTCATGTACGCGGCGAAGATCAGGCCGACGCCGATGCCGCCGCCGATCGCTGCCAGACCGAAGCCGATGACGCTGAGCGAACCTACCATGGGATGTTTCCTTTCATCGTGCCCGGGAACGGGTGCCGGGCGCTGGTGCCGCAAGCGGCGGGTACGTAGGGGCGGGAAGACCGGATCCGCTCCGGCGGATTCCCGCAGACCGGCGCGCGAAGCGCCGGAAGTCTTAGTGGGCCTCGGCCACGGAGCCCTGGATGTACACGGCGAACAGCAGGGTGAAGACGTAGGCCTGGATCACCTGGATCATCAGCTCCAGGAAGTACAGGAACAGCCCGAACACCGCCGCGAAGGGCGCCGTCAGCCAGCCGCCGACCCCGCCCTCGGTGAGCAGGAAGCCCAGCATGTACGCGGCGATCATCAGCGCCAGGTGCCCGGCGAACATCGTCGCGAACAGACGCAGGGAGTGGGTCATCGGCCGGATGATCAAGTTGGAGAGGAACTCCAGCGGGATCAGGATGATGTAGAAGGGCCACGGCACGCCGGAGGGCATGGTCATGGACTTGAAGAACCCGCCCAGGCCCTTGTTCCTGATGCCCACGGCCACCCAGAAGATGTAGGCGAAGCCGGCCATCGCGTAGGCCGCGCCGATGTGGGAGAAGGCCGGCAGCTGGATGAAGGGGATCGAGCCCCAGAGGTTGTTCACCAGGATGAAGAAGAAGGAGGTGAACAGCACCGGCACGAAGGGCTTGAACTGGTGGGCCCCGATCAGGTCCCGGCCGAGGGAGTTGCGCACGAAGCCGTAGCCGGCCTCCCCCACGAACTGCATCCGCCCCGGGACCATCGCGTGCTTGCGGGCCGCGGCCAGGAAGAACGCGGCGACGACGACGACCGAGAGGAGCACCAGCAGGGTCTGCTTGCCGAAGTCGAAGCTGCCGACGTGGAAGAACGGGGCGAGATGCATGTCCTCGACCGTGGGCGGTTCGAAGGCCGCGAGAACGAGCCCGGTATCCAGCACTGCGGATCCTTTCAGCAGGTACGGCGTGGTGTCAGGGCACGCGACGGCGAGGACCTCGACACTTGATTGATGTTCACCACTGCGGTCACGGCTGGCGCCCGGGGGCGTCGTCGTCCGTGGGCCGCATGTGCAGGTAGACCAGGTAGATGCCGGCGCAGGCTCCCACGCCGGCGCCGAGCCACACGATCCAACGCGTGCCCAGCAGGTGGTCCGCTCCCCAGCCTACCAAACTCCAGAACCCGGTGCCGATCACCAGGTAGATCAGCGTCATGAAGGCCCCGGCGATCCCGCCCTGGCGCACCAGGTCCCCGGCGCTGCGCAGATCCTCCGAGCTGCGCGGCACCAGCGGCGGCTCCTGCGGCTCCGACTGCGATGCGTTCCTCATGCTCGACCCTCCCGTTCCGGATCACCACGATATCCCCGAGGGGTGCCCGCCGGTGCGAAGTACGGGATCCGCAGCCGCCGCACAGCAATCACCTCGGCCGCCAGCATCAGCACCACCCCGAGCACCGCACCGGCCAGGAACCAGCCGCGGGATCCCTCCTGCGGCCACGGGACGACCAGCAGCAGCGCCCCGGCCAGCAGGACCTTGACGGGGTAGGCGATCAGCAGGGCGGCCGCGGCCCGACTGCCCTGCTCGCCCACCAGCCGCACCAGCGCCCAGCTCGCGGCGACGGCCAGCAGCACGATTCCCCCGCCCGCGAGGGCGGAGACCGCGGCCTCGCTGCCGCCGAGCAGCAGCCCCGCCGCGGCCAGGACCAGGCTGCCCGCGGCGACGTCGCCCAGGGCCGCCAGGGCGGCGTCGGCCAGCGGGGTGCGGCTCTGGCGGGGTGTGCGGTGCCAGATCGGCGCCCTCACGCGGATTCCCCGCGGGCGCGCGCCGGGCGCAGCCTGGTCAGCAGCGTCGGCAGGCTCAGGTACAGCCCCAGGATGGCCACGGCCCCCGCTCCGGTTGCGGCGGCCGCGGGCCGGCTCAGATCCAGGGACCAGATGCTCAGCGCGGACACGGCCGCGGTCGCGGCGGTCACAACCGCCGCCGAGCCCAGGTGGGACAGCCCCAGATCCGTCAGCCGCTGGTAGACGTGCTGCCGGTGGGGGCGATACCACGGCTCCCCGCGGCGAATCCGCCGCAGCAGCGTGGTGCCGGTGTCGGCGAGATAGACCAGCAGCGGGCCCAGCAGGTACTCCACGTAGACCCCAGACAGGAAGGCCCCGACGGCGCAGCAGGCCAGGGAGCCGCCGAGGAAGTAGGAGCCGGTGTCCCCCAGGAAGACCCGCGAGCCCCAGAGGTTCCAGGGCAGGAAGGCCAGGTAGGCCCCGGCGATCGCGCTGGCCGCGACCACCAGCCAGGGGTGGTCCGTGACCCACCCGGCGTAGGCGTAGAAGACCCCCGCGGTCAGCCCGTGCAGACCGGAGATCCCGTTGATCCCATCCATGAAGTTCGCGACGTTGATGTAGCCGGCCACCGCGAGCACCCCCACCGGGATCCACCAGTAGCCGGTGCCCAGCACGAGGGTCAGGCCCAGCGTGACCGCCAGGCCGATCAGCAGCTGGGCGGCCGCCCGGACCCGCACCGAGACCCCGGCGGAGTCCTCCCGCCAGCCCAGCACTCCGCACGCGACCATCCCGGTCAGCACCACGAGCATCACCGAGCGGTCCACCGGCACCAGGCCCAGGACCAGGCCGGCCAGCGCCCCCAGCAGGGCGGCCGCGGCGGTGGCAAGACCCATCCCGCGCAGGGTCGGCACCGCGTGGGAGGAGCGCTCCCCCGGCATGTCCAGCACGCCCAGGCGGCGCAGCAGCGGCAGGACGGCCAGGGGCAGCACGGCCCCCAGCACCAGCCCGAGGCCGCCGGGCAGCAGGATCAGCGATGGCTGCATCGGGATCACCGCCGCGGCGCGTCCGCGGCCGGAGCCCCCGGGCCCGGAGGCTCCGTGTCCGGCCCGGAGGCGGCGTCGTCGAGCTCGGTGCGCGGGGCGGGCGGATCCAGCACGGGCAGCTCCTGGGTCACGGGCATGTTGCCGCGCAGCTTCCACTCGTGGCGATCCAGGCGCCGCGGGTCCAGCTGCGGGGAGTCCGTGTGGGAGATCTGCGGGTGGCCGCGGTGCACGCCGCGCTCCCCGTCCCCGATCAGCTCCTCGTGCAGCTTCTCCCCCGGACGCAGGCCGGTGATCTCGATGCTCACATCGTGGCGCCCGCTCATCTCGATCAGGTGCCGGGCGATGTCGTAGATGCGCACCGGCTGGCCCATGTCCAGGATCAGCACCTCCCCGGGCTGACCGATCGCCCCGGCCTGGATGACCAGCTGGCAGGCCTCCGGGATGGTCATGAAGTAGCGGGTGGCCTCCCGGTCCGTGACGGTCACCGGGCCCCCGCGGCGGATCTGCTCGGTGAACAGCGGGAGCATGGACCCGCGGGAGCCGAAGACGTTGCCGAAGCGCACCGAGGTGTAGCGTCCGTCGGCGTGCCGGGACATCCAGGCGGTCATCTTCTCGGCCATCCGCTTGGAGTGGCCCAGCACCGTGGTGGGGTTGGCCGCCTTGTCCGTGGAGACGTTCACGAAGACCTCCACGCCCACCTCCGCGGCGACCTGCAGGACGTTGCGCGAGCCCAGGACGTTGGTCTTCCACGCCTCGTCCGGGTACTGCTCCAGCAGCGAGACGTGCTTCAGGGCCGCGGCGTGGAAGACCACCTGGGGACGGCGCTGGCGGAAGATCCGGCGCAGCGCCTCCTCGTCGCGGATGTCGGCCAGCACCGTGTCCGGCCCGTCCAGCAGGCCCCGGCCGGTGATGGAGATCTGGGTGGCCTGCACGTTGGACTCGTCGCGGTCGAGCATGATCAGCTCCCGCGGGGCGAAGTGGGTGATCTGCCGACACAGCTCCGAGCCGATCGACCCGCCCGCGCCGGTGACCAGCACGCGCTTGTCCGTGAGGTAGCGGGCGATGCCCTCCACGTTGATGTCCACGGGTCGGTGCCCGACGATGTCCTCCAGGCGGATGTCGCGCAGATCCAGCGCCCGCCGCGCGGAGGCGCCGAACATGTCCTTCAGCGGCGGGGCGGTGAGGATGCGCACCTGGGCATCACCGAGCTCCTCGCGGATCCGGTGCATCAGCTCGGGGTCCGGGTCGGCCATCGCGATGATGAGCACCTGGGCCCGCTCCCGGCGCAGCACCGCCGGCAGATCGGTGAGGTTCCCGGCCACCGGCACGGAGCTGATGCGCAGGTGCTTCTTGGCCGGGTCGTCGTCGATGATCGCGACCGGCAGGTACGGGGAGTCCTTGTCCTGCAGCATCTGGGTGACCAGGGTGTTGCCGAGGAAGCCGGCCCCGTACACGACGGCGTGCGGAGCGTGCTCGCTGGGCTTGGACTTGGATTCGACGTACATGCGCTTGAGGTAGCGCACCGCCGCCATGAACAGCCAGGCGAAGGGGAAGGCGATCAGGCCGATGGAGCGGGGCATGTGCAGCCACACCCCGAGGATCAGCAGGAAGGCCTGCACCACGATCGTGACCACGAGGGTGACCAGGATGAGGGCCTTGGCCTCGTCGAAGCTGCCGAAGCTGTAGCGCCCCCGATACAGGCCGAACAGGGCGCCGGCGATCATCTGCGCGACCACCGCGAGCACCACCACGGCGATCAGACCGGGCACGTGCACGAGACCGTAATCCATCTCGTAGCGCAGGAACAGCCCCAGCAGCACCGCCACGATCCACGCGGCGGAGTCCAGGAGCATCTGCGTCCACAGCCACGCCCGGGGCCGCTCGTAGGCGACCGCCGCCTCCGATGACGTTCCCGTCCCGGTCATGCCGGCTGCTCCCTTCCCTCGGTGGCCGGCCCCTGACCGCCGCGCAGTCCGCGCCGCGTGCGACCGGAGCCGATGAGGGCGCGGAAGGCGCGGATGCGCCATGCCCTCGGAATGACACGGTACCCGCCGCGCACGACGACGTTGCGCAGCGCGGTGGCCGGGCCGATGTGCCCGGCCTCGCGCAGATGCCGCTGCAGCAGCAGCTCCCGGCGCAGCGCCCCCATTCCCCCGCGGCGATCCCAGGCCGCGGCGCCGGCGCGGTAGACCACGAGCGGTTCGGGCAGGTTGCCCAGCCGGTCTCCGCGGGCCAGCAGACGCATCCACAGGGCGTAGTCCTCGGCCCCCGGGACCTCCTCGTAGCCGCCGACCTCGCGCACCGCCTCGGCGTCGAAGACCACGGTCGGGTGCGCGAGGGGGTTGCGAAGCCGCGCCGCGCGCCGGATCCGCCGGGGATCGGTCTCCATGCGCCGCTCGGCCTCGATCCGGGTCAGGCTCGCATCGGCCTCGCGCAGGCCGGCCCCGAGCACCGTGTACCGCCCCTCGACCACCGGCGGCACCTGACGGGCGAAGCGCTCGGGCAGCGAGACGTCATCGGCATCGGCCCGGGCGACCACCCGATGGGTGCACGCTGACAGCCCCTCGTTGAGCGTGCTCGGCAGACCGCGGTGCTCGGTCCGCTGCAGGACGACGACGTCGATCCCCGCCTCCCGCGCCCGGGCCGTGGCCTCGCGGATGACCGCATGCAGGTCCTCGGGCAGCGCGCCGTCCTCGGCCAGGACCAGCTGGGAGGGGCGCAGGCGCTGCTCGAAGAGGTTGGACTCCAGGGCCCGGCGCAGACCCTCCGCGGTGTCTCCGCGGTAGACCGGCATCAGCACCGAGAAAACCTCATCCTCCACCTGAGCTTGTGGGTCAACCTCGGGTTCACGTTCGCCGGGCACCGCGTGTCGGCGCAGGTCGTAGCAGCCGCGCAGGACCTCGTCGGTCGGGCGCGGGGCCCGCAGCGCGTCGCGCACGCCCCGCAGCAGGCGCCCCGCCACGACGCGCCGATCCGAGGCCCCGCGGAAGGTGCGCAGCCACAGCCGCAGCGTCGCCCCGAAGTACAGGACCTTCTCCCACGGCGCCAGCGAGGCGCTGCGGGTGAACACCCACAGCTTGTTGCGCACGTCGAAGTAGAACCGCGGGCCCGGATCCGCATCCGTGGTCCCGAAGGTCTTGGTCCGGTGCACGGCCACGGAGGCGGGGGCCTGCACCGCGTCGCGGAAGCGGGCCAGGCGCGTGGAGTACTCGAAGTCGTCGTTCCAGATGAAGTACTCGGCCAGGGGCAGCCCGGTGCGGCGCATCGGCGTCGCGTCCATGAGCAGGGAGACGAAGGAGCCCGAGCGGATCGTGCGCGCCCCCACCCGCGGGGGCCCCCCCCCCCCCGGCCCGCCCGGGGGGGGGGCCGCCCCCCCGGGGGGGGGGGGGGGGGGGCGCCCCCCCCCGCCCCCCCCCCCCCCCGCCCGCCCCCCGCCGCCGGACTCCCCCCGATGCCGGGGGCCCGGCAGGGCAACCGCCCCGGGGGCCAC
>NZ_JANJES010000013.1:0-52029 GCF_044878465.1 Rothia sp. BD8 | reverse complement strand
TGGTTATGGCAAGAGGGGTACACCCGGTCCCTTTCCGAACCCGGTAGTTAAGGCTCTTAGCGCTGATGGTACTGCACCCGGTAGGTGTGTGGGAGAGTAGGTCGCCGCCGAGATTCATTTTTTGATGGTGGTGGGGGTCCCCGGTCGGGGATCCCCACCCTTTTTTTGTGCCCGTGGGATGTGCGGGGCTTGGCGGGGTCCGTGGTTGTGGGTGGTGGGGGTCCCGGTGTGGGGCCCCCTTTTTTTCGTGCCCGGAGACCCTTCCCCGCCCTTCGGGGCAGCGTGCCAGCTGGCGCGCAGCGTGGGGCGGGGCAGTCTGGCCCGTCGCTGAGCGACCCCCGGGGCCGGCGGTGGGCCTTGGCCACCACCGGCGGCGACGTCGTCGTCGGGGGTCCCGTCGCCGGAACGAGCCATGTGAAAGGGGCGGCGGATCGTGGTCGATCCGCCGCCCCTTCGTGACGTGCCGGGAGGATGCCCCCCCCGCCGTCACTCGGCTCGGTCAGTCTCGGCTGGTCGCCTCCTCCACCTGCTGCAGGGCGCGGGTGTGCTTGCGGCGCAGGTGAGCCAGACGGGCCAGCATGTGCGACATGGCCTCCGGTCCGGTGACCCGCACCCGCGCGATCGACTCGGCGCGGCCCACCTTCACCCCGAGGTCCTCGGCGCCCAGAGCGCTCAGGGCATGCTCGTCCGTGAGGTCATCCCCGGCGAACACCGCGCAGTCGGCGTCGGTGGCCTCCTTGAACAGGCGCATCGCATCGCCCTTGTCCACCTGCAGCACGGAGGACTCCACGACGTGCTGCCCCGGCGTGAGGTGCAGGCCCTCGATGCCCTTGAGAACCCGCACCGCCTCGGCCTCCGCGGCCTGGGCCAGTCCGTGATCCTCCATCGGGCGGGTGTGGAACACGACGCCGGCCGGCTTGTACTCGATATCCGAGCCCGGATACCGACTCACCAGCTCACGGATCGCCTCGGTCGCCTCCTCCAGCACGCGTCGCTGATCCTCGTCGAGGGTCAGGGCGGGGGATTCCTGTCCCGCAGCGGAGACGTCGAACTCCCCGCCGTGGGAACCCGACAGCAGCATCCGATGCTCCGGATCCGCAATCTCGCGCAGGAAGCTCATGGGTCGTCCCGAGATCAGCGCGACATAGGTGTCCGGCTGCTGGGCCAGGTCCTCCAGCGAGGTCTGCGACAGCGGCAGAGGCCGGGCGTCCTCGGGTCGGGTGGTGAACGGGGCGAGGGTCCCGTCGAAGTCCATGGCGACCAGCAGATTCTCGGCCTCGGCCACCCGCTGCAGCTCCTCCTCGATGGCCTGGTTGGGGAACGGTCCGTGGCCTCGGTCCATCACGGGAAGCGGCACCGTCGGCAGCTCGTCCGTCGTCGGGTCCGGGCCCAGACCCTCGGAGCGGATCCGGGACAGGTCATCCAGGAACCGGGTCGACCAGTCCTCGACGTCGTGGGCGAAGATCTGCTCGCGGATCGAACGCATCCGAGTCCGCCGCTCCTCCTCCGACATGTCCCGCGCATACAGCAGGGCGTCCTTGAAGCCGTCGATGTCGTGCGGGTTGATGGTGATCGCGCTGGGCAGCTGCTCCGCGGCCCCCGTGAACTCCGAGAGCACCAGGGCACCCCGATTGTCCGTGTGGGCCACCGCGTACTCCTTGGCCACGAGGTTCATCCCGTCGCGCAGCGAGGAGACGACCATGACGTCGGAGGCCAGGTACAGGGCCACCATCTCGGGGAAGGGGTAGCTGTGGTGCAGATAGCGGATAGCCGTGTGGGCCATGGTGTCGAACTGGCCGTTCAGCCGCCCCACGGTGCCCTCGATCTGCTCGCGCAGCTGGATGTAGGACTCCACCCGCTCCCGGGAGGGGCTGGCCACCTGGATCATCGCGGAGGTCTCCACGGTGAGGTCGCCGTCGTTGAGCAGCTCCCCGTAGGCCTTCAGCCGGTGCCGGATCCCCTTGGTGTAGTCCAGCCGGTCCACCCCCAGGTACACGGTCTCCGGATTGCCCAGCTCCTCCCGAATCTGCCGGGCCCGGCGCTTGGTCTCCGGACGCGAGGCCATCTCGGTGACCGCCTCCACGTCGATGGAGATGGGGTAGGAAGCCGCCCGGGTGACCCACGTGGACAGCTTCCGGTCCTTCAGCTCGCGCTTGGCCCGGCGCCGGGAGGTCACCCCCGGCAGCACGGTGGAATGGGTGCGGCGGTAGCGCTCCGACGGGGAGTCCTCATCCACCTCGTCGCGCGGGCGCTGGGAGACCTCCGCCTTCTCGCCGTCGAACTGGATGCCCAGCAGCTTCTCGCAGCAGCGCCGGAAGTTCGAGGCGTCCCCCGGGCGCTGGAAGCCCAGCAGATCCGCGCCCAGCAGCCCGGTGAGCACCTGACGGCGCCAGGGCAGCTGCGCGAAGATCTCCAGGGGCGGGAAGGGGATGTGGTCGAAGAAGCCGATGGTCAGGTCCGGGCGCAGGGTCCGCAGCATCGCGGGCACCAGCTGCAGCTGGTAGTCCTGCACCCACACGGTCGCGTTCTCGGCGGCGTTGGCCGCGGCGGCCTCGGCGAAGCGCCGGTTCACCTCCCGGTAGGTGTCCCACCAGGTGCGGTGGAACTCCGGGGGCGCGATGACGTCGTGGTACAGCGGCCAGATGGTCGCATTCGAGAAGCCCTCGTAGTAGCGGCGCACCTCGTCCTCGGACAGGGGCACGGGCACTAGATGGAAGACGTCGTGGTCGAAGGGCTCGAGGCGCTCATCGGCGGCGCCGTGCCAGCCGACCCAGGCGCCGTCGTGGGTGGACATGACGGGGGCCAGGGCGCTGACCAGCCCGCCGGGAGAGCGCCGCCAGGACGCGGCGCCGTCGTCGTCGACGACGCGGTCGACGGGCAGGCGGTTGGCGACGACGACGAAGTCGTAGGCCCCCCGCCCGGTGCCCTCAGTCGTGGATGCTGCTGGATCGGACATGTGGTTCTCCTTCGAGGTCTGCACCACAATCCTACCCGGGCAGCCCGCCCGGACAGGCGACGATGACCCGGCGGCCAGGACCCGTCCAGACGGCCCCGCTAGACTGACCTGCGATCGACGTACCCTGCGACGAAAAGCGAGTCATCACCTTGTCCCCTTCCTCCACGCAGCGCACCTCCGACGCGCGCGAGCGGGCCCGACAGATCGCGGACCGACAGGCCCGCTCCGCCAGCGCCAACCGACGCTGGCTGCAAGCCGCCGTGATCGCGGTGCTCGTCGTCATCATCGCGGTCATCGCCATCGTCTACACCCAGACGCGCAGCACCGATATCCCCGACGCCGGGGCCGTGCCCAGCAGCGCCAACCAGTACGGCGGGATCGTGCTGACCAAGGACGGCATCGTCAAGAACTCCTCCGACGAAGCCTCCCGTGATGTCAACGACCTGAAGACCTCCACGGTCTCCGCCTCCGCCTCCGACGGGCAGTCCGCCACCCTGCCCGTGGGGCTGCCCACGGCTGAGGAGGCGAAGAAGAACGGCAAGCCGGTGCGCCTGACCATGTTCCAGGACTACAACTGCATCCACTGCGCCGAGTTCGAGAAGGCCTACGGCGAGGACATCAAGAAGAAGGTCCTGGACGGGGAGATCGAGCTGGAGGTGCGCAACCTGAACTTCCTCGACGCGGAGACCACCACCGAGTACTCCTCCCGCGCCGCGGTGGCCGCCTACGCGGTCGCCGAGCAGGTGAGCACGGAGAAGTTCCTGGACTGGCAGGAGGAGATGTTCTCCCACCAGGGCGAAGGCGGGCTGAAGAACTCCGAGCTGGAGGACATCGCCTCCAAGTACGGCGCGGACATCAAGAGCGCGATGGACTCGATGGACTACCGGCCGATGGTCAACGTCACCGTCGCCGAGTCCAAGGAGAACGGCATCCAGGGCACCCCCACGGTCTACGTGGACAGCACCGAGACCCAGACGACGGACTTCTCCTCGGCCCTGGATGAGGCGATCAAGGCCAAGAAGGAATCCTGACCCGTCCGCCCTCGGAGCGCCGCCCGGCGATTGGGCGGCCCCGGGGGCACCGGGTATCCTGCTGGAGACCCGCAACCGCCCCGCGGAACCTCTCCGCCGGCGGTGCGGGTCCCCGCCTCCTTAGCTCAGCTGGCCAGAGCATCTGTCTTGTAAACAGAGGGTCGCCGGTTCGAATCCGGCAGGGGGCTCCGCGCACGCGCCGACCCGGTCAGGTGATCCCTGACCGGGTCGGCGCGTCTGCGCCGCGTGCGGCGATCGGGGAGGGGGCATCGGCAGTAGGATCGGAAGCTGTCCGCCCCACCCGTCGAAAGGATCCCCGTGGCCCCCGCCGAGCACCGCGCAGCCTCCCAGCCGATCGAGCCGTCCCTGCTCTCCGGGCGCCTGGTGCTCGTGCGCCACGGACAGACGGACTGGAACGCCGCAGGCCGGATGCAGGGCACCTCCGACATCCCCCTGAACGACACCGGGCGGGCTCAGGCCCGGGAGGCCGGGCGGCGGATCGCGGAGCTTGCCGAGAGCTGGGACCTGCTGGTCTGCTCCCCGCTGGGCCGGGCCCGGGAGACCGCCGAGATCATCGGGGAGCAGGTGGGGCTCCCTGTGGCGCAGACCGTGCCCGGGATCATCGAACGCCACTACGGCACCGCGGAGGGCCAGGTGCTGGATTATGAGGACTCGCGTCACCCGCAGGACCTCTACGAGGACGTGGAGGCCGAGGCCGAGGTCTACCGCCGCGGAGTGGCCGCCTGCCGCGAGCTGGTGCGGGCCCACCCCGGAGAGCGGATCCTGGCCGTCAGTCACGGCACCCTGATCCGCCGGGTGCTGCTGGCCACCACCCCGGGGGACTGGCGGGCCACCGTGCCCAACGCCGAGCCGCTGGAGGTGGATCTGGAGGGGCTGTTCGCTGGGGTCCCTCCTCCCTGGACGACGGCGAGGCCTGAGTCGCCGCACGGCCCGGCGGCCTCTCACCTCAGGCCCCGCCCGCTCCGCGCTTTCCCGCCTCCACGAGTGTGCGTTTGTGACCGGTTGGGTCCGTCCTCGTTGACCAAGCCAAACAAAACCACATAAAATCAAGGGAGCGCAGACGAGCCCACTGTTCGTCGCCGTCAAGGAGTGTTTCACCATGTTCGCTGAGGAACGACGGGCGGAGATCGCCAAGCTGGTCGCCACCGCGCGGCGAGTCAATGGTGCTGAACTCGCCCGGCGCTACGACGTCACCATGGAGACGGTGCGACGGGATCTGGCCGCCCTCGAGGCGGACGGGAAGCTGCGCCGGGTCCACGGCGGGGCGGTCACGGCCGAGCAGTCCACCTCCGTGGAATCCAGCATCGGCTCCCGCCAGTCCATGAACACCCCGGAGAAGCAGCGCATCGCCGCCCGGGCCTACCAGCTGCTGCGGGAATCCGACGCCGGCGCCGTCGTCCTGGACGCCGGATCCACCACCGAGATCCTCGCGGACCTCATCGCCTCCTCGGACTTCACCCTGAAGAACGGTGCAGACCGGATCATCATCACCCACGCCCTGCACATCGCCGTCAAGCTCGCCGAGGCCAGCGGCATCGTCATCGACCTGGTCGGCGGGCAGCTGCGCAAGATGACCTGGGCCGCGGTGGGATCGCGCCCCGCCGAGCACTTCGCCAGCATCCGCCCCGACATCGCCCTGATCGGAGTCAACGGGCTGGACGAGGAGTTCGGACTGTCCACCCCGGGGCTCAACGAGGCGATCGTGAAGACCGCCATCGTCCGCTCCGCCCGCCGCGTGGTTCTGCTGTGCGATTCTGCGAAGTTCGGCCAGGAGTCCCTGGTACGCTTCGCTGGCCTGGAGGATCTGGACGCCATCATCACCGACCGGGCGCCGGAGGGCTCCCTGGCCGAGTCCCTGGAACAAGCCAACGTAGAGGTGCTCATCGCATGATCGTGACCCTGACCGCCAATCCGAGCCTGGATCGCACGGTGGAGATCCCCGCGCCCCTGGCGCGCGGGACCGTCATCCGCGCCAGCCGCTCCGTCGCAGATCCCGGCGGCAAGGGGGTGAACATCGCCCGCGCCCTGAGCGTCTCCGGCGTGCGCACCGTCGCCGTGCTGCCCGGGGACGACGGGGACCCCGTGCTGGAGGCGCTGACCGCCGCCCAGGTCCGCTACTCCAACCTGGCCACCGGAGCGCCCATCCGCACCAACGTGACCGTGGCCGAGCCGGACGGCACCACCACCAAGATCAACGCCCCCGGTGAGCCCGTGGACGACCTCGCCCAGCGCGAGCTGACGCGGCTGCTGATCCGCGAGGCCCAGGGCAGCAGCTGGCTGGTCATGGCCGGCTCCCTGCCGCCCGGGGTGCCCAGCGACTACTACGCCGTCGTCTCCCGCGCCGTGCGCGAGTCCCTGGGCGATCAGGCCCCGCGCATCGCGGTGGACACCTCCGGGGCCGCGCTGCGCGACACCCTCAACGGCCAGGACGGCCTGCCCAACCTCATCAAGCCCAACTCCGAGGAGCTGGCCGAGCTGGTGGGCCGCCCGGGGGAGTGGGAGCAGCTGGAGGCGCACCCGCAGGCCACCGCGGACACCGCACGCGAGCTCGTGGACCGGGGGGTCGAGGCTGTGCTGGCCACCCTGGGTGCCAAGGGGGCGGTGCTGGTCACCGCGGACGGCGCCTGGCACGCCCAGCACGCCCCGATCCGCGCCCGCAGCACGGTGGGGGCCGGCGACTGCTCGCTGGCCGGGTACCTCCTGGCCCACGAGGCCGGACGCACCCCCCGCGAATGCCTCGTGCAGGCCGTGGCCCACGGCTCCGCCGCCGCCTCGCTGCCCGGCACCCAGGTGCCGACCCTGGAGGAGACCACCCCGGAGGCCGTCACCGTGACGGAACTCAGCTCGTGAGTCCGGACGGCCCCACCCCTTCGATCGCGTGCGCACCGCTCGCCGTCGTCACCACCACGTCACCAAGGAGGAGCTCATGCCAGCTCTGATCACCGCGGATCTCGTCAGCCTCGACGAGACGCTGGGCGATGACCGCTTCGACGTCATCCGGCACCTCGCAGGCCTCGTCGCCGAGGCCGGACGGGCCACGTCAGCCCAGGACCTCTACGCCGACGCGAAGGCCCGCGAGTCCAAGACCGACACCGGCATCCCCGGCGGCATCGCGATCCCGCACTGCCGCTCCGCGGCCGTGACCGAGGCCTCCCTGGCCGTCGCGCGCCTGCCCGAGGGTCGGGACTTCGGGGCCAAGGACGGCCCCGCGGACCTCGTCTTCTTCATCGCCGCCCCGGACGGGGCCGACCAGGAGCACCTGAAGCTGCTCTCGACCCTGGCCCGCTCGCTGATGAAGAAGGACTTCACCGCCGCCCTGCGCGCCGCCTCGTCCCGCGAGGAGATCGTGGACCTGGTGCAGGGCGCCCTGGACGCCCCCGGGCGCCCCGCGGCCGCCGCCGCGGCCCCGGCGAGCCCCACCCGTCCGGCCCAGGCCCCCGCGGGCATGATCGCCCCCGTCCTGGTCAGTCTCGACCAGGACCTCGGCTCGGACCGCCTCGACGTCATCCGCGAGCTGACCCGGCGGGTCGCCGCCGACGGGCGCGCCGACGACGCCGACGGGCTGTTCGCCGATGCGAAGGCCCGCGAGTCCAAGACCGACACCGGCATCCCCGGCGGCATCGCGATCCCGCACTGCCGCTCCGCCCACGTCACCCGCGCCTCCCTGGCCATGGCCCGGCCCAACCCGGCCGTGGACTTCGGCGCCAAGGACGGCCCCGCCGACCTGATCTTCCTCATCGCCGCCCCCGAAGGTGCGGACCAGGAGCACCTGAAGCTGCTGTCCACCCTCGCCCGATCCCTGATGAAGAAGGACTTCAAGGCCGCCCTGCGCGAGGCCGAGACCCCCGAGCAGATCGTGGAGATCGTCAACCGGGCCCTCGGCCTGGACGACGCCGCAGCGCAGCAGCCGACCCAGGACGCCGCCGCGCAGCAGGCCTCGGCCACCGCGGGGGCCTCCGCCGCCGGGGCTGCGGCCGCCTCGTCGGGTGCCGACGCCGCCGATGCGGAGCACCGGGCGCGGCTGGTGGCCGTGACCGCCTGCCCCACCGGCATCGCCCACACCTACATGGCCGCCGACGCGCTGAAGCAGGCCGCCGAGGAGATGGGCGTGCAGCTGGACGTGGAGACCCAGGGCTCGGCCGGCAACGAGGTCCTGGACCAGGCCACCATCGACGCCGCGGACGCCGTGATCTTCGCCGTCTCCGTGGACGTGCGCGATCGCGCGCGCTTCGCCGGCAAGCCCGTCGTCGAATCCCCCGTGAAGCGGGGCATCGACGAGCCGGTCGCCATGATCGAGGAAGCCGAGGCCGCCGCGAAGGACCCGAACGCCCGCCGCGTAGCCGGCTCCCGGGAAGAGGGATCCTCGTCCTCCTCCGGGGCCGACGCCTCCTGGGGCTCACGGATCTACAAGTCGCTGATGACCGGCGTGTCCTACATGATCCCGTTCGTCGCGGCCGGCGGCCTGATGATCGCCCTGGCCTTCCTGATGTCCTCGATCGTCGGGCACAAGTCCGAGGTCGCGGACCTCGCCCCCAGCATCCTCGGGATCCAGGACGGGGCGCTGACCGACGGCGGGGCGACCCTGTTCAACCCGGGCGAGCACGGGCTGTGGATGTACCTGGCCGCCGTGATCTTCGTGATCGGGCAGCAGGCGATCGGCCTGCTCGTGCCGGCTCTGGCCGGGTTCATCGGCTACGGCATGGCCGGGCGCCCCGGCATCGCCCCCGGCTTCGCGGCCGGCCTGGTGGCCAACATGGTGGGCGCGGGCTTCCTCGGCGGGATCGTCGGCGGCCTGCTGGCCGGCGTCGTGGCCTACGCCCTGCAGCAGCCCAAGCTGCCGCGCTGGCTGGCCGGGATGATGCCCGTGGTCATCATCCCGCTGGTGGCGACCATCGTCTCCTCCGGGCTGATGTTCCTGGTGCTGGGTCGGCCCATCGCCTGGGTCATGACCGCCCTGAACGACTTCCTGGTCTCCATGTCCGGGGCCTCGGCCCTGGTGCTCGGGCTGATCCTCGGCGCCATGATGGGCGCGGACCTGGGCGGGCCGATCAACAAGACGGCCTACCTGTTCGCCACCGCCGGACTGTCCGCCGGGACCCTGGTCTCCCAGGAGATCATGGGCGCGGTCATCGCCGCTGGCATGGCCACCCCGCTGGGCATGGCCCTGGCGACCACCCTGCGCAAGAAGTACTTCACCGAGGCGGAGATCAACAACGGCCGGGCCGCCTGGCTGCTGGGCGCCTCCTTCATCTCCGAGGGGGCCATCCCCTTCGCCGCGGCGGACCCGCTGCGCGTGATCCCCTCCTCGATCGTGGGATCGGCCGTGACCGGCGCGATCTGCATGTCCACCGGGGTGGCCTCCCAGGCCCCGCACGGCGGCATCTGGATCCTGCCCGTCGTGTCCAACCCCGGCATGTACCTGGTCGCGGTGATCGTGGGGATGCTCATCACCGCCGCGATGTACCTGCTGCTCAAGCGGATCGGGAACACCCGGACCGGGGCCGAGAAGGCCAAGGCAGCCCAGGTCGCCTAGTGTGAGCGACATCCCAGAGATCGCCGAAGACCTCGACGACGCCACCGACAACACCGAAGGACTGAGGAATCATGGATAAGCTGACCGGAGTCGGCGTCTCCGCAGGACGCGTCATCGGACCCGTGCTGCAGATGCCGGAACCCATCCGCGAGCCGGATGCCGCGAGCACCCTGACCGAAGGGGAGAGCCCCGAAGCCGCCGTCGAGCGGCTCAAGGAGGCCGCCGAGGCCGTCAAGGAGAACCTCAAGGAACGCGCCGGACGCGCCAGCGGCAACGCCGCGGCCGTGCTGAAGTCCACCGCCCTGATGGCCGGGGACAAGGCGCTGCTGAAGAACGCGGGCAAGCTCGTGACCGGCAAGGGGCTCAGCCCCGAGCGGGCCATCTGGGAGGCCGCCGGAGACTACGCCGCCCAGATGAAGGCCCTCGGCGGATACATGGCCCAGCGTGTCACCGACATCCTGGACGTGCGCTCGCGCATCGTCGCCCAGCTGACCGGCCAGCCCGCCCCGGGCATCCCCGAGTCCGAGACCGAGTTCGTGCTCGTGGCCGAGGACCTCGCCCCCGCGGACACCGCGACGCTGGACCCGGCCAAGGTCATCGCCCTGGTCACCTCCGAGGGCGGGCCCCAGGCGCACACCGCGATCCTCGCCCGCGACCTCGGTCTGCCCGCGATCGTGGCGACCAACGGCGCCCTGGAGATCCCCAACGGCACCACCGTGTACGTGGACGCCACCGACGGCACCGTGGTGACCACCCCTGGGGAGAAGGAGCACCGGCTCGCCCAGGCCTACGCCAACCGCAAGCCGCTGCCGGAGTTCGACGGCACCGGGAAGCTGGCCGACGGCACCCAGATCCCCCTGTACTCCAACGTCGGCAACGGCAAGGCCGCCCAGACCGCGGCCGAGGCCAAGGCCGAGGGCATCGGGCTGTTCCGCACCGAGTTCGCATTCCTGAACCGGGACGAGGAGCCCTCCGTGGAGGAGCAGACCGTCGAGTACAAGGCCGTCTTCGACGCCTTCCCCGGCCGCCACATCGTGGTGCGCACCCTGGACGCCGGGGCCGACAAGCCGCTGCCGTTCCTGACCGACACCTCCGAGCCCAACCCGGCGCTGGGCGTGCGCGGGTACCGCACCGACTGGACCTCCCCGGGGGTGCTGCAGCGCCAGATCGAGGCGATCGCCGCCGCCGCGAAGGACTCCACCGCCGACGTGTGGGTCATGGCCCCGATGATCTCCACGGCCCCTGAGGCCCACGACTTCTCGGCGATGCTTGAGGAGGCCGGGCTGAAGACCCACGGCGTCATGGTCGAGACCCCCTCGGCCGCGGTGACCTCCCGGGACATCCTCCACGAGGTGGACTTCGTGTCCATGGGCACCAACGACCTCACCCAGTACACGATGGCCGCGGACCGGCTGCTCGGGCCCCTGGCCGAGCTGAACAATCCGTGGCAGCCCGGCGTGCTGCGCATGATCGATCTGACCGTGCGCGGCGCTCGCCAGGCCGAGGAGGAGACCGGGAAGGCCAAGAGCGTGTCCGTGTGCGGCGAGGCCGCCGCGGATCCGGCGCTCGCGGTGGTGCTGGTGGGCTTGGGCGTGAACGCCCTGTCCATGAACACCCGCTCGATCCCCGCCGTCGCCGCCGTGCTGAAATCCGTTACGCTGGAGAAAGCCCAGCAGATCGCGGTCCAGGTGCTGGATGCGCGGTCCGCGGAGAACGCCAAGGACGTGGCGCGGGCCGAGCTGCCCGTCCTCGATGAGCTCGGACTGTAGGTCCGTGACACATCGCGCACCCGCCGTGGCGGGTCCGCGAGCAACCGTCGATTCCTGATCGATCCAAGGAGAGAAACCATGGCAGAACGTACCGCTACCGTCGCCTCCCGCGTGGGCCTGCACGCCCGCCCCGCCGCGATCTTCGCCGAGGCCGCCGGTGACCTGCCCGTCGAGGTCACCATCGCCGCCGAGGGCGAGCCGGCCGATGAGGCCATGGACGCCTCGTCGATCCTGTCCCTGATGTCCCTGGGCGCCAAGCACGGCGACAAGGTCGTGCTGCGCGCCGAGGGCGAGGGCGCCGACGAGGCCCTGGACAGCCTCGTGAAGATCCTCGAGACGGACCACGACGCCGAGTAACCCACCGGCGCACCCCAGAGGCCCGGGACGCACCCCTCGTAGGTGGCGCGCCCCGGGCCTCTGCCGCGCCCGGGTCGACTCCCGCGCACGCCCCGAGGGGTGCGCGCACCGGCCTCGGGCGCCCCCGTAGACTGGGACACCGAAGACCCAGGGCGCCGACCGGCCTGCACCGCCGTCGAGCCGCCCGCCACCCGTGGATACCGAGGACTCCTTGAGACACTTCACCGCCCGCTTCGCCACCGCCGAGGAGATCGACTCCTGGGACGAGCACGTCACCGAGAACCCGAACGGCGGCAACCTGCTGCAGTCGGCCTCCTTCGCCGCCGTCAAGGCCCGGCACGGATGGAAGCCCGTGCACCTGGTCTATGAAGGCACCACCGAGCGCCCCGGGGCCGACGGCGGCGCCGTCGAGCAGACCGTGGCCAGCTACAACCTCGTGCTGGAGAAGCGGGTGCCCCTGCTGGGACGGCTCTGGTACATGATCAAGGGCCCGGACGTGGCCGACGTGCGGGACATCCCCGCGATCCTGGACGCCAACCGCGAGTTCGTGCGCCGCGAGGGCCTGGACGTCTTCGCGATCAAGATCGAGCCGGACATCCTGGACTCCCCGGAGCGGGCGGCCTTCCTGCACCGGGCCGGTCTGGTCAAGCAGTTCAACATCCAGCCCAACGACTCCACGGCCGTGCTGGACACGGACAAGGACGAGGAGGCCGTGCTGAAGTCCCTGCACTCCCGCGGGCGCAACGCCGTGCGCCGGGCGATCCGCGAGGGCGCCGAGGTGGAGCAGGTGGAGTTGACCGAGGAGAACATGAAGGCGATGTACGCCCTCATGGACACCGTCGGGCAGGGGCACGCGAACGTGAACCTGCGCTCCTACGAGTACTACCGCCAGTTCTGGACGACCTTCGCCGCGGCCGGCCAGGGCCGGCTGTACTTCACCTACGAGGACGGCCAGCCCTCCGTCGGCGCGTACGTGATCCGCTACGGCCGCAAGGGAACCTACAAGGACGGCGGCTCCAAGCCCCGCCGCAAGCAGTACGGGGACTCCCATCTGGTGCAGTGGCGGGCGCTGACCGACCTGATGAAGGACTACGGCATCGAGCAGTACGACTTCTGCGGGACCCCGCCGAAGGACCAGCTGAAGAACAAGGAGCACCACTACTACGGTCTGGGCCTGTTCAAGACCAGCTTCACCAAGTCCGTCATCGACTACGTGGGCGTGTGGGACCAGGTGCTGCGCCCGGTCCAGTACCGGCTGTGGGTGCGCATCGTGGAGAAGGTCATGCGCCAGATCTGGTGGCGGCGCACCCAGCAGCCCTTCTACTGATCCCCGCTTCCGGGGGACCCCGGGAGACGTGAGTGCGGGGTGGAGCCGAGCGTGCGCGGAGAAGGAGAGAGGATGCGCGAGGTGCAGGACGACGGGACGCCGCCGAAGGGCGCGTACCCCTCCTCCGGGCTGCCGGAGGAGGAGACCGCGGCTCCCGTGGACCCCTTCGGCCCGGATGCCGACGCTCAGGACCTCGCCGATCCCTTCTCCGCCGCGGACACCGACCCCGCTCCCGCGGCTCCCGCGACGCAGACGGCGCCGTCGTCCGTGCCGGGGGCGCAGTCCGGCACGGACCCGGCCCAGGGCTTCCCGCACATCCACCGCTCCCAGGTCCGCGATCAGTCGCTGGCCGACATCTGGGGGCTGGCCCCGGAGTCCGGTGAGCAGGGGACGGTCTCCGGGCCGGACGCGGCCTCGGATGCTCTCGGAGAGGGGCACGCGGGCACCGGACCGATCGGCCCTGGACCGGGGGCGGACACCGCCGGCTCCGCGGGCGGGCCCGGTGTCGGCGGCATGCTCAGCGCCGCCCGGGACGTGCCGCGGGACCTCTACAGCGACTCCCAGCCTCTGGGCCCGGACCAGACCTCGACGCCGCTGGGCGCCACCGGGACCCAGTCCGCGGGGGTCCCCCAGCCCACCGGCTCCCCGGCCGCCGGCGTCCGGAGTCCGGGAACGCCGGATGCGGGCACCCCGCCGATGGGCGCGGTCGCCCAGGCCAGCTACCCCTCTGCCACCGCGCTGCCCGTCAAGCGCCCCGCCCCCCGCTCCCTGGCCAGCGGGCTGCGGCGCATGATCCGGTCCGAGAGCCTCCCGACGGCGCCCATGCGCATCGTGCAGCGCCTGGCCAACACCCCCTTCGCCAATCCGCGGCGCAATCGGGAGCACTCCGAGGCCCGCCGGACCCTGAACTTCGCGCTGCGCCTGGCCGAGGCCATGTTCCACTTCGGCGCCGGCTCCCTCGAGGTGGAGACCGCGATCGCCGCGACCTGCGCCACCTACGGCGTCGAGGACGTGGACGTGGACATCACCAACCAGTCCGTGACCATCAACTACGTGGCCGGTTCGGGGCGCCTGAGCAGCGTCGCCCAGGACGACGCTGAGGGCACGTTCAGCCACACCGTGGTGCGGGTGGTGCGCTCGTGGTCGGACAACTACTCCGGGCTGACCGACACGCACCGGCTGGTCAAGACCATCACCGAAGGCGGGCTCTCCCGCGCGGAGGCGGAGCGGCGCCTGGACAGGATCATGTCCGAGCCCAAGCCCTTCCCCCGCTGGATGACGACGGCCGCGAACATCCTCGCGGCGTTCTTCCTGACCATCGGCATCGGCGGCACGTGGCGGGGGGCCACCTTGGCCTCGGCGACGTTCGGCGTGATCTTCATCGTCTCGGGCTGGATCTCCCGCCGCGGCATCCCCGGGTTCTTCATCTCCGTGGTGGATGCGGCGATGATCACGGCGGCCGCGCTGACAGCCTCCGGTCTGGGGCTGGACGTCTCCCCGGCGCACGTCGTCGCCTCCGGGCTGATCATGCTGCTGCCCACCCTGAGTCTGGTCTCCATGGTCCAGGACGCGATCAACGGGTTCCCGGTGACGGCCGCGGGCCGACTGGTGTCCACGGGGCTGACCTTCCTGGGCCTGATCGCGGGCCTGGCGCTGGCGATCTCGACCACGTCCCTGTTCTTCGGATCGCAGAAGATCGACGTGCAGCAGGCCGTGTTCACCGGCGCCCAGCCGGCCGTGCACGTGTCCTTCATGCTGGCCGCCACGGCGATGATCGCGGTGTCCCTGCAGGTGAGGGTCCGGCACATCGTCCCGGGCGTGCTCAGCGGTGCGGCGGGTCTGGCGGCCTACTACGCCGTGTCCTCCCTGGGGATGGGCCCGCGCATGATCTCGATGATCGGTGCGGTGGGGGTGGGCTGCGTCTCCGCGTGGATCGCGGATCGGTGGACGATCCCGCAGGTGGTCATCGCGGTGCCCGGGGTGACGTTCCTGCTGCCGGGTCTGTCCATCTTCCGCGGCATGTACATGTTCACGGTGGATGTGGACCCGGTGCAGGGTCTCGTGCCGATCATCAACGCCGGGGCGACCATCCTCTCGCTGGCTGCGGCCGTCGTGCTGGGCAACTACCTCATGCGCCCGTTCATGCGCCGGGAGAGACCCGCGACGACCTGAGCCCGCCCCTCCCCGCGGCTGATGGCAGTGACGGGGAGAGCCCGCGACGACGGGGGGCGGGTCAGCCCGGCAGGCGCCAGTCCACCGGCTGCGCGCCCTGCTTCTGCAGGGCCTCGTTGGCTCGGCTGAAGGGCCGGGACCCGAAGAAGCCGCGGGAGGCGGACAGCGGGGAGGGGTGCACGGATTCGATCTTCGGCACCTGCGGCCCCAGCTGCGCCCCGGCGCTGCGGGCATCCCGACCCCACAGGATCGCCACCAGCGGGGTGTCGCGAGAACCCAGGGCCCGGATCGCGCAGTCTGTGATCTCCTCCCAGCCTCGGTTCCGGTGCGAGCCGGCGTCCCCGGCGCGCACGGACAGGCACCGGTTCATCAGCATGACGCCCTGGCGGGACCAGGCCGACAGGTCCCCGTGCCGCGGTGCGGGCAGCCCCAGGTCCTCGCCGAGCTCCCGGTAGATGTTCACCAGGGAGCGGGGCAGGGGACGCACCTCGGGACGCACCGAGAAGGACAGGCCCATCGCGTGCCCGGGCGTCGGGTACGGGTCCTGCCCGATGATCAGCACCCGCACCGCCGCCATCGGCTCCCGGAAGGCGCGGAACACGTCCTGGGACGGCGGCAGCGTGCGGTGCCCCTGGGCGTGCTCCGTGCGCAGGAAGTCACCCATGGCGCGGATGCGCTCCTCCACCGGGGCCAGGGCCCGCGCCCAGTCCTCGGCCATGATCTCGGTCAGCGGTTGGGGGGGCATGGTCCTCCTGCGGATGGAGACGTCGGACAGCGGCGGCGCGGACGGCCGCCGCGCACCCCACCAGGCTACCGGGCGGCGCGACTAGACTGGCTCACCGTGCAGCCCCTGACCGAGACCGAACGCGCCGTGCTGGCCTTGGAGAAGCGCACCTGGCGCCGTCCCGGCTCTAAGGAGCGGGCCATCCGCCGCGAGCTGGGCATGGGCGCGGTCGAGTACCACCTGCGGCTCAACGCCCTGCTGGACGACCCCCGGGCCATCGCCGCCGAACCGGCCCTGACCCGGCGATTGAGGGAGCAGCGGGATCCGGGCGGTACCCTGGCTCCATGAGCCGCATCGCCTCCCCGCGCGGTGCCCAGCCCCGACCCGATCAGCGTGAGGACAGCATGGCCGAGACCGAGGAGTACGCCCCCGACGATTTCGACGAGGTGCCGGCCGACTCCGCGCACCGAGGGGTGTATCGCGCCGCCGCGCCCGCCAAGGCGGTCTCCCGGCGCACCACCGGCGCGGTGATCCTCGCCGGAGCCCTGGCCCTGGTGCTCGGGGCCCTGATGTTCATCTACCAGCCGCGCTCCGCGGCGCCCGAGGCCCAGAGCGAATCAACCCAGAGCGAACCGGTGGCCTCGGCCAGCGCCTCCTCCGTCGCCCAGGCCTCCGCGACCGAGCAGGAGAGCGCGGCGGCGCAGGCCAGCGCCGACCCCTCCGCGGATCCGGAGATCACGGTCGGGGTGTACAACAGCGGGCAGGACGCCGGGGCCGCCGGTGTCGCGGCCCAGACCCTGACCGCGCAGGGCTGGACCGTCAGCGAGGTCGGCAACTGGAGCGGACCCGCCGTGCAGGAGGGCACCGTCTACTACCGCAGCGGGGCCGAGGCGCAGGCCCGTCGGGTCGCCCTGGACCTGGGCCTCTCCACGGTGCGCGCCTCCGAGGAGTGGAGCGCACAGGTCACCGTCGTGCTGACCCACGGCTGAGTCGGCCCGCGGGCCTCTGCGGGACCGCCTGTCGGGGGGGGGTGTCGCCGCGGCGTCCGCCCAGGGCGGAGTCCGGCGGCGAGACGTTTGCACTCTCCGGGGGCGAGTGCCAAGATTGGGGTTAGCACTCATCCCGTCCGACTGCTAAGTCGCGGCGCTCGCCGACCGAGGCGAGGCGACGTCGTGATCGGCGCCGGAGGGGATGCGGACACCTCCCTCACCGCGGTGAGCGCTCGGGGCGGGACACGGCGCGGAAGCGCCGGACCCGATCACGGGCGCGGCCGTCGCGGGCGCCGCGGTGGAGGAACTCCCCGAACCATCGTCCAGGAGGGACGCACGCCGACATGGCCAAACTGATTGCTTTCGATGAAGAGGCTCGCCGCGGGCTCGAGAAGGGCCTGAACACCCTGGCGGACGCCGTCAAGGTCACCCTGGGGCCGCGCGGGCGCAACGTCGTGCTCGAGAAGAAGTGGGGCGCTCCCACGATCACCAACGACGGCGTGTCCATCGCCAAGGAGATCGAGCTCGAGGACGCCTACGAGAAGATCGGCGCCGAGCTGGTCAAGGAGGTCGCCAAGAAGACCGACGACATCGCCGGTGACGGCACCACCACCGCGACCGTCCTCGCCCAGGCTCTGGTGCGCGAGGGACTGCGCAACGTGGCCGCCGGTGCCGATCCGCTGTCCCTGAAGCGCGGCATCGAGAAGGCCGTGGAGGCCGTGACCGCCGAGCTGCTGGGCTCCGCCAAGGAGATCGAGACCGAGGAGCAGATCGCCGCGACCGCCTCCATCTCCGCCGGTGACCCGGAGATCGGCAAGCTCATCGCCCAGGCGATGGAGAAGGTCGGCAAGGAAGGCGTCATCACCGTCGAGGAGTCCAACACCTTCGGCCTCGAGCTGGAGCTGACCGAGGGCATGCGCTTCGACAAGGGCTTCCTCTCCGGCTACTTCGTCACCGACGCGGACCGCCAGGAGGCCGTGCTCGAGGATCCCTACATCCTCATCGTCAACTCCAAGATCTCCAACGTGAAGGACCTCGTCCCCGTGCTGGAGAAGGTCATGCAGTCCGGCAAGCCGCTGCTGATCATCGCCGAGGACGTCGAGGGCGAGGCCCTGGCCCTGCTGGTGCTGAACAAGATGCGCGGGTCCATCAAGTCCGTGGCTGTGAAGGCCCCCGGCTTCGGCGACCGCCGCAAGGCCCAGCTGGCCGACATCGCGATCCTCACCGGCGGCCAGGTCATCACCGAGGAGGTCGGGCTCTCCCTGGAGACCGCGACCCTCAACGAGCTCGGCCAGGCCCGCAAGGTCGTCGTGACCAAGGACGAGACCACCATCGTGGACGGTGCCGGCGCCCAGGAGCAGATCGAGGGCCGGGTCTCCCAGATCCGCGCCGAGATCGCCAACACCGACTCCGACTACGACCGCGAGAAGCTGCAGGAGCGCCTGGCGAAGCTGGCCGGCGGCGTGGCCGTGCTCAAGGCCGGTGCCGCCACCGAGGTCGAGCTGAAGGAGCGCAAGCACCGCATCGAGGACGCCGTGCGCAACGCCAAGGCCGCGGTGGAGGAGGGCATCGTCGCCGGCGGCGGCGTCGCCCTGATCCAGGCCGGGGTCAAGGCCTTCGAGACCCTGAAGGTTACCGGGGACGAGGAGACCGGCGCGAACATCGTCAAGGTCGCTGTGGACGCCCCGCTGAAGCAGATCGCCGCCAACGCCGGGCTGGAGCCGGGCGTGGTCGCGGACAAGGTCCGCCACCTGGAGCCCGGCCACGGGCTCAACGCCGCCACCGGCGAGTACGAGGACCTGATGGCCGCGGGCATCAACGACCCGGTCAAGGTCACCCGCTCCGCCCTGCAGAACGCCGCGTCCATCGCGGGCCTGTTCCTGACCACCGAGGCCGTCGTCGCGGACAAGCCGGAGAAGAACTCCGGTGCCGACGCCGCCGCCGGCATGGACGGGATGGGCGGCATGGGCGGCATGATGTAGCCACCCGCGCACCGCGCGTCGCTTCCGGGCCCCGCTCGTCCCCTCCCCACGCGGGAGGGGTCGGGCGGGGCCCGGTCGCGTCCGCGTTCCTGACGTGGACAGTAGACTCGACCACGCCATGCACTGCGACTACTACGACGCCGGACTCTGCCGCTCCTGCACCCGCATGAACGAGCCGTATCCGGCGCAGCTGGCCGACAAGCAGGAGCGGCTGCGGCAGCTGCTGGCCCCGCACCGGCCCGAGGCGTGGCTGGAGCCGGTGCCCAGCCCGGAATCCGGGTTCCGCAACAAGGCCAAGATGGTCGTCAGCGGCACCGTCGAGCGCCCGCTGCTGGGCATCCTGGACCGGGAGGGATACGGCATCGATCTCACCGGCTGCGGCCTGTACCCGCCGCAGCTGCTGGCCGCGATGCCCGCCCTGCGCCGGATCATCGGCGAGTTCGGGCTGACCCCCTACGACGTCCCGGCCCGCCGCGGGGAGCTGAAGCACCTGCTGCTGACCATCTCCCCGGACGGTGAGCTGCTGCTGCGCTTCGTCCTGCGCTCCAAGAAGCACCTCGTGCCCCTCAAGCGGGGCCTGCCCCGCATCCTGGAGCTGCTGCCCGCCGCTCGCGTGGTCTCCGTGAACATCCAGCGGGAGCACCAGGCCATCCTGGAGGGCCCCGAGGAGATCACCCTGACCGAGCAGGCCACCCTGCCGATGCGCCTGAACGGCATCCCCCTGGCCCTGCGGCCCCAGGGCTTCTTCCAGACCAACTCGCACATCGCCGCGGCGCTGTACCGCCAGGGCGCGGACTGGTTCGCCGACTCCGGGGCGGGCGGCCTCTGGGACCTGTACTGCGGCGTCGGCGGCTTCGCCCTGCACGCCGCGCGCCGGGTTCCCGGGGCGCGGGTGCTGGGCCTGGAGATCAGCGAGCAGGCGGTCGCCGCGGCGCGGACCACGGCCGCGGACCTCGGGCTGGAACGGGTGCGCTTCACCGCGGGGGACGCGACGGGCATCGCCACCGGCATCGCGGCGGGCGCCGGACGCCGGGCCCCGGAGGCGCTGGTGGTCAACCCGCCGCGCCGGGGCCTGGGGCCGGAGCTGGCCGCCTGGATCGAGGGGTCCGGCATCCCCACCGTGATCTACTCCAGCTGCCACGCCCCGAGCCTGGTCCGGGACCTGTCGGCGATGCCGTCCCTGAGCGTGCGGCGGGCGCGGCTGTTCGACATGTTCCCGCAGACCGATCACGCCGAGACCATGGTCCTGCTCAGCCGCAGGTGACCCGGCATTGACCAGGAAGTTAGGTGTGACTACGTTGGGGAGGGCTCCGCGTCGGGGCCCCGAGACACGAAGGAGCCCCATGCCCCTACCCACCATCCCCGCCTACACCCTGCCGCAGGATCGGCCCGCCGCCGCCGTCGACTGGACCGCGGACCCCACCCGCAGCGCCCTGCTGGTCCACGACATGCAGAGCTACTTCATCGACGCCTTCCAGAGCGGGGAGGACGGCGCGGAGGGCGAGGCCGGCGAGGGCTCGGCGCAGGGCGAGGCGGCCCCGGTCGGCGCGGCGCAGATCGACGTGGCGGTGGGCCGCATCGCCGCTCTGCTGGAGACCGCCCGCAAGGCGGGGATCCCCATCGTCTACACCGCTCAGCCGCCGCGGCAGGACCTGGCCGACCGGGCCCTGCTCACCGACTTCTGGGGGACCGGGCTGAGCACCGACGCCCAGGCGCGGATCATCGACGAGCTCGCCCCCGCCGAGGGGGACATCATCCTGCCCAAGTGGCGCTACTCCGCGTTCATGCGCTCGACCCTGCGCGAGCAGCTGCTGGCCCGGGGCCGGGACCAGCTGGTGATCACCGGGGTGTACGCGCACATCGGGTGCCTGGCCACCGCCCTGGACGCCTTCATGCTGGACGTCCAGGCCTTCCTCGTCGCCGACGCGCTCGCGGACTTCACCCGCGAGGACCACGTGCGGGCCCTGGACTACGCCGCCGGCCGCTGCGCCCGCGTGCAGGACACGGCCGAGATCCTGGCCTCCTGGCAGGATGCCCAAGATGAGCAGGGCCAGGGGGTCAGCCGATGAGCGCGGTCCTCGTCACCGGAGCCGCCGGCGGGATCGGCAGCCAGGTGGTCAGGCTGCTGGCCGAGGACGGGCACCACGTGTGGGCCGCGGACCGGGTCATGCCGGATCCGCAGGGCTGGCCCGACCCCGAGCGCATCACCCCGGCCGTCCTGGACGTCTCCGCCGAGCGCGACGTCGTTGACCTGCTGCGCGGGATCGAGGAGTCCGGGCAGCAGCTGACCGGGGCGGTCCACGCCGCCGGCATCGTGCACGCCGCCCCGCTGCTGGAGACCTCCGTGCGGGAGTGGGACGAGATCCTGGCCGTCAACGCCCGGGCGGTGTTCCTCGTGCTGCGTGAGAGCGCGGGCCTGATGATCCGGCAGCGTGCGCAGGACCCGGGCAACCGACGCGGGATCGTGACCATCAGCTCCAACGCCGGGCGCGTGCCGCGCACCGAGTTCGGGGCCTACGGGGCCTCCAAGGCCGCCGCGACGTCGGTGACCCGCAGCTTCGGCCTGCAGCTGGCCCGCCACGGCATCCGCTGCAACGCGGTCAGCCCCGGCACCACCCGCACCCCCATGGTCACCTCCGGCTGGGACGGCGAGGACCGCAGCGCCGTGCCCGTGGCCGGCAGTCCCGAGGACTTCCGCCTCGGCATCCCCCTGGGCCGCATCGCCGAGCCCGCGGATATCGCCGAGGTGGCCCGCTTCCTCGTCTCCGAGCGGGCCCGGCACGTGAGCCTGCAGGACGTGGTGGTCGACGGCGGAGCGACCTTCTGATGCCCGGCCTCGAGCCCGCACACTTCTCCACCACCGGATCGGAGGATCCCATGAGCCCCACCCTGCCCGCCTTCTGCATGAGCACCCCCTGGGGGCGGGTGCGCGGGGAGGACCCGCTGACCGGGTTGCCCGAGGCGCAGGCGCTGGCCGCGGCCGCCGAGCACGGCACCGCCGTGGCGGGGCTGCTGCCCTTCCATCCCGTACAAGAGCCCCTGCTGCTGGTGCCGCGCCGCTGGGAGCGCACCCCCGCGCAGGACTCCCGTCCGGGGGACCCAGAGCCGACGGCACAGGCCGCCGCCCTGCCCGCTCCCCGCGCGGTGCACGGGCTGGACAGCCCCGCCTTCCGGGAGGTGGTGGCCGCCGCCGTCGCCCGCCTGCACGACGGGCAGCTGGAGAAGATCGTCCTGTCCCGGCTGCTGCGGCTGGACTACGACGCCGCGGCCCCACTGGATCCGGCCGCCGTGCATCGCAACCTGCTCGCCCAGCACCCCCGGGCTTACGTCTTCGCCTGTCGCGACCCCCGGGCGGGGGAGGGCCAGGAGGCCGAGACCCCGTGGCACCTGGGCGCCAGCCCCGAGCTGGTCATGTCCGTGCGGGACGGGGTGTGCACCACGCACCCGCTGGCCGGCTCGGCCAGCCGCGCCGGGGCCCGCGACGCCACGGAGGACGTGCAGATCGGGGAGCAGCTGATGCGCTCGCCCAAGGATCGGGGCGAACACGCGACCGTGATCCAGGACATCGCCCGCCGCCTGGATCCGCTGTGCGAGGAGCTGGACGTGCCGGCCGCCCCCTCCCTGTTGGCCACCCCGCAGCTGTGGCACCTGGGCACCCGGATCACGGGGCGGCTGAAGCCCGGCGTCACCGCGCTGGATGCGGCCCGGGCCATCCACCCGACCCCGGCGATCTGCGGCAGCCCGCGGGACACCGCCCTGCGGATGATCGAGGAGCTGGAGCCGCACCGCCGCGGCTTCTTCGGCGGGCTGGTGGGCTGGTGCGGCCCGGACGGCGACGGCGAGTGGGCCCTGAACCTGCGCAGCGCCCGGGTGGGCGCGCGCCGGGCCGTGCTGTTCGCCGGGGCCGGCATCGTGGAGGGCTCCACCCCCGACGGCGAGCACGCGGAGACCGGGACCAAGCTCTCCACGTTCCTGGCCGCCCTGGGGCTGGATGCCCGGGCCCGCCCGGTGCGGTAGGAGTCGGTAGAATCCGGACCCATGACCCCCGAGGCTTCCCCCACCCGTTCCGCATCCGCTGCCGAGACCGCCGGGGAGGGGCGGCCGCTGGTGGCCGCCGCGGACGGCTCCGCCCTGGGCAACCCCGGACCGGCCGGGTGGGCCTGGTACGTGGATGAGGACACCTGGGAGGCCGGGGGCTGGCCGCACGGGACCAACAACATGGGCGAGCTCAAGGCCGTGCTGGCCCTGCTGGAGGCCACCGCGGATCAGCCGGGGCGCCCGCTGCGCATTCTGTGCGACAGCCAGTACGCGATCAACTGCATCACCCGGTGGATGCCCGGGTGGAAGCGCAACGGGTGGCGGAAGAAGGACCGCAAGCCGGTGCTGAACCGGGACCTGCTCGAGGCCCTCGACGCCGCGATGCAGGGTCGGCGCTGCGAGTTCGAGTGGGTCAAGGGCCACGCCGGGCACGGGCTGAACGAAGCCGCCGATGCCCGCGCCCGGGCCGCGGCCACCGCCTACCAGCGCGGGCGCGAACCCGAGCGCGGCCCCGGCTTCCCCTCCGGAGACCGCGCCCGGGCGGGCGCGCCCGCCTCGCAGGAGGCGGCCTCGGCACGGGATGCCTCCGCGACGCCGGGGAGCGGACTCACCCGGTCGCAGGAAACCCGCGCCGACGCCTCGACCGACACCGCCGCTGCCGGCGGGGACGCAGCTGATGTGGCCGCTGGCACCGTCGCTGGCCCCGGGGCGGCCGAGGCAGGGACCACCCCCGCCGACGATCTCGACGTCGTCCGGGGCATCGAGGCGGCCCTGGGCCGGCCGCAGTTGCACGAGGATCCGCGGGCCCTGGGGCTGCACCTGCATCCCGACCTGACCTGGGTGACCCGGCGGGGACGGGTCGCGGATCGCGAGACCGCGCTGCGCTACCCGCAGCAGGCCTTCGCCCAGGACACCGACCCGGAGCCGCTGCGCGCCCTGCGCCCGGACCCGGACTCCGTGCTGCTGATCAGTCGGGCCGCCGGGCGCCGGGGCCCCCTGCTGCGCTCCAGCCTGTGGACCCGGGCCGGGGCAGAGCAGGAGGGCCCCGGCTGGCGGCTGCTGCTGCGCCAGGACACCCCCGAGGACTGACCCGACCCGGCAGGCGGGGCCGGTGCCCGCGCGAGGCAGCGGGAGCCCGGGACCCCGAACTCGGATGAGTCTGCCCCGAGCCGGAGCACCCGTGCCCGGCGCGCCCGAGGGCAGCGCCCGTCCGGATCAGCCGATGAACATCGCCGCGTTGGCGGCCTCCGTGTCCGCGTAGTTGACCCCGGCGTGGGACAGGGCCGTGTTGATCTCGCCGATGGACTGCTCCACCTGCGCCTGGGTGGCCCGCCAGTGGGTGAGCACCTCCTGGAAGTTCACCGACGCGGAGCCGGTCCAGGAGCCCTGCAGATCCTGCAGCGAGGCGGTCATCCCATTGACCTCGGAGGTGATGCGCTCCATGAAGCTGCGGGCTTCGGCGGTCTTGGCGGCGATGATCTCGGAATCGACGACGAAACGGGCCATGATGGTCTCCTTCGAACGGCGCCCGGCGGAGGTTCCGCGGGGCGGGCGGTGAGCCGCCGATCGGCGTGCCCATGCCCAGGAGACTAGGCCGACAGGCTCATCCCCGAACCGCTTCGGACCCCGCAGCACCGGGGTTCTGTGGAGAACCCCGCGATCATTCCCTGATCTCCCCCGAATGGGGATCCAGGGCGGCGCCGTCGGCGTCGGTGCGCAACTGCGGGATGCGCACGACCATGCTCGCCCCGCCGCCCGGGGTCTGCTCGACCCGTACCGTGCCGTGGTGCTGGTCCACGATCGCCGCGACGATGGCCAGGCCCAGCCCCGTCCCGCCCGTCTCCCGGGTCCGGGAGGTGTCCGCCCGGTAGAAGCGCTGGAAGACCTTCTCCGCCTCCTCGCCCTCGATGCCGGGGCCGTGGTCCACGACCTTCAGCACCGAGACGAAGCCGCCGTCGATGCCGGGCTGCACGCCCACCGCCAGCTCGATCGGGCTGCCCGCCGGGGTGTAGCGGATCGCGTTGGTCACGAGGTTCGCCAGGACCTGGCGCAGCCGGGCCTCGTCGCCGAAGACCGGGGCGGGCAGGGCCGGACCGTCCTCCAGGCCCACCACCCGCACCACCCGGTCCGGGGCGCTGGCCTCGGCGTCGTCCGCGGCGTCCTGGGCCAGCTCCATCAGATCCACCCGCTGGGACTCGCCCGGGCGGTTCTCGTCCAGGCGGGCCAGCATCAGCAGGTCCTCCACGAGACGGCCCATCCGCACGGATTCCGCCTCGATCCGGCTCATCGCCTTGGCGATGTCCTCCTCGCTCTGCAGCGCGCCGTGCCGGTACAGCTCCGAGTACCCGCGGATCGTGACGAGGGGCGTGCGCAGCTCGTGGGAGGCGTCCCCGACGAATCGGCGCATCTTCACCTCCGAGCGCTTGCGGGCGTCGAAGGCCTCCTCGATGCGGGTCAGCATCACGTTCAGGGACATGGACAGCCGCCCCAGCTCGGTGCGCGGGTTGTACCGCTCGATGCGCTGGGACAGGTCCCCGGCGGCGATCCGCGCGGCGGTGCGCTCCACCCGGGCCAGCGGCTCGAAGGCGCGGGTGACCAGCACCCACCCCAGGGCGATGGCGGCCAGCAGCGTCGCCAACCCGAAGGCCAGGGTCAGCATGCCCACCAGCGCCACGGTCTGCTCCACCCGGTTCAGGGGGGAGGCGACGATCATGGACTTGTCCGTGCCGGACAGGGAGAAGGGCTTGATCCGCCACTGCGTGCCCCCGCCCACCCCGGGCACGGTGAAGCCCTGGCCGGAGAAGCGGTCCACGGTGTCGTGGGTCCAGCCCGTGAGCACGGGGGTGGAGTCCAGGTGGGAGGTGTTCGCGGAGTCCACCACGTTGCCGTCGGCATCCAGCAGGTAGGCGGCGTACTGCGAATCCTGCGCGGAGTCCTCTCCGCCGCTGCGCTGACCCAGGGAGCGGGCCAGGGAGGAGGCGTTGGCGGACATGTCCGAATCCATCTGGGAGACCAGCTGCGCGCGCAGCGCGGAGATGGACACCAGGCCCATCACCGCGATGGCCAGGACCAGCAGCAGCCCGGTCAGCATGACCAGCTGGGTGCGCAGGGACAGCGCCCCCAGCCGGGAGTTGCGGACCCGATCGGTGACGGCGGACACGGAAGGCTAGTGCTTGGAGGTGCGCAGCAGATAGCCCACGCCGCGCTTGGTGTGGATCAGGGCCGGCTGGGTCTTGTCGTTGTCGATCTTCCGGCGCAGGTAGGAGATGTAGGACTCCACGATGGAGGCATCCCCGTTGAAGTCGTACTCCCACACGTGGTCCAAGATCTGCGCCTTGGACAGCACCCGGTTGGGGTTGAGCATGAGGTAGCGCAGCAGCTTGAACTCGGTGGGGGACAGGTCGATCTCCCGGTCCCCGCGGAAGACCTCGTGGGCGTCGTCGTCCAGGACCAGGTCCTCCACGCGCAGCCGGGAGTCCTCCTCCTCCAGCGCCTGGGTGCGCCGCAGCACCGCGCGGATGCGGGCCACGACCTCGTCCAGGCTGAACGGCTTGGTCACGTAGTCGTCCCCGCCGACGGTCAGGCCGGTGACCTTGTCCTCGGTGTCGTCCTTGGCGGTGAGGAAGAGGATCGGGAACACCAGCCCGGTCGCGCGGATCCGGCGGGTCACGGTGAAGCCGTCCATGTCGGGGAGCATCACGTCCAGCACCGCCAGGTCCGGTGTCTCCGCGGTGGCCTTGTCCAGGGCCTCGCGTCCGTTGGAGGCGGTGACCACCTCGAATCCGGCGAAGCGCAGGGAGGTCGCCAGCAGCTCGAGGATGTTGGGCTCGTCGTCGACGACCAGGAGTTTGGCTTCAGGCTGTGTCTTCTTCACGCTGGTCAGTGTCCCGCAGGTCCCTGGGGGATTCCTGAGCGTCTCTCGGATATCCGCTGCGAGCGGCTCGGGCGGGTTCCGGGCGCTGTCAGACCCGACGACGACGCCGCACGGCCAGGACCAGCGCGGCCATCAGCAGCAGGAACGCCACGGGCAGCATCAGCAGCGGGATCTGGCTGATGACAGGCCACGGGTGGGCGCCGAAGGCCTTGGCCACCAGCATCCCGACGCCGACCAGGGCCGCCAGCACCCCGAGGATCCCGCCGGCCGCGGCGGTCACCGCGAGGGCGCGCGAGTCGGTCTCCTCCCGGCGGTCGGGGTCGGCGGAGGCGGCGGGCTGCGGTGAGGCGGAGCGGGTCATGGGCACCACGGTACCGTGCGGCGCGCGCCCCGGCCCACGGCGAACGCCCGGGACGGGGACCCTGCCGCCCTGTATGATCGACACCGATACTGACGTTTCGCGCCGCACGCCGCCCGGTCCGCCGGTCCCGCCGAAGGGACCCGCGAGGATGCACCGGTCGAGGGCGGCGGCGCGCCCCGCCCGGACGGCGCCGGGGAACCCGACGCGCCGTCGCGCCCCCGCCGGGGAGCGCCTCGGGGCCTCCCCGCGCCCCGACACCGATGCAGCGAAGGAAGCAGACCATGCCCACCGGAAAAGTGAAGTGGTACGACGAGCAGAAGGGCTTCGGGTTCGTGGCCGCCGAGGACGGCCAGGAGGTCTTCCTGCCGGCCTCCGCCCTGCCCACCGGAGCGAAGGTGCGCGCCGGGACCCGCCTGGAGTTCGGCATCGCCGAGGGTCGCCGCGGCGCCCAGGCGCTGTCCGCGCGCGTCCTGGATCGGATGCCCTCCTCGGTCAAGAACCACCGCAAGCCCGCCGAGGAGATGGCGGTGATCACCGAGGACCTGATCAAGCTGCTGGACGGGGTCTCCAACACCCTGCGGCGCGGCCGCTACCCGGATCGCGCGGTCGGGCGCAAGACCGCCTCGATCCTGCGCACCGTCGCCGACGAGCTGGACGCGTGAGCCCGATGGCCGAGCGCACCGACGCGCAGGAGAGCACACAGACACCCGAGGCCCAGCCGCTGCTGGGCGATGCCGCCAAGCCCCGGCGTCGGCGCCGCTCCACCCCCGATGAGGTGCTGGCCGCCGCCGTGGACACCGCCCGCGCCGGGATCCTGGAGATCACCGACGCCTCGACCCTCGGCGAGGGCCACGAGGTGCGCGGGGAGGAGGATCGTCTCTCCACCCACCTGTTCGAGTGCACGCTGAAGGGCTACCGCGGCTGGAGCTGGTTCGCCACGCTCTCCCGGGCCCCGCGGTCCAAGACCGCGACCGTGTGCGAGGTGGGCCTGCTGCCCGGACCCGATGCCCTGCTCTCCCCGGAGTGGGTGCCCTGGTCCGAGCGGGTGCGCCCCGAGGAGCTGGCAGCGCAGCGCAAGGCCGATCAGGGGACCGCCGCTCAGGGCGGCGCCGCGCAGGACGGCGCCGAGTCGACCGAGCAGTCGGCCGACGAGCAGGAGACCCCCGCGCAGGACGCCGCCGATGGTGAGGGCTCCGAGCAGGGCCGCCGGACCGAGGCGGGCGCCGCCGAGGCGACCTCCCAGCAGCACAGCACCGAGACCCAGACCGCCGGGCGGTGAGCCATCCCGGGTCCGCGGACCCGGGTCGAGAGGAGAGGTGAGGGCAGACGAGCACCACCACAGCCGAGAGCGCCGGCGGAGGCACCTTCCGCTCCCTGCGCGTGCGCAACTACCGCATCTGGTTCGCCGGGGCGCTGGTGTCCAACGTGGGCACCTGGATGCAGCGCATCGGCCAGGACTGGCTGGTGTTCAACTCCCTGTCCCACGAGGACTCCACCGCCATGGGCATCGTCACGGCCCTGCAGTTCGTGCCCCAGCTGTTCCTCGCCCCCTACGCCGGGGTGCTGGCGGACCGCCTGGACCGGCGTCGCGTGCTGTTCTGGACCCAGGGGGCTCAGGCCCTGCTGGGGCTGGGCCTGGGGCTGCTGGTGCTCTCCGGCCACGCCCAGATGTGGCACGTCTACATCTTCGCCCTGGCCCTGGGGGTGGTCACCGCCCTGGACACCCCGGTGCGCCAGACCTTCGTCTCCAACCTCGTCCCGGACCGGGACCTGCCCAACGCGGTCGCGCTGAACTCCACCTCCTTCAACGTCGCGCGCATGCTCGGTCCGGCCGTGGCCGGGGTGCTGGTGGCCGCGGTCGGGCCCGGCTGGGTGTTCCTGATCAACACGGTGACGTTTCTGGCGATGATCCTCGCGATCGCGCGCATCGACGTCGCCCGGCTGCGGCCCATGCCCCGGGTCTCCCGGGAGGACACCCGGATGCGCGAGGGCCTGGCCTACATCCGCCGCCGCCCGGACATCCTCGCGGTGATCGTGGGGGCGTTCCTGGTGGGCACCTTCGGGATGAACTCAGCGATCAACATCGCCGCGATGGCCACCAGCGAGTTCGGCTACGGGGCGGACCAGTTTGGCTTCCTCTCCTCCACGATGGCCATCGGCTCCGTGACCGGAACGCTCATGGCCGCCCGCCGGGACCGGCCTCGGCTGCGCTTCATCTTCGGCTCCGCCGGGGCCTTCGGGCTGACCTGCCTGGCGGGGGCGCTGGCCCCGAACGTCATCGTCTTCGCGGTGGTGCTGGTGCCGATGGGCCTGGCCGCGCTGACCTTCATCACCTCGGCCAACGCCTACGTGCAGGTCACCACCCGCCCCTCGATGCGCGGACGGGTGCTGAGCATCTACATGGCCGTGTTCCTCGGCGGCACGCCCATCGGGGCGCCGCTGGTGGGCCTGGTCAACGACGTCCTGGGCGCCCGCTGGGGCCTGGGCGTGGCCGTGGTGGCCGGGCTGCTGACGGCCCTGGTGGGCCTGGTCTGGTACTGGCGCTCGCAGGAGCTGCACCTGACCTTCGACCGCTCCAGGCGCGGCTTCTGGCGTGTGGAGCGCGACGAGGAGGAGCCGGAGCTGGGCCCGGCCACCCACCCGATCACCGCGGCCCTGGAGATCCAGGAACCGCGGTGACCCGGGCACATCCCGGGCGGGGTTTCAGAGGATCTGCTCGAGGGTGCGATCGATGCAGGCCAGCAGCGCCTGCACATCCGCCGGCTCGATCGCGGTGAACGTCGCGATGCGCAGCTGGTTGCGTCCCAGCTTCCGGTACGGCTCCACGTCCACGACGCCGTGCGCGCGCAGGATCCCCGCGATCCTGGCGGCGTCCACGGCGTCGTCGAAGTCCACCGTGGTGATCACCGTGGAGTGGTCCTGCTCCCGGGCCACGAACGGGCGGGCCACCTCGCTGGCCTCGGCCCAGGCGTAGACCAGGTCCGAGGACTCCCGGGTGCGCGCGGCCGCCCAGGCCAGGCCACCCTGGTCGTTGATCCAGGAGATCTGCTCGGCCAGCATCACCAGTGTGGCGATCGCCGGGGTGTTGTAGGTCTGGTTCTTCCGGGAGTTGGCCACCGCGGTGCTCAGATCCAGGGAGGCCGGGGTCCAGCGCCCGGAGGCGCTGATCCGCTCGATCCGCTCGAGTGCCGCGGGGGACAGCGCGGCCACCCACAGTCCGCCGTCGGAGGCGAAGTTCTTCTGCGGGGAGAAGTAGTAGGCATCCGTGCCGGCCACCTCCGCGGCCATCCCGCCGGCGGCCGAGGTCGCGTCGATCAGCAGCAGCTGGTCCGGGGTGAGGAAGTCGGGACGCCGGGTGGGGGCGGCGACTCCCGTGGAGGTCTCGTTCTGCGGCCAGGCATAGACGTCGGCCCCCTCCACCGGGCGCGGGTCCGGGCGGGTGCCGGGCTGCGCGGTGATGATCTCCGAGGCCCCCAGGTGCGGGGCGGCGTCGGTGGCGTGGGCGAACTTGGCGCCGAACTCCCCGAAGCTCAGGTGCGCGGCCCGCTCGCGGACCAGCTGGAAGGTCGCGGCGTCCCAGAAGGCGGTGGCCCCGCCGTTGCCCAGCACCACCTCGTGTCCCTCGGGCAGCTCGAACAGCTGGGTGAGTCCCTCCCGGATCTGCCCCACCAGCCGGCGCACCGGGGCCTGCCGGTGGGAGGTGCCCAGCAACGTGGTGCCGGCGCGTTCGACGGCGCGCACCTGCTCGGGGCGGACCTTGGACGGGCCCGCGCCGAAGCGTCCGTCGCGCGGGAGGATCTCGGGGGGCAGGGTCGGTTCGGCGGTCACGATGGCTCTCTTCGCTCGGGGGACGCGCCCCGAGGCCGGCCGTGGGGCCGAAGAGGGGCGACGGTGACCCTCCCCATTGTGGCCCGCCGGACCCGGGGGCGTCCTCCCGCGGTGAAAGATGGCCGGATGCTGGACGGGGCCGAAGGGCCGACCGCTTAGGATGGACGCATCACACACACCGTCCGCCCGTCCGCAGCGCAGAAGGGACACTCGCGTCCATGTCCGACCTGATCGACACCACGGAGATGTATCTCCGCACCATCCTGGAGCTGGAGGAGGAGGGTATCACCCCGATGCGCGCGCGCATCGCCGAGCGCCTGGACCACTCCGGCCCCACCGTCTCCCAGACCGTCGCCCGGATGGAGCGCCACGGCCTGGTCCACGTGGAGAAGGACCGCTCCCTGTCGCTGACCCAGGAGGGCCGGGAGAAGGCCGTGGCCGTGATGCGCAAGCACCGGCTGGCCGAGCGGCTGCTGGCCGACGTCATCGGCCTGGACTTCGCCCACGTGCACGACGAAGCCTGCCGCTGGGAGCACGTGATGAGCGAGCGGGTGGAGCGCCGGCTCGTCGAGCTGCTGAACTCCCCCAAGTACTCCCCGTACGGCAACGCGATCCCCGGCCTGGAGGTCCTGGGGCTCAGCAGCGAGGCCAACGACCCCAAGACCGTGCCCGTGAGCATCGCCGCGCAGGACGCGGAGGAGACCGACCGGTTCACCGTGGCGCGCCTGCCGGAGACCATCCAGACCGACATCGACCTGCTGCAGCAGTTCTCCCAGGCCGGGATCCACCCCGGCGCGGTGGTGACCATCCAGCCGGTGGAGGGCGCGGTGCGGGTGCGCGCCGAGGGACAGGACCACTCCCTGGACCTGGACGAGTCCGTGAGCACCCACCTGATCCTCAAGCGCGGAGCCTGATCCCGGACCGGTGGCCAAGCTGTACTTCCGCTACGGCGCGATGAACTCCGGCAAGTCCACCGCGCTGCTGCAGGCGGCCTTCAACTACGAGGAGCGGGGCCAGCGGGTCCTGCTGGCCAAGCCCCGGGTGGACACCAAGGGGGAGGGCAGCATCGTCTCCCGGCTCGGGGTGCGGCGGGAGGTCAGCTTCCTGCTGGGCCCGCACGACGACGCCCGCGCGGTATTCGCCCACCACGCCCAGGGGCGGGACGACGGCTCGATGCTGGCCGTGGATCTGCCGCCGGTGGCGTGTCTGCTGGTGGACGAGGCGCAGTTCCTCACCCGCGCCCAGGTGGATGACCTGCTGCGCATCGCGGTGCTGGACGGGGTGCCCGTGCTGGCCTACGGCATCCGCACCGACTTCCGCACCCGCGCCTTCACCGGCTCCGCCCGGCTGCTGGAGGTCGCCCACTCCCTGGAGGAGCTGAAGACCATCTGCCGGTGCGGGCGCAAGGCCCTGTTCAACGGGCGCCGGATCGGGGAGCGGTTCGTGTTCTCCGGCCAGCAGGTGGCCATCGACGGGGCGAGCGTGTCCTACGAGTCCCTGTGCGCCGCCTGCTACCTGCGGGAGACCGGCGGGAGCCTGGGGGACTGAGCCCCGCCGCGGATCACGAAGCGGCGCCGTCGGCCGATCCGTCATCGTGACCGAATCGTGATCTTCGGGGTCCGCGCGTGACCCGCGGCACCGTGGCACGGGCCGTTTCGAGTCCGCGAGCCGCCCCTGTGGAGGTGAGATACCCTGCGTGAGGGAATCCACAGGTTCGTTCGGACCGGCCGCGGGGCCGCTCCCACGGCGATCGAGGACTTCTTGCGATGGTCGCGTTTCTCCTGGTCAGCACGGTTTTTCGGGGATCGCGGGCGTGGTCCGTCGTCGACGGCCCAGCCGCTCGCCGGGTCTCACGGCGGGAACGACGGCGGCCGGTCGTGACCAAAACGTGACTTTTGGTCACGGGTGTGTGTACTCTCGTGGACGTGCCCAGCACTGGTCGAAACGGGCACCTGATGGACGGAGCGCCGAGCTCTGCCGCTGTCCATCAGCACCGAGAACGAACACTGACTTCGGCAGAGGCGGGGGACCCAATCACGGGTTCTTCCCACGCGGAAGAGCCCTCGGGGTTAAGTCGTCCATCCGGACGGCCGGGTGACTCCCATCCGAACCCGACAGCTCACCTCGCAGGCACCAGGGAGGAAAAGAACACCATGGCAAAGAGCACCGCTCGTCACCGCGCAGCCACCCAGTCCCACACCCTGCGCAACACCGGGATCGCCGCCGCCGCCGGCGCCGTCGTCCTGGGCTCCGTGGCCCCCGCCAACGCCTACGCCGGCGCGGCCACCACCTACACCCAGCCCACCGCGTCCTCCACCCAGTACGCCGGGCAGAACACCTACACCGCGCAGAACACGGTGGACACCTCCGCCAGCACCCAGGCCACCGGCTCGCGCGCCAAGATCGTGGCCGACGCCGAGGCCGGCCAGGGCGGCGCCTACGTCTGGGGCGGCAAGTCCTACAAGGCCTGGGACTGCTCCGGCTTCGTCTCCTACGTGTACAAGCAGTCCGGCATCAACCTGACCGCCTACACCCTGGCGATGAAGAACGAGGTCAAGCAGACCTCCACCCCGCAGCCGGGCGACATCGTCTTCACCAACGGGTACTCCCACGTGGGCATCTACCTCGGTGATGGCAAGATGATCTCCGCGCTGAACCCGAGCCAGGGCACCCAGATCACCGCCGTTGACGGCGGCGGCATGATGCCCGTGGACGGCTACTTCACCGCCCTGTGATCGCAGCCCTTCCGGGCCGCCGCTAGATCCCGCGAGGCGCCCGACCGGCTGACGCCGCCGGGCGCCTCGCGCGCATCACCCCTCGCACCTCATCTCTTCTTCCGCGGCCATCCCTCGCCGCTGATCGAGTCGCCGCCCGCGCATCGTCGCCCGGGCCCGCGGCTCACCCTCCCTCGCTCCTCCTCCGCAGAAGGATCCCCATGGCCTCCTCCGCCCTGCTGTCCAAGAACTCCGCCCGCGCCGCCGGCGTGCTGACCCTGTCCGGCCTGATGGTCGGCGGCATCGTCCTCGCCCAGGGCGCCGACGCCGCCCCCGAGGTCCAGAACACCGCGCAGGCCACCCCCGTGGCTTCCCTGGACGCGGTGAACACCCCGAGCCAGCATTACGTGCCGGCCAGCCTGGTCCGCCCGGCCGTGGCTCCGAAGTCCCACGAGCAGATCGCCGCCGAGCAGAAGGCCGCGGCCGAGCAGAAGGCCGCCCAGGAGACCGCCCGCCGCGAGGCCGAGGCCGCGCAGAAGAAGGCCGAGGAGCAGGCTGCGCAGCAGCGCGAAGCCGAGCAGCGCCAGGCCGACGAGCAGAAGGCTCAGGAGGAGAAGGCCGAGCAGCAGCGTCAGGAGCAGGCCCAGACCGCCCAGAAGCAGCAGGATGACACCGCGGCCCCGGTGGTGCAGAACGCCTCCACCACCACCGCGACCGGCTCCACCCAGCGCTCCACCGGCACCTCTGCCCAGGCCCAGGCGTCCTCCGCCCCGGCTTCCTCCTCCGATGACGCCACGGTGGCCTCCGAGGGCAGCTACAACCGCGACGCCGTCGTGAAGGCCGCCCGCGCCCAGCTGGGCCGGCACCAGGACTGCACCGCGCTGGTGACCAACTCCCTGCGCGCGGCCGGGATCAACTTCCACGGCTGGCCGAAGGACTACCTGAGCCTGGGCCACACCGTCTCGGCCTCCGAGGCCAAGCCCGGCGACATCATCTACTACGCCTCCAACGGCTTCGGCGGCTCCCACGTGGCCATCTACCTGGGCAACGGCCGCGCCATCCACGGCGGCTGGGAGGGCGGGACCACCGCCGAGTTCTCCGCCTACCTGCCCGCGGCCTCCGCTCCCGTGTTCATCCACGTGGACCGGTGAGCACCCGCCCCGCGTCCGGCACATATCCGGACGCGGGGCCCGACGCTTTCCTCCCCGGGGTCCCTCCCGCGCCCGGTGCGCGGCACGGATCCCACCCCTTCCGCCCGGGCCCGCGAGGGTCCCTGAGGCGGAGCGCGCAGCGGCTCTCGACGACCAGCGGGAGCCGCTGTCGTCGTCTTCGCCCGACGGCGGGCCCGACTACCATGAGGACCATGTCCACCCAGTTCGAACCCCCGAAGTCCCGCAGCGACCAGGAATTCCTCTACATGGCCGTCGGCATGGTGGCCGGCGCGGTGCCCGGCATCGTCATCGGGCTGCTGCTGTCCCTGAGCCTCGGCAACCCCGCCATGTGGGTCTCGATCGTCGGGGGCGTGGGCATCATCCTGGGGCTGCTGGGCTCCCGAATCCTCTACCGCCGCCGGGGCCGCTGAGCCTCGGGGGCGGACCCTCCCTCCAACTCGGCCAGCTCCCGGTTCACGTTGGCTCGGGCCGCCTCCTCCCACCGCGCCCGCCCCGCGGGGGTCAGGAACACGTGGGGCCCGCCGATCAGCTCCCGCAGGATCATCGCCCGGCGGGTGCGGAACTGCCCTTCCGGCACGTGCGCGTACTCTCGGCGCACCCCCTCGACGTAGCGCCGGTAGCGCCCGAGGTCCGCGGCCAGGATCCCCAGGTCCGCGTCATGCAGCGCCGGCCACAGCGGGTCCGCCTCCGCCGAGCGGGCGTGGGCGGCCGTGGCGCGGACCAGGGCGGCCGCCCGGCGCACGGTCTCCGACGACGGCGCCCCCTCGCCCGTCGGCAGGTGCCGCGCCTCCTCCTCCAGGAGGGCGGCGCTGTCCTGCTCATCCGCTCCCGGAGCGCCCCGGTACACGGCGTCGTGGTACCAGGCGGCCAGCGCCAGCACCGTCCGATCCTTCTCCCGCTCGGGGGCCAGCGGCCCGTCGAGGCGCTCCAGGACCTCCCGCAGGTGCACCGAGTCGTGATAGGCCCGATGCTCCTCCTCCCACCGGGCCAGCAGCGCGCCGCCGTGTCCGGCCCAGGCCGGGAAGGCCCGATCCCAGGCGCGCAGCAGCCCCGCGCGGATCCGCTCCGGGCGCTCCCGGGCCGGGATGCGCAGGCCGCTGGCGCGCAGGCGGCGGGTCAGCTGCGCCGCGCTGACCGGCTGAGCCCCCAGCTCGATCAGCTCCTGGCGGCGGTGGGCGGGGACGTCGTAGTGGTCCCGGTCGAAGGCCCGCGGACTGATCCCCGCGGCCGCGGCCAGTGCGTGCAGCTCGGTCAGATCCCGGTCCGAGACCAGGTGGGAGAAGACGGTGCCGTGGGCCGGCCACAACGGGGGATCGATCAGCACAGCCATGCCCACCAGTCTGGCACGCGGACCCGGAGGGGATTCCGCGGGGGAAAGGCGGGGCGGGTAGAGTGGGCATCCGCGCCCTCGTAGCTCAGGGGATAGAGCACGGCTCTCCTAAAGCCGGTGTCGGTGGTTCGAATCCACTCGGGGGCACTCTCCGCCAGCCTCTCGGCGCCCCGGTGCATCTGCGCGCCCCGGAATCCGACGCCGGATCTCCCGTTCCGCGAAGGAAGGCATCTCCGTGAGCCCAGCCAGCACCCCGCCGCGCCATCGCCGGACCCGCGGGGCCGCGGCCCCCGGGCGGGACCCGGAGACGGCGCAGGCCTGGCGGGCGCTGTGGGCCATCGTCATCGGGTTCTTCATGATCCTGGTGGACGCCACGATCGTCTCCACCGCGATGCCGGCGATCATGAGCCACCTGGACGCGGACATCAACGCCGTGGTCTGGGTGACCAGCGCCTATCTGCTGGCTTACGCGGTGCCGCTGCTGATCACCGGGCGGCTGGGGGATCGCTTCGGCCCCAAGAGGCTGTACCTGACCGGGCTCACCGTGTTCACCCTGGCCTCCCTGTGGTGCGGGTTCTCCGGGTCCATCGCCTCCCTGATCCTCGCCCGTGTCTTCCAGGGCTTGGGTGCTGCGATCATGACCCCGCAGACCATGGCCATCATCACCCGCCTGTTCCCGCCCGAGCGGCGCGGGCCTGCCCTGGGCATCTGGGGTGCGACCGCCGGCGTCGCGAATCTGGCCGGGCCCATCGCCGGCGGGCTGCTCGTGGACTCCCTGGGTTGGCAGTGGATCTTCTTCGTCAACATCCCGGTCGGGATCTTCGCGTTCTGGCGGGCCGCCCGGGCCGTGCCGTCCCTGCCCGTGCACGCGCACTCGATGGACTGGGTGGGTGTGCTGCTCAGCGCCGTCGGGATGTTCCTGCTCGTGTTCGGCATCCAGGAGGGGCACGGGTACGACTGGGGTCCGATCTGGGGGCCGGTGACGGTGCCCGAGCTGATCATCGGCGGGGCGGTGATCCTGGCGGTCTTCGTGCTGTGGCAGCGGGTGACCCCCGCCGAGCCGCTGGTGCCGCTGGGGCTGTTCCGGGACCGCAACTTCTCCGTGGGCAACGCCGTGATCACCCTCGTGGGGCTGATGATCTCCTCCTTCGCGCTGCCGCTGATGCTTTTCCTGCAGCTGGTGCGCCAGATGAGCCCGACCCAGGCCGCGCTGATGCTGGCGCCGATGGCCGTGGTCTCCGGGGTGCTGGCCCCGCTGGTCGGGCGGATCATCACCGGGCGCAACGCCCCGCTGATGGCCGTGGGCGGGCTGTTGCTCAACGGCGTCGGCCTGGTGCTGTACTGGCTGCTGATGGACCCGGACACGGCGGTGGCGCTGCTGTTGGTGCCCAGCTTCGTCATGGGGGTCGGCGGGGCGTTCATGTGGTCCCCGGTCTCCATCACCGCGACCCGGGACCTGGCTCCCGCCCGGGCCGGCGCGGGCTCCGGGGTGTTCAACACGACGCGGCAGGTCGGCTCCGTGCTGGGCTCTGCGCTGATCGCGATGATGATGCAGAACCGCCTGGCCGCGCACCTGCCGGGGGTCGGGGCGGCGTCGGGCGGTGCGGGCGCCGGTGGTGCGGGTGAGGCGGCGGCCGGTGCCGATGGAGCGCTGCCGTCGTTCCTGCACGAGGGCTACGCCGCGGCGATGGGTCAGGCGATGCTGCTGCCGGCCGCGGCCGTGCTGGTGGGAGCGGTGCTGGCGCTGCTGTTCCGGCGCGTCTCCCCGCGCACGGCCTCCGAGGGCTGAGCCCGCGTGCCGGTGTCAGGGGGTCGGCTGCTGGCCCGGCAGCTCCCCGCGGGCGAAGGCGTCCAGCTTGGTGCGCACCAGGTGCGCCAGCATCCACGCGGCCTGGGCCAGCAGCGCCGCGGTGAGCACCCACCGGGCGATGACCAGCCCCGAGGCCAGCGCCACCGGGCCGTCGGTGGGATCGGCCAGGGCGGCGTCGATCGCGTGACCGCCGGCCAGGACCACGACGGCGAAGGCCAGGGGCACCGACCACAGCGCCCAGCGGACCGCGCGGGTGTGCACGGACTGCCCCAGCATCGCGAACCACGCCAGGGCCATGAACAGCGGCATCAGCAGACCCGAGGAGCGGTGCACCCAGCGGTAGTCCTCCCGACCCTGATCGCCCAGGGCGCTCGCGGCCGCGGCGATCTGCTCCCGGTCGAAGCCCGTGATCCGCAGCTCCGGCAGCGTCAGCCCGTAGGCGCGGCCGATGCCGGGCAGCACGAGGAAGGTCACGTAGCAGAACAGCAGCACCGCGATGGTCGTGAGCACCCCGATGATGATGCCCAGGGAGGACCCGGAGCCGGGGCGCGGGGCGAGGTCCTCGCGGCGGTAGGTGCCGGGGGCCACCGGAGTTCGGGTGCTGCTGCGGCCCGTGGGCTGGGCCGAACCGCGGGAGCGCCCCGCCGTTCCGGGGGTCCGATTCCCCTCACCGCCGGACGGGACGGCGGATGCACCGTATCTGCGCTTCTTCTGGCCTTCGGACATACCCATGCTCCCCATTATGGTGCGATGGCCGCGGTCGGCTGGCCCCGCCGCACGCCCGGACGCTTGGAGGCCCGGGGCCCGGGCACGGCGGGCGGTTTCGCGGCGGAACCCGCGTGCCGGCGTCGGGCGGGGGCGTGGATCGGCGGTTCCTTCGAAGACGTGTTCGCCTAGACTGGGAGGCGCCATGGACTTTCTGCGCGACACCTCCTTCTTCCGCCCCGACGCCTCCGCCCGGCCCGCCGAACCGGCCCCGCGAGCGGATCCGCAGGCCCTCGTGGAGGGGCTCAACGACCAGCAGCGCGAGGCCGTGGTGCATGCAGGGTCCCCGCTGCTGATCGTGGCGGGCGCCGGCTCCGGCAAGACCCGCGTGCTCACCCACCGGATCGCCTACCTGCTGGCCACCGGTCGGGCCCACGAGGGGCAGATCCTCGCGATCACCTTCACCAACAAGGCCGCCGCGGAGATGCGCGAGCGCGTCGTCGAGCTGGTGGGGGAGAAGGCACGGCGGATGACCATCTCCACCTTCCACAGCTTCTGCGTGCGGGTGCTGCGTCGGGAGGCCGCGACCCTGGGGATGAAGTCCAGCTTCTCCATCTACGACGCCGCGGACTCCCAGCGGCTGGTGGCCCTGATCGCCAAGGAGATGCAGCTGGATTCCAAGCGCTTCGCCCCCAAGGCCGTGCTCAACCGCATCTCCGCGCTGAAGAACGAGCTGGTGGACGCCGAAGCCAACGCCGCATCCGTGTCCCCTGGCGACGAGTGGAATCACACGATCGCGCGGATCTACAGCGAGTACACCCGTCGGCTGCGGGCCGCGGACGCCCTGGATTTCGACGACCTCATCTCCCAGACCGTCTTCCTGCTGCGTGCCTTCCCGCAGGTCGCGGAGTTCTACCGCCGCCGCTACCGGCACATCCTGGTGGACGAGTACCAGGACACCAACCACGCGCAGTACGCCCTGGTGCGGGAGCTGGTGGGGGCCGACGCCGCGGCGTCGTCGGGCGGGTCGTCGAACGGTGCGGTCGCAGGGAAGGCGAGCCCGTACCCGGAGGCCGCGGGCCCGGCGGAGCTGACCGTGGTGGGGGATTCGGATCAGTCCATCTACGCCTTCCGCGGGGCGGACATCCGCAACATCACGGACTTCGAGCGGGATTACCCGAACGCCCGCACCATCCTGCTGGAGCAGAACTACCGCTCCACCCAGACCATCCTCTCCGCGGCGAACGCGGTGATCGAGCGCAACCCGCAGCGTCGCCCGAAGAAGCTGTGGACGGCCTCCGGGGACGGGGAGCCGATCGTCGGCTACGTCGCGGAGAACGAGCACGCCGAGGCGCGGTTCATTGCCGAGGAGATCGACCGGCTGCGCGATGAGGAGGGCATCGCCGCCGGGGATGTGGCGGTGTTCTACCGGACCAACGCCCAGTCCCGCTCCCTGGAGGAGATCCTGATGCGGGTGGGTCTGCCGTACCGGGTGGTCGGCGGGACCCGCTTCTACGAGCGCAAGGAGATCAAGGACGCCCTGGCGTACCTGCGCGCCCTGCTCAACCCGGACGACGACATCACGGTGCGCCGCATCCTCAACGAGCCCAAGCGCGGCATCGGCGCCCGCTCGGAGGGGGCCATCGCCAATCTGGCGCAGCAGGAGCGGATCTCGTTCTTCGCCGCGGCCCGCCGGGCCGAGGAGGCCCCGGGGCTGGGTTCGGCCGGGGCGAAGAAGATCCTGGCGTTCGTGTCCATGATGGATGATCTGGCGCAGATCGCGGCCACCGAGTCCCCGGCCACCTGCCTGGAGGCGGTGCTGGAGCAGAGCGGGTACCTGGAGGCGCTGCGCACCTCGGAGGACCCGCAGGACGAGTCCCGGGTGGAGAACCTCAACGAGCTGGTGGCCGTGGTCCGGGAGTTCCAGGCGGAGGATCCCGACGCCGGGCTGGCCGAGTTCCTGGAGCACGTGGCCCTGGTGGCCGACGCCGACCAGATCCCCAACCGCCCCCGCGCGCAGGCCGCCGACGAGGACGGGGAGGGCGGGGTCTCCGCGGCCCAGGTGGCCCGCGAGGTGGCCGAGGCCCGCGAGCAGGGTGTGGTCACGCTGATGACCCTGCACACCGCGAAGGGCCTGGAGTTTCCGGTGGTGTTCCTCACCGGGATGGAGCACGGGCTGTTCCCCCACCAGCGGGCCCTGACCGATGAGGCGGAGATGTCCGAGGAGCGGCGCCTGGCCTACGTGGGGCTGACCCGGGCGATGCGCCGGCTGTACCTGACGCGCGCGGAGTCCCGCTCCATGTGGGGCCAGTCCCAGTTCAACCCGCCCTCGCCGTTCCTGGAGGAGATCCCGGAGGAGCTCGTGGAGTGGAAGCGGCTGGGCTCGATGCGCGCCGGCTGGGGCTCCCCGGTGCACGGGGCCGGCGGGTTCGGTTCGGGGTTCGGGTCTGGTGGATTCGGTGGGCGCTCGCGGGGCGGCTCGTGGGCGGAGTCCTCGTCTTGGGGCGGGCGCGAGTCCGGCCCGACGTCGTCGTCTTCCGCCCGGCGTCGGCCCGCCCCGGCCAGCGCTGATGCCGCGTTCTCCGGGGACATCGACGGCTCCCCGGCCCTGGGCTCCCGCGCCACGAAGGCCTCCCGGGTGCAGCAGGGTAAGGAGATCCCGACGCTGCGCGTGGGTCAGTCCGTGCAGCACAAGACTTTCGGCCGCGGGAAGGTGATCGCCCTGGAGGGCTCCGGAGACAAGACGGTCGCGAAGGTGCGCTTCGGCGCGGAGGAGAAGCGGCTGCTGCTGCGCTACGCGCCCATCGAACCCCTGGACTAGCCCCGGGCATCGTCCCGGGGTCCGTGCTCCCCCCCCCTGATCCTCACCGACCCGGCGCATTCGTTCCCATAGACGCCGATCTTGGGAACGGGTGCGCCGTCTCGCGTGGGTGGGGTGGGGCGTTTGGGAACGGACGCGCCGCCTCACCTGCGGGGAGGAGGCGTTTGGGTACGGGAGCGCCGGGTCGCGAGCGGGCGGAGGGGGAGGGGCCCCACCCCCAGGTTAGGGGCGTCACGGTCGGGTGGGATAGGCTCACTGTGGGGAGCCCCGTGACGCCCGCCGCATCCGTGCGGGCCCGGCGCGAGAGCTCCACGACAGATCAAGCCGGGCGCCCGGTTCCGCGGTTCCCGGCACGACTTCGAGGAAGAAGGACACAGACCCGTGGACCTGTTCGAATACCAGGCGCGCGACCTCTTCGAGAAGCACGGGGTGCCCGTGCTGCAGGGGATCGTCGCCGAGACTCCCGAAGAAGCTCAGGCCGCCGCCGAGAAGATCGGCGGCGTCACCGTCGTCAAGGCCCAGGTCAAGGTGGGCGGACGCGGCAAGGCCGGCGGCGTGAAGGTCGCCAAGACCCCGGAGGAGGCCCGCGAGTACGCCTCCCAGATCCTGGGGATGGACATCAAGGGCCACACCGTCAAGCGCGTGATGATCGCCCAGGGCGCGGACATCGCCGAGGAGTACTACTTCTCCGTGCTGCTGGACCGGGCCAACCGCACCTACCTGGCCATGTGCTCCGTGGAGGGCGGCATGGAGATCGAGCAGCTGGCCGCCGAGCGCCCCGAGGCGCTGGCCCGCGTCGAGGTGGACCCGGCCGCAGGCCTCACCCAGGAGAAGGCCCTGGAGATCGTGTCCACCGCCGGGTTCCCGGAGGAGCTGCGCGAGAAGGTCGCCGCCGTCATCGTGAAGCTCGGTGAGGTCTACGCCGCCGAGGACGCGACCCTGGTGGAGGTCAACCCGCTGGTGAAGACCGGCGACGGGCAGATCCTGGCCCTGGACGGCAAGGTCTCCCTGGACGACAACGCCGAGTTCCGCCACGAGGATCACGCTGCTCTGGAGGACAAGGCCGCCGCGGATCCGCTGGAGGCCAAGGCCAAGGAGAACGACCTCAACTACGTCAAGCTGGACGGGGAGGTCGGCATCATCGGCAACGGCGCCGGGCTGGTCATGTCCACCCTGGACGTCGTCGCCTACGCCGGGGAGAACCACGGCGATGTGAAGCCGGCGAACTTCCTGGACATCGGCGGCGGCGCCTCCGCGGAGGTCATGGCCAACGGCCTGGACGTGATCCTGAACGACGCCCAGGTGAAGTCCGTGTTCGTGAACGTGTTCGGCGGGATCACCGCGTGCGACGCCGTCGCCAACGGCATCGTGAAGGCCCTGGAGATCCTGGGCGATCAGGCCACCAAGCCGCTGGTGGTGCGCCTGGACGGGAACAACGTGGAGGAGGGGCGCCGCATCCTGGATGAGGCGAACCACCCGCTGGTCACCCAGGCCAAGACCATGGACGAGGGCGCCGACAAGGCCGCCGAGCTGGCCCACCAGGCCTGAGCACTCGCCGAAGCACTTCCAGGTAACGAGAAGGAAAACATGTCTATCTTCGTGAACAAGGACTCCAAGGTCATCGTTCAGGGCATCACCGGCGGCGAGGGCACCAAGCACACCGCGCGGATGCTGGCGGCCGGCACCCAGGTGGTCGGCGGCGTGAACGCCCGCAAGGCCGGGACCACGGTGTCCCACAAGACCAAGGACGGCGCCGACGTCGAGCTGCCCGTGTTCGGCACCGTCAAGGAGGCGGTGGCCGAGACCGGGGCGGACGTCTCGATCGTGTTCGTGCCGCCGGCCTTCACCAAGGACGCCGTGATCGAGGCGATCGACGCCGAGGTCCCGCTGGTCGTGGTGATCACCGAGGGCATCCCCGTGCAGGATTCCGCGGAGTTCTGGGCGCACGCCAAGGCCAACGCCGGGGCGGACGGGAAGCCGAAGACCCGCATCATCGGGCCGAACTGCCCCGGGATCATCACCCCGGAGGAGTGCCTGGTGGGCATCACCCCGGCGAACATCACGGGCAAGGGGAAGATCGGGCTGGTCTCCAAGTCCGGCACCCTGACCTACCAGATGATGTTCGAGCTGCGGGACATCGGGTTCACCACCGCGATCGGCATCGGCGGGGACCCGGTCATCGGGACCACGCACATCGACGCCCTGGAGGCCTTCGAGGCGGACCCGGAGACCGAGGCGATCGTGATGATCGGCGAGATCGGCGGGGACGCGGAGGAGCGCGCCGCGGAGTACATCAAGGAGCACGTGACCAAGCCGGTGGTCGGCTACGTCGCGGGCTTCACCGCCCCGGAGGGCAAGACCATGGGGCACGCGGGCGCCATCGTGTCCGGTTCCTCCGGCACCGCGGAAGCCAAGAAGGAGGCCCTGGAGGCCGCGGGCGTGAAGGTCGGCAAGACCCCGTCCCAGGCCGCCGAGCTGATGCGGGAGATCTTCGCCGGCAAGTAGGCGAGAGCCTCCCTCCAGCACGACGACGCCGAGCCGTCATCCGCGTGGGTTCTCAGCCCGTCTGAGACCACGTGGATGACGGCTCGGCGTTCTCCGTGCCCGTGGATCGCGCCGAACCGTCGCTGGCGTGCGTTCTGGGAGCCCGACAAGCCACGTAGATGACGGTTTGGGTGGTGGAAAGCGGAAGGCCCCGCACCGCGGGATGCGATGCGGGGCCTTCCGCTGAAAGAGATGCCAGTCAGCAGACCGGAGGGTGACTATACTGGCCGGACGTCCCTATATTGGAGACTGCAACGCACCGACCACCAGGATAGATGGCAGAGGTGCTGTTGATCGTCCCGCTCTCCGCGCATTCCCTGCGCGTGGAGGAACCGTTGAGCGTAAAGCGTGTCTCCGGGTAGCAGGTCTGGGATCCGCTCTTACTGAGGTAGATCAGAGGTGTGCGGCCCGTCCTGTTGGTGGCAACGGGCATTCGCTGTGGAACCTTCCAAGATAGAGAACCCGATGCAGGCTTAACCTGCTGACCGGACGAGCGCATATTCACTGTAACGGTGGTCTCGGGAGCGATTTCAGAGTCAGTCGTTCACTTGACACCGATCTCACAGTTCATAGTATTCTGCAGATCACTCGCTGACGCATCCCGATTGAAGGTTACGGTCATGGTGAATGCAGTAGCTGAAGTCCCGCTTGAGGGCGAGATGGTAGTGCTGGCGAGACCCCCACTGGTCTGGCCGGACGTGGGGTACATCTGAGGAACCTCCATTGTCTGTCCACCAGAGAGGGTGAATGCGAAGGTGAATACCGTGCCCTTGGGGATGGACCCACCCGGGGCATCTGATCCAAAGGTGAAGTAAACGTCATGCTGAGCCGCGAGGGGCCGATAACCGTCTCCGGTGAAGATCTTGCAGACACTGGCATGTGCTTGGTCCTGGCTGGCGGCCATGGCCGGGACGGCGGAGGCGGCGGCCACGACGGGCACGGACCAGGGGGCGCCCTTGGCGAGCTGGCGGCGAGAGACAGAGGTGGTTTCGTATTCCCCCCAAAGGAAACGAGTAGATCATCATGGGTCACGGGTGCGGCTGCCGCCGCGGCAACCGGCGAGGACGACGGGCGCCGTCATGCGGGCACTGCAGGGCCTAGGATAGCAAGGGATCCGCTACCCACCAACGGTCGTCCCGAACAGCAGGCCCAGCAGATACGTGGCCAACGCCGCACCGTAGCCGATCCCCAGCTGCCGCAGACCCCGCTTCGCCGGGGACGCCCCGGACAGCAGACCCACCACGCCACCCGTGCCCAGCAGGGCCACCCCCACCAGGACCAGGGACAACACCATCGCCCACACCCCCGTCATCCCCAGCAGGTACGGCAGGATCGGGATCACCGCACCCGAGGCGAAGAAGCAGAAGCTCGACGCCGCCGCACCCAGATCCGTGCCCAACACCACATTCTCCGCGGACTCCTCCTCCGCGTCATCCCGATGGGACAGGGACGGATCGCAGTCGCAGTCGAAGTGTCCGAACCGCTCCAGCGCCCGATGCCTGGCCGCCTCCTCGGACATCCCCCGAGCCCGATAGATCAGCTCCAGCTCGTTCTCGTCGATGTCCAGATCATCCGCCACCCGCAGCGTCACCTGCGTCGGACGGGAAGCATCCAGCAGCTCCCGCTGAGACCGCACCGACACGAACTCCCCGGCCCCCATGGACAGGCCCCCCGCCAGCAGCCCCGCTAACCCGGAGAACAGCACCATCTGCGAGCTCGCCCCCGACGCGCCGATCCCCATGATCAGCGAGACATTCGAGACCAGTCCGTCATTGGCACCGAACACCGCCGCCCGGAAGTTCCCGGACAGCTTCTCCCTCCCATTCGTGGCCAGCGCCCGGATGATCTCCTCATGGACCGCCTCATCCGCGGCCATCGCATCCGTGGCATCTGGGTCCTCCGCATACGGGGAACGCCCCTCCGCCCGCTGCGCCAGCGCCAGCACGAACACCGAGCCGAAGCGCCGGGCCAGGAACTGCAGGAACGCCGAACCCACCGATGGCCGCGGCATCGGCTCGGCATGCTCACCGAGCATCTGCACCCAGTGCTCCCGATGCCGGCCCTCCGCCTCGGCCACCTGCTCCAGGATCTCCGCCTCCCGGCCCGTGGCGTGCCGGGCCAGGCCGCGGTACAGGTTCGCCTCCGCGATCTCATCCGCCAGATACCGCCGCCACCGCCGGATCTGCGCCTTCGACGGCTCGCCCACCGCGTGATGCGCGTGCCCCGCCGGATCGGCGGGGTCCGCGGGGTCGCCGACAGGATGGGGGAGCGGCGTCGGCTCCTGCGCGGAGTGGGGGAGGGGCTGCTGGGAATCGGTGCGGTCCATGGCGGTCTCGCCTTCCGGGCCGGGCGACGACCCCGGACGACGGCGCACACGCACCGGACGGCGGGGGAGGACACGGCCCTGAACGAGGCCCGGGCACACCCCGCGGGGGTGCGGCGCGGGCCGGGATCGGTCAGTGGGACGAAGGTCTCGCTCGCCCGCACCCCGCGCGCACGGCACGAGGTGACGGGTGGGGCACCGGGACCCGAACACCGGATCCAGTGTGTCGACGCACCGCCACCGCCGCGGACACCGCGGCGGATGGGAACTACTCCCCTTCGTCGATGAGCCAGTCTAACGGCTCACCCCGCCCGGCGCACCAGCGTCCGATGCAGCACCGGGCAGGCCACCGCAGAACCCACCACCAGCAGCCCCGCGCAGAACAGGCCCGTGGCCAGCCACCCGCCGGCCGCATAGAAGAACCCGCCGACCCAGCCCACCAGCGCGGAACCCGCATAGTAGAAGACGTTGTACAGGGCCGTGCCCTGGGCCTTCGCCACCCCGGCCTCCAGACCGGCCCACCCCGAGGCCACCGAATGCGCCGCGAAGAACCCCATGGTCAGCAGCACCAGCCCCACCACGATCAGCCACAGCGGCCGCGTCAGCGTCAGCCCGATCCCCACCAGCATCACCGCCACGCACGCGCCCACCACGTGCAGCCGTCCGAAGCGGGCGCTGAACCGCGCGGCCGTCGTCGAAGCGAACGTCCCGGACAGGTACGCCAGGAACAGCAGGGCGATCACGCTCGGAGACAGCAGATACGGCGGGGCCTCCAGGGTGAAGCCCACGTAGTTGTACACCGTGACGAACGCGCCCATCAGGATGAACGCCAGCAGGAACAGGCTCAGCATCGCCGGGTTGCGCAGCTGCAGCCCGATCCGATGGGCCGTCTCCCGCAGCGCCCCCTCCGGCGGCACCGGCACGAACCGCCGGGCCCGAGGCACCAGCACGATGAACGCCACCGCGGCCGCCCCCGCCAGCACGGACACCGTCATGACCGCGACCCGCCAGCTTCTCGTCACCTCCGCCATCGGCCCCGAGATCAGCCGGCCGGCCAACCCGCCCAGTGAGGTCCCGGCCACGTACAGACCCGTCGCGGCCCCGGCGTGCAGCGCGTGCGTCTCCTCGCTGATGTAGGACACCGCCAAGGCCGCCATCCCCGCCAGGGCCGCGCCCTGCGCCAGGCGCAGCACCAGCACCGTCCCGAAGTGCGGGATCCACGGGATCACCAGCCCCAGCACGGTCGCCGCGACGACCGCGATCTCCATCGCCCGGACCTTGCCCCACCGATCCGCCAGATACGTCCACGGCAGGGCGAACAGGGCCAGTCCCAAGGTGCCCGCCGAGACCATCAGCGCCGCCGAGGCCGCCTCCACCCCCAAATCCCGGGCGATCGACGGCAGCACCGCCTGCGGCGAGTACAGCTGCGCGAACGTCGCGACCCCTGCGCAGAACATCGCGATCAGCATCCGCGTGAACTCCGGAGAGCCCCGGCGGTGCCCCTCCGGTCGCGGCACGGGTCCGGTCAGCGGGGCGCAGCTCACCCGATCATCTCCTGAGGTCCGTCTCGGCTCTGTGCTGATCCTCAGCGTAGACCGCCCCCGAACCCCACCGGAAGCTGTACGGATCCGAGCAGTCCCGCCCGTGGCGCAGCCCATCCACCAGGGTCCGGGCCGCCGCCTCCGGCTCCAGGCGCCCCTGGCGCCAATGCGGCTGGGACTCGTCCGGGGCCGTCCACCCCGTGCGCTGCAGATGCGCGTCGTCGATCGGCCACACGATCGCCGGCAGGAACCGCTCCGAGACCAGTGTCACCTCCACCCCCGCAGGTCCCGTGAAGGCCTGCGCGAACGGCGCCTCGTCCAGGTTGTTGCCCGTCTCGTACTCCACCGTCAGGAAGTGGTTCCACGGCAGATCCCGCACCGCCTGGGCGATCTCCCCGACCAGCTCCTCCCACGCCGCCTCGGCGTCCGCTTCGGAGGTCTCACCCGGCTCCGCGCGCAGATGCCCGACGACGCCGATGCCCCGATCCGTCCAGCTGCTCACACTCCACGCCGCACGCCCTCCCGAGGGGGAGACCACCGGGGTGGGCTGCGTCCACGGCCCCACCCAGTGCTCCTCGTACCGGGGATCCGCCTGAGCCGGATCGCTGGAGTTGATCAGCTCCCGCCCGTGCGCGATCGCCTGAGACCAGGAGCCGAACTGGTGGCGCACCGTCGCCAGATTCGGCCGCGGCACCCGCGAGCGGGAGCCGCTGGCCGCCCATCGCCCATACAGCAGCGCGTGCGGAATCCGATCCGTGCGGATGCAGAACGTGAAGAAATCTGCCATCGCGCTGCGGAAGCGCGCCTCCGTGTAATCCGGGATCAGGTCCGTGCCGTCCGCGGCGTAGCGCTCCTCCGGGGACATGCCCACCGCCAGCAGCGCCCGCGTCCAGGAGCCCTCACCGATGCGCTCGCGGATCAGCGCATCCGAGACCGGCCAGCGGCCGTCCTTCGCCGCGGACAGCTCCCGCAGATACTCCGGGATGTCCCGCAGGAACCCCCGGTACTCCTCCTGGGTGAGGGTGGTGCGCGGATACTCGGCGAGGAAGCGGTTGCTGGCCGCCAGCCGAGACAGGATGTGCGCCGCGGCCTCATCGGAGATCCCGTGCAGGTTCATGAACGCGGACATCTCCTGGAAGATCGCCCGCTCCAGCAGGGTCACGGCGTACTCCGGGTCCTCCCCGAGGTCGAACAGATCATTGACCGCCAGCAGCAGGGAACAGGAGATCACCACCCCGCCCAGCGGATCCTCCCGCCGCAGCTCGCTGCGCCAGCTCATCTCCGCCAGCGCCCGATCCAGCAGGTGATGATCCATCTCCGGGTGCACCGTGAGCATTCGGGAGCGGGCCTCCCGGCGGGTCCACTCGACGTCGTTCAGACGCTCCAGCAGCGGGCCGTAGCGGGCGCGGAACTCGCGGTACACGGCGTCGTCATGCTCCACAGTGCAGGCCTTTCGGTGATGCGCGAGACCGCCCCGCGTCGGTGTCTCGAGCGTATGCTCGCCGATGCGGGGCGGCCAAGGGATGGGGCGGATGTTACCGCCGGGGTCAGGATGCGGTCGGAGGGGGGGCTCAGACCCCCTGCGCGGGATCGTTGCCCAGACGCCCGTCCTCGCGGGTCAGGCCGTTGATGGCCTGCACATCCTCGTCGTCCAGGCGCACGTCCAGGGCGCCGTAGTTCTCCGTGATCCGCTCCGGGGTCACGGACTTGGGGATCACGATGTTGCCCAGGGCCAGGTGCCAGGCGATCACGACCTGCCCGGCGGTGGCCCCGTGCTTCTCGGCGATGTCGGTGATGACCTTCTCCTTCAGGACCTCGCCGCCCTGGCCCAGCGGGGACCAGGCCTCGGTGCGGATGCCCAGCTCCTCGTCGACCGCGCGCATCTTCTCCTGGTTGAAGTGCGGGTGCAGCTCGATCTGGTGCACGGCCGGGGCCACCCCGGTCTCCCGCACGATCTCGCGCAGCTGCTCCTCCGGGAAGTTGGACACGCCGATGGAGCGGACCTTGCCCTGCTTCTGCAGCTCGATCAGCGCCTTCCAGGACTCCAGGTAGGTGCCCTGCTGCGGCTGGGCCCAGTGGATCAGGTACAGGTCCACCGGCTTGCCCAGATCCAGGCGCTTGGCGGAGGCCTCGTAGGCCTGCAGGGCCTTGTCGTAGCCCTGGTCGTCATTCCACAGCTTGGTGGTCACCCACACGTCCTGCGCATCCACGTCCGAGGCCTTCAGGCCGCGGCCCACGCCCTCCTCGTTGCCGTAGATCTTCGCGGTGTCGATGTGGCGGAACCCGGCCTCCAGGGCCAGCTGGACCGCCTTCTCCGCGGTCTCGTCCTCGACCTGCCACACGCCGTAACCCAGCTGGGGGATGGCGTTGCCGTCGTTCAGGGAGATGAGAGGTGCTTCCGTCATGGGGATTCCCTGCCTTTCGAACCGTTGACGTCGTACCCCTCCAGCATGCCCCCGGCCCCGGGGCGCACGGTACCCGCGGGCCCCGGATTCAGCCCTCGGCTAGGCTTTCCCGTGTGCCCCGCCTCATGATGGACCTCACGCCCCTGCGCCAGCACCCGGATTTCCGGCGGCTGTGGCTGGGCACCGCCTTCTCCGTGCTGGGCTTCCAGGTCTCCGCGATGGCCGTGTCCCTGCAGATCTTCCGCATCACCGGCTCCACCTTCGCCGTGGGCGCTGTGGGCCTGGTCTCCGTGCTCCCGCTGATCTTCGGCGGGCTGTGGGGCGGGGTCCTGGCCGACACCCGGGACCGACGCCGCGTGGCCCTGGCCGCGTCGCTGGGCCTGTGGGTGCTCACCGGGCTCATCGCCGCGCAGGCGTTCCTGCGCCTGGACAGCATCGCCGTGCTCTACGGGCTGATCGCCCTGCAGTCCCTGCTGCACCCCATCAACCAGGCCGCGCGCGGGGCCATCATCCCCAACATCGTCGGGCTGAAGAGGCTGCCGGCGGCCAACGCCCTGAACATGTCCGCCAGCACCGTCGCCCTGACCCTGGGCCCCATGCTCGGCGGCTTCCTGGTCGCCGCCGTCGGCTACGGCTGGACGTACCTGGTGGACGTGGGCACCTTCACCGTGGGGCTGTGGGCCCTGTACCGGCTGCCCCCGCAGGTCCCGCAGCAGGCGGAGGGGGAGGAGCAGCCCACCCGGGGCCTGTCCTCCGTGGTGGAGGGGCTGCGCTTCGTGCGCAGCTCACCCGTGGTCGCGATGACCTTCATACTGGACCTGTGCGCCATGATCACCCTGTTCCCGCAGGCCCTGTTCCCCGCGATGGCGCTGGTGGTGGTCGGCGGCAGCGAGGCCGTGGCCGGGCTGCTGTCCGGGACCATGACGCTGGGCGCCTTCCTGGGCACCGTGCTGTCCGGGCGGGCCGTGCGGGTGCGGGCTCAGGGCCGGGCCCTGACCTGGACCTACGCGGGCTGGACCGCGGGGATGCTGTGGGCGGGCCTGGCCATGTGGTGGGTCCAGGCCGGGACCGAACGGGGCTCCGCGGCCGCCTGGACCGGGCTGATCCTGGCCCTGATCGGCCTGATGGTCGCCGGGGCCGTGGACTCCGTGGGCAGCATCTACCGCTCTACGATCCTGCAGGTGGCCGCCCCGGACACCATGCGCGGGCGCCTGCAGGGTCTGTTCATCGTCACCGTCAACGGCGGGCCGCGGCTGGGCTCCGGCGTGATGGGCGCGGCCGGCCAGTGGGCCGGTCCCGGCCTGGCCCTGGTGGGTGGGGCGGTGGCCTGCGGCCTCGGGGTGGCCGGGCTGAGCAGGCGCTTCCCCCAGCTGCTGGCCTACCGCGCCCCGGACCCGGCGCTGACCGCCGCCCTGCCCGCCGTCGAGCCGCTGCCGCCCGTCCGGCGCGACACCACCGAGATCCCCCAGGTGCCCCCGGCCGACCCGGACCCGGGGGCCGAGCCCGGGCCGACGCGCCCGGAGTAGTGCCTGCGCTGCGCACGACGGCGGCCCCGCCGCGCTGCCACACGGCGACGGCCCCGCCGCGCTGCCACACGGCGACGGGGCCCCCCCCCCGGGGGGGGCGGGGGGGGGGGGGGGGGGGGGGGGGGGGGGGGCCGGGGGGGGGGGGGGGGGGGGGGGGGGGGGGGGCGGCCCCGGGG